>DASXRR010000051.1:0-43908 GCA_036506475.1 Chloroflexota bacterium
TGCTTATACGTGGCGTGGTGAAGCATCTCGCCCGAGAAGTCGATCCCGACCCCTAGCGATGGTCGGAGCGAAGCCAGCAAGTCGCCTGCGCCGCAGCCAAGCTCCAGGACGCGCTGCCCTCTCGGGATGAGCGACTGGTACACCTGCGCCAGCCGTTGGTGGTATGCACCACTCAAGCTGGTGCGCTGGTCGGCCTGGGCGACTCGATCCCAATGGGCCCGACGCCGGCGCGTGTGCTCGAGCTGCGCTGCGTCCTCTCGTTGCAACGTCGGCGGCTAGTTCACGATACGGATGCCCGCGGCTCCGCGCGCGTCGATTGTGGTTGGCCCAGTGAGCGTCGCAATTCGCCCGTCGACGCAGACGGTATGGCCTGCCAATGCCGCACCTGTGGATGCCTGAACCAGCACCGCCACGCCGTTCGGATCCGGATAGGCTCGGCCGATATCGAGCCATACTGATCCGCCCACGCCTGGGCGCGTGCGAACCACAGGACCCTGGATGATGCGCGACTCGCCCACATGGTCGCGCGCCTGATGCCACCAGATTGCGCTCGCGCACGCGGGCACTTCGGTTGCGGTAGGGAGCGGCGTGACTGTCGGATCGAGGCTGCCCGCGATAATGCGTTGCACTTCGGCGACTCCGGCCCGTCGGACACTGGTGGCTTGTGCCTGGGCCGTCCCGACTGGGGATGGCTCCGTGGTTTGTCCCGCGCACCCCGCGCATGCGAACACAACCACTAACGACAACAATGTGCGTTTGGCAGACGCGGACGATGCCACGATGTTCAGACTAAGCGAAACGGCCCATCTGATGCCTCAGATGAGCCGTCACACGGATGGAAGAAAGGGAACTGACGCTACACAATCGCGAACGATTTTACCTCGCCTCGCTGCGAACCGGGAGGCTCGCAGTATCCCGTCCGGCGTCTGACGACGCCCAGCCTCGCGCCGAGTTCCCTCTAGTTCCGTCCGTGAATGTAGCATGCAAAACGGTTCGAGTCAACGTTACACGCCGGTCACATACGACTCGCCGGGACACCTTCAGCCGGGTCGAAACACCGTCTCCAGCTCGACGCCGTCCTGGATCAAACCGCACCTGAACTGAAGCGTTTCCGGCGCACCCCGAACCGTCGCAACGGACGAGACATGTGTGACGAGTGCGCGGTCTGGGAAGGCCACGCGTATCGCCGATTCCACCGTCCACTCCTCGAGCAACGTCACGCCCAGAAGTGATGTTTCGATCCGTCCATCGTCGAACCCGCTAGGCAGCGATACGAAATTCACGCGCTTGGCGTCCGGGGCACCGGCGACGCATGTCGTCAATGCCTGCATGAACCGGTTTGTAGTCGCGCCAGCGAGGCGCCACTGATCGTAATCACGGAACAGCGCCGACGCAGAGAGCGAGGTCAGGGCGTACCCGAACAGCCCCAGCAACAGTCCGATCGACGCGCCTCGCGCCAGATTGATGTGCCAGGGCGCCTCAGCGCGCGGCTGGCGTAGTCGGGCCACAGCGCCCTCAATACCCGCGGCGTATAGCAGTCCGATCCCAATGAGACCGAAGTAGGCGAGCCAGGCAATCGTACCGATCCGAAGCACCGTGCAGAACACGCCGAACGTCACGACCCACAGCACGCCCGCTCCGAAGACCGCGGCCTGGCGACGCGGCAGCCATAACATCGCGATGGCCAATCCTGCCACGAGGGCTGCGGCCGCGATGCGCCACACCTCTCGCGTCGATGAAGCCAACGATGCAAAAGGCCATAACAGCGTGCGGGTGTATGCACCGACGATCTGGCCATAGCGATCGAAGTCGATCAGCAGCAGGTTCTCACTGGGGATGACGCCCCCCAAGCCGCCCAGAATCGACCAGCGCACCAAGAACAGGCCCCCAGCCAACCCGACAAACGGCGCCAGAATCCACAAGCGACTGAGCGCCTGACGCGGGCTCGCGCCGCGGCCCCAGGCCGAGGCGACAAGCAGCACGGGCAGAAGCCCGAACGCAGCAAACGCAGACTCCTTGCTGAGCAACGCGATGCACAGGAACACGCCGGCACCGCCACCCAACAACAGCCGCCGCCGGCCGGTGGCCTCCCCGCCTGACAGTACACAGACCGCCGCGCCCGCAAACGCGGCGACAGGGAAGAGGCTGTCACGCCGCGCGATCACTGGAACACTGGCGAGGACCAGCGGGTGGAGCGAGAATACGGCCGCCCCAGCGAGGCTCGACCACCACGTCATGCCAAGGCGGCGCGCCAGCAGCCATAACCCAAGCACGGCGCACAGATGCACCGCCAGATTCGTCAGGTGGTAGCCGAACGGGTTCATGCCCCAGACGAGGTGATCCAGGCCGAAGGACAGCGAGACGAACGGGCGATAGACGATCTCGACGACCACGAAACGGGTTCCGGCCATCACGGGCCCGGCGAAAAGCCGCAGCGCGTCGTCGATCCCGGTCAGGCGGCTGCTTTCAACCAGTGGTAGCGAGTCAGTGGCGGCGAAGCCGGTGTCGAGATAGCGCGTATACGCGGCCAGGGTCAACCCAAACACCCCGAGGCCCATCAGGCCTGGGATGATGGAACCGAACGACAGCCGAGCGGTCGACGTGCCACTACGCACGGCGGCGCCAGTATACAGATGCGGAGATCAGCCGCCAGTGCGTAAGGGCGCCGCATCGAGACCCAGCTCGACATAAAGTTGGCGCGCGATGCGTGTCGCGGTGGCGGTGTCGTCCTGTGCCAGCTCACCCTCGATCACCAGCTCACGCAGGTGGTCCTTGATGGGCTGAATCCATGGCCCGGGCCCGCGCTCGAACAAGTGCATGAGCGCCAGGCCGTCGAGTGGGCTGGCCAGCCGGGCAATGTCCTCTTGCGCGCGTAGCTCGCGAATGCGCTGCTCGAGCTCGGCCACACTGCGCGCAATCGCCGCGCGCCGATCGGCGCGCGCCGTCGTCACGTCAGCACGCGACAGCAGCAACAGGTCTGCGACCAGGTCGTCGCCCACGTCGAGCACCAGCCGCCGCACGGCGCTGTCGGTCCATAGCCCCTCATAGGCGTTGGCGCGCAGGTGCAGGCCGACCAGCCGAGCGACCCGCTCCACTAGCTCGCCCGGCTGGTGCAGCTCGCTCATGATGTGCCGCGCCATGCGTTCGCCTTTGTGATCGTGTCCATGGAATGTGACTTTGCCGTTCTCGATGCGCTTGGTCGCTGGTTTGGCGATGTCGTGCAGCAGCCCCGCCCAGCGCAGCGCCAGGCGCGGTGGGGTGCGATCCAGCACGTGTAGCGTGTGCGTAAAGACGTCCTTGTGGCGGCCAGCCTCCTGCTCCATGCCGCGCAACTTGGGCACATCCGGCAAGCTGTGCGGCGCGAGCCCAAGATCACAGACCAACAACACACCGCGCGCCGGTGCCGGACCGAGCAGGAGCTTGTTCAACTCGTCGCGCACCCGCTCCCGACTGATGCTGGCCAGCGCGCTGGCAGCCGCCGTAATGGCCTGCGCAGTCAATGCCTCGATCTCAAAGCCCAGGCGCGAGGCGAAGCGGACCGCTCGCAGCAGGCGCAGCGGGTCCTCGCGAAAGCGATCGACGGGGTCGCCGACGGCACGAACCAGTCGTTGGGCGAGATCGTCGCGCCCGCCAAATGGGTCACGCAGCGAGCCGTCGCGCAGGTCGAGGGCAAGCGCATTGATCGTGAAGTCGCGCCGCGCCAGATCGTCCTCGAGGCGGCGCCGAAACGACACCGCGGGCTTGCGCGAGCCGGGCGCATAGGCCTCGGCGCGGTAGGTCGTGACCTCGACGAGCTTGTTGCCGAAAACGGCGCCGATCGTGCCGAACTTCTCGCCAATCTTGAACACCTTGCCGCCGGCCGCGCGCAGCGCGCGCTCGGTTTGCTCTGGCGGCGCGTTGGTGGCGAAGTCGAGATCGCTGGTATCGGGCGCGCCGAGCAGCGTGTCACGTACGCTCCCGCCAACCAGGTACAGCTCACAGTCGAGACTGCTGAAGGCGTCTGCCAAGCGCACGCTGAGCGTGTGAGTATCGGCGGGCAGCATAGTCACACCGGGTTGGTTCAGCCTACAGTAGAGTCTGGCACGCGACCTGCGCTTGTCCCCGCCTCGGTCGGTTCGGTTCTCGTCGTCAGCGAAGCCAAGGAGCGCCCATGGATCTGCAGGAATTTGTCACTCAGCTCGAGCGCATCCTGCGTATCGGCATCACCATCATCGCCGCCTACCTGGTGGCGCTGTGGATTGCCAGTGTGTGGTGGACGTTCCGTGACATCCGCGCTCGAACCACTGACATCTTTCTGCAGGTCGCGGCAACGCTGCTGGTCGCCGTCTTCAGCTTCCCCGGGCTGCTGATTTACGTCATCCTGCGGCCGCCCAAGACATTGGCTCAGTTGTACGAGGACTCGCTCGAAGAAGAGGCGTTCCTACAGGGCATCCAGGTCCACAACTCTTGCCCAGTCTGCAAGCAGCGGGTCGAGCCGGAGTTCATCTTCTGCCCGTGGTGCCAGACCCGCCTCAAGCGCCAATGCGCGCGCTGCGAGCGACCGCTCGTGCTGCGCTGGAAGATGTGTCCGTTCTGCGGCCTGAACGTGTACGGCACGCCAGCCGAAGAGCTCACCACGGCCGTGGCGAAGCTGCCCGAGCCAGCCGCCAGCGAGCCGGAGCTCGCTGCAACGGCTTCTCGAGCGAAGAGTTAGCTCAGCGCCTGCTCGGTGTCCTTGTCGAAGACGTGCAGGTGATCGGTGTCAAAGACGGTTTCGACCGTCTCGCCGGGCTTCGGCTGGCTACTAGCGTCCATGCGTGCGATGAACTCGTGCCCATCGACCGATAGATAGGCGAACACCTCCGACCCGAGCGGCTCGACGACGGACACCTTCACGTTCGCGGTTGCGCCAACGGCGGCGTCGCGTACCTCGTTGCGATGGTGAATGTGCTCTGGCCGAATGCCAAAGATCACCTCGCGACCGGAGTGGCCCGAGAGCTTGCCGCGCAGGATTTCGGGCACTCTGAGCTTGAGCCCGGTCGTCTGGACCCACAGGTCCGTGCCGCCTGCTTCGGTGGTCATCTGGCCGGGGAAGAAGTTCATCGCGGGAGTGCCGATGAACCCAGCCACGAACAGGTTGGCCGGGCGGTCGTACAACGTCTGCGGTGTATCGAGCTGCTGCATGATGCCGTCGCGCATGACCGCGATGCGATGGCCCATGGTCATGGCTTCAACCTGGTCGTGCGTCACGTACACCGTCGTCGTCTGCAGCCGCTGGTGCAGCTTGATCAAGCCCGCGCGCGTCTCGACGCGCAGCTTGGCGTCGAGGTTGGACAGCGGCTCGTCCATCAGGAACACCTGCGGCTCGCGCACAATGGCACGACCGAGCGCCACGCGCTGGCGCTGACCGCCCGATAGCTGCTTCGGCTTGCGCTGGAGCAGGTTCTGCAGCCCCAGCAGCTCCGCGGCTTCCTTCACGCGGCGGTCGATCTCAGCCTTGGGGCGCTTGCGCAGCTTGAGACCGAAGGCCATGTTGTCGTAGACCGACATGTGCGGGTAGAGCGCGTAGCTCTGAAAGACCATGGCGATGTCGCGGTCCTTGGGTGCGACGTCGTTTACACGTCGATCGCCGATGTACAGGTCGCCGCCGGTGATCTCCTCGAGTCCGGCGATCATGCGCAAGGCGGTACTCTTGCCGCAGCCTGACGGTCCGACGAGGACCAGGAACTCCTGATCGCGGATCTGAATGTTCAGATCGTTGACGGCGGTGACTTCACCGTACTTCTTGGTGATGTGGTCTAGCGTGACGCCAGCCATACCAGGTTCTCCTTCCCTCCCAGCTTGGGGCGGTGCAAAGGTTTCCTGACGCCAGGGCCCACTATTTCGGCCCAGGCGCCGAAAAGGATACTGGCCGTATTGGCCATCGGCAACATCGGCTGCAGCGCACCTGGGCGTGCCGGACCGCTCCTCCACATGTCCTCGCGCTGCGCGCGCAACCGGCAACGGCAAGTGGTTGCCGAACGGCTAAGCTGACTCGCGATGGGCAATGCCGTTGAGCTCGAGGTGCGCGGCGTGGTCGTCGGGCTGTTCCGCGAGAACTGCTGGATCATCGGCTCGCGGCAGCGTGGGGAAGCGTGTGTCGTGGATCCCGGCGACGAGCCGGACGAGATTCTGGCGCTCGCCAAAGACATGGGCGTGCGCATCACGCGCGTGGTAGCCAGCCATGCCCACCTGGACCACATCATGGCCGCACGAGCCATCGTCGATGCCTCACAAGCGCCGTTTCTGATGCACCGCCACGATCTGCCCATAGCGGCCGCGCTGCCCGATTCCGCGTTGCGCGTGCTCGGCCAGCACGTGGCGGCCGCGCCCGAGCCGAGCGCCTACCCGGATGAGGGCGACGATCTCGAAGTAGCCGGCATCACGCTGAGGGTGATCCATACCCCAGGCCATACACCCGGCAGCATGTGCCTGTATGCCGCCGAAGCGGGCCTGCTGTTCAGTGGGGATACGCTGTTCCGTGAGTCCATTGGCCGCACCGATCTGCCCGGCGGCAATACGCAGCAGATTCTGGCCAGTATTTCAGAGCGCCTGTTTGCCCTGCCTGATAGCACGCGCGTATTGCCGGGCCACATGCAAGAAACGACGATCGGCCACGAGCGCGCCCACAACCCGTTTGTGCGCGGATGAGGCGCGAGCGTACGCCCTGGTGGGTCAGGGTTCTTCGCGCGGCTCGAGCTCGAGCAGGCCTTCGAGGTGGGTCGCATCGCCATGCCGCAGGACCGCGCCGGTGTGCGCAATTGGATCCCACACCACCTCGGTCAGGCTCGCATTGGGCACCACCCACTTGCGCCAGTACGCCGCGGACTCGCTATGCACAATGGTCATCAGCGTGGCGATCACGCCGCCATGCGTGATCACCCCAACGGCCTGGCCGGCGTGCCGCCGGGCGACGTGCGTGATGACCCGCAGGACGCGCTGGCTGAACCCTGAGCGCGACTCGCCACTCGGCCAGACGAAGTCCTCAATCGCACTGTTCTCGTCGGCTTCGAGCAAGTGCGCGTACGCCTCGCGCAATTCTTCGAACGGTCGCCCGTCGAGCTCGCCAAAGTACATCTCGCGCAGATCGTCCAGCAGCGTTGGCGTGTGCCCGGTCAGGCCGCCGATGGCCTCGGCGGTTCGGCGCGCGCGAATAAGCGGACTTGAATAGAGGGCCTCGACATGGCCATGCGCGCGATTGAAGTGGTCGGCCAGGACTTCGACCTGGCGGAGCCCGCGTGGGCTCAGGTCAGTGTCGGTCCAGCCGGACAAACGCATATTGACGTTGTCTTCGGTTTCCGCGTGCCGTACCAGCAGCAGCGTCGTGGCGATCGGACTGTCCACGGTCAACTTGCCGCGAGACCCTGAAAGGCGGTCAGAGCGGCACCGAGTAGCCCGGCGTCGTCACCCAGGCGCGAGGCCACGATGGGCACGTCGCGCGCTTCGGACGCGAGCGTTTGACGCCGCGCGATCTCGGTCGCCCAGTCGACATACCGCTGCCCGAGCGCTTCAGCGATGCCACCGCCCAGAACGACCACGGCCGGGTCGAGCAGGTTGATCACGCTGCCGACGGCGAGCCCGGTGTAGCGCGCGCTGCGCCGTGCAGCGCGGATGGCGACCGCATCGTCGCGCGCGATGGCCTGGGCCAGATCGCGGCTGGTCAATGCCTCGAGCTGGCCATTCAAGAGCTCGCTGAGCACTGTCGCGCGACCTCGGCGCGCGTCCTGAATGACATAACGTGTGACCGCCCCGCGCGCGGCCATCGCTTCGAAACAGCCGGCCCGTCCGCACCCACAGCGTGGCCCGGCCGAGCGAAGCGTCATGTGGCCGATCTCGCCTGCGCCACCGTGCGCGCCGTGGTACAGCTTGCCACCGATGACGATGCCGCCACCTACGCCCGAGCCGACAAAGACTGCCAGCATCGAATCGTAGCCTCGCCCGGCGCCCAGCACGTGCTCACCCAGGGCAGCGGCGCGCACGTCGTTCTCGAGAAAGATGTGCTTGCCTGGCAGACGCCGTTCCATCTCCGGGCGAACCGCGAGGTTGAGCCAGCCCAGATTCGGCGCCATGGCGACAACGGAGCGCGAGCCGTCCAGCGGCCCCGGCACACACACCCCGATAGCCCCGATAGCGGTGAACGCCACCCCAGCCGCGTCGGCCGCCTGAACGGCCCCCTCGGCCAGGCGATCGAGCAGCTCGGCCGGGCGACCCACCAGGTCCCGACTCGGCAGCCACACACGCGAGCGCACGCTGCCATCTGGCTCGACCAGACCCGCGAGCGCCTTGGTGCCGCCCAGGTCGATTGCGACAACGGATCCGTCGCTGTGCATCACGCGGCATCCACAAGGTGTGGATAGAGGTGGGCCTCATGCAGCATGCGTTCCCGCAGCTCTTCAGGCGGAACGTGGCCATCGAGGTCGCCTACGAAGGTCAGATGTTGCTGCGCTCCCAGAAAGACGTACGTCCGCGCCCCACTGAGTGCCTCGAGGTGCACGTAGTACAGCCGTGTGTTCGGGACGTTCAGCAAGTTGTGTCCCGTCGGGTTCCACGCGTTCGTGGCGTGAATCACTACGAAACGGACACCTCCGCTTCGAGCGGCACGATTTGCATCCAGACCTGGCCCGCGGGCAGGAGGAAGGGTGCCCCGTCTGCGCGCGTGAATTGCGTCGCGTCGCGCACGCTGGCTCTGCTCCACTGTAACGGGACCTGCGTGCCCGCGGCTATCAAGATGCCCTTGCCGCTGCCGACCAGACCGACGTCGACGCGCAGGGCCTCGTCGTTGGGAATCGGCACCACGGTCGCGAACTGCACGACGATCGACGTCGCCGTGTACTGCTGGCCAGTCGACCCGTCTTTGTGGGGCTGGCCATCCATGATGCGCTCGTAGAGTGTCGAGCCAGGGTTGTACGTGTACTGGACGCTGTACCCCTCGGGGCCCGGATAGGGAATCTTGACCGTCGTCGCGGGCTGCGCGCCAGGCCGAAAGTCGCCGAAGCTGAGCGGTCCGGCACTGGCCCGGATCGGACCGCCGCGCGACCGTAACACTTCGCGCACTGACGTCGTGCTGACGAATGCGTTATGCGGTGCCTGGCGGTTCGGGTCGCGGCTGAAGCCGCCATCGCCGCGCGACTCGTCGAGGTCACTCAGGCCGGTCACGCTCAGCGCGTCGAAACCCTGCGGCGAGGAACCGATGTGGACCAGTGGCGCGCGGTACTCGTTGGCGAGATAGACGAAGTAGTGACGCGCGCTGCGCACTGGGCCGATTCGACTGGTGTCACCGCCCGCGCGGAGAAAAATGGGCATCAGCCGCGGGATGCCAGCTTCGGCCGGTGCCTCGTAGACCACGTCGGCTGCCCCGAGCCCGAAGTGCGGTCGCGCCTCGGCGATGTTGTCGATTATGACCGCGAACGGATAGTCGTCGAGCTGCAGTCCAGCGCGCGCAACGGGCGACGGACTGGGCGACGGCGAGGCTACCGGGCTAGGCGAGGGGACCGCCAGCCCGGGGCTGGGCGAGGGTTTCGCGGCCACCGGGCTCGGCGAGGGCGCCACCTGCGCCGGCGCCACTGTAGGTGTCGGCGCTTGTCCCTGACAGCCAACAATCAGCAGCACGAGAAGTCCACGGAAAATCCGCATTGGCGAAGCAAACATCCCAGCAGCAGCGAATGTGCCAGAAGCTACGCGTCGCGCAGGCGCGCGAGCGCGTGAGCCAGATAGGGTGAGGTGACTGGGCCCCGCAGCAGCGGGTCGTCGGTCTCTTCCATCCAGCGTAGCAGTCGCTGCCGCAAACTCGCCTGGAGTGTGGCCATCTCGGGCAGGTCGGCCAGATTCGTCTCTTCCCACGGGTCAGCCTGCAGGTCGTACAGCTCGAGCGGTGGCCGAGTGCCCAGCAGCCGCGGAATCATCTGTGGGTAGATCGGGCTGGTGATGATGTCGCCCGCGACGTCGAAGCGCGGCCCGACCTCGAGGTTCCCAATCAGCTTGTGGCTCTCGGTCCTAATGGCCCGCATGGGCTCATACGCCGAGTGATAGGTCTTCTCGGCGAAGACCGCTGTACGCGGCACGTAGTCCAGACCCTGAAGTAGCGGCCAGAAACTCTGACCATGCATGGACGGTTCACTCGGCAGGCGCAGGGCCTCCAACAGTGTCGGAGCCACGTCCACATTGCTGATGAGCTCAGAGACGACGCGTCCAGCGCCAATGCCTGGACCACGCATCAGCAATGCCACTTCAATGCCCGGGTCGTACAGCGTGCATTTCGCGCGCGGCATCGCCAGCCCGTGGTCAGTCACGAACACCACCAGCGCCTGGCTGTCCACCTCGGTCAGAATTCGGCCAACGGCGGTATCCATCTGCCGAATCGCCCCTTGTAGCGCCGCGAAATCCTCATGCGATGCCGAGGTATCAGGCAAATAAGGTGGGACCGCGACACCGCGTGAGCTGTCTGGCGCAGCACCGCCAAAGTCGTACGGCCGGTGCGGCTCTTCGAACCCGACCTCCAGGTAAAAGGGCTGCTCGCTACCGTTCAGCTCGCGTAGCTGCGCGATCGCCACGTCCGCCTCGTCGTACGCGGGCTGGACCGGTGTGACCTGCTGATAGCCGAGCTCCAGCTCAGAGCCGCGCTCGACCAGGTGCTGCATCCCGATCAGGGATGTGCGATAGCCCATGTCGCGCAGGATGTGCGCGAGGTGTCGCTCGCGTGGGTCGATGCGCCAGCCGAACGGCTGGTGCGCCAGGCCCAGGACGCCCGTACTGTGCGGGTAACGTCCCGTATGGAGCGCCGCGCGGCTCGGACTGCACTGCGGCGCCGTACAAAAGCTCTTGTCGAAGCGTGTGCCGCCGGCGGCAAGCGCATCGAGCGCCGGCGACGACACCGAGCCCTGGCCGTAGCAGCCCAGGTGCTGCCCGAGGTCGTGGCAGGTGATGAACAGGACGCTGGTCTGTGGCAGGCCGGACTCAGCCCTTGACCGCGCCGGCCGTGAGACCGGCCAGGATGCGGCGCTGGAAAATCAACGTGAGCACGATCAACGGCACGGTGACAATGATCGTGGCCGCCTGAATCGGGCCCCACGGTATCTCGAACCCGCCCGCGGTCGAGACTGCGAACGTCACCAGTGCCAGCGGCACCGTGTATTTGTCAGGGGTTTGGATGAACGAGAGCGCGAACAGGAACTCGTTCCAGGCGCCGATGAACGCCAGCAGACCGGTCGTCACCAGGCCCGGCGCGACCAGCGGCAGCATGACCATGTACATCGTCTGCAGCGGCGTGCAGCCGTCGACGTAAGCGGCCTCCTCCAGGTCTTTGGGCATGGCCTCGAAGAAGCTGGTCAGTACCCACACCGTGAACGGCAACGTAAAGATCAGATAAGTCAGGATCAGCGCCAGCAGCTGGTTGTACAGGCCGAACTGCGTGACCCGCTGAAACAGCGCGCCGAGTACTGCGATCTGCGGAAACATCGTCATCGACAGAATCAGGTACATGATCGGCAACCGGCCCTGGAAGCGAAAGCGGCCAAGCGCGTACGAGCCAAGGACGCCGACGATCAGCGAAAGAACCGTGACTGATACCGCGACGAAGGTCGAGTTGACCAGCGCTTGCAGGAACTTGTTATCGGTCAGCACCGTCTGATAGTGCGCGAGCGTGGGATTGGCTGGCCAGTACCGCACTGGCGTAGTGAATAGCTCGTTGTTTGGGGTGACCGACGAGCGTACGGCCCAATAGAACGGGAAGGTAATGTAGACAAAGATAACCAGCAACAGCAGGTAAAAGAGGACGCGTCCACTGAGACGACGCTGAGCCTTGGTCATGTTCGTTCTACCTTCAAGAACGTGACGTATGCGACGACAAAGATGCCTATTATCAGGAATATCGCCACGCTGATTGCGCCGCCATATCCCAGATCTGAAAAAGCGGTAATCACCTGCTGGTCATACACGGCCATTGTTTGCGTATCGGCGCGGTTGCCAAACATGACGTAGAAAACGTCGAACACGCGCAACGAATCGAGCGTGCGGAAGATCAACGCGACCAGAATGGCTGGTCGCAACAGCGGTAACGTGAGCCGCCAGAACTGCTGGAACGGATTGGCGCCGTCGACGTCGGCGGCCTCGTAGATGTCGCCTGGAATGACCTGCAAGCCAGCCAGCAGCAGCAAGGCCATGAACGGCGTCGTTTTCCAGATGTCCACGGCGGCGATGGCCGGAACCGCGGTCGCTGGATCGGCGATCCAGGCGACGTTGCCGGGCAGCAGGTGGATCTTGTTGACCAGCAGATCGTTTACGACGCCGTAAATGTCGTGGTACATCCACTTCCACATCTGCGCCGACACGACCGTCGGAATCGCCCACGGCACGAGCATCGCGGCGCGCATTGGGCCACGGCCTTTGAAGTTGGAGTTGACGACCAGGGCGATCAGCAGGCCGAGCAAGAACTCGAAGATGACCGTCAGGATGGTGAACAGCACGGTCACTTTGATCGAGTTCAGAAATTGCGCGTCAGTCAGCAGGTCGGCGAAGTTGCGCAGGGCGATGAATTGGACCGGCCGGGTGCTGGCGAGGCGCGCGTCGGTGAGGCTCTGGTAGATCGTCTGCAGCAGTGGCACGATCGCGACCAACACCACAACCAGCAACGACGGCGCCAGGAGCATCCACGCCAGCCGGGTCTGGCGGCGCACGAGGTCGCTCGAGACGCGAGGCGCGGTGACCGACGCCGGCCGCGCTCGGGTGTGAGCCTCAACGCTCATAGAGCAGTGGTCCTCCCGTCAGCCGAGGTTATCACTGCTCACGCCACACCCGGCACCACCCGCCCGTACCTGCCACGCGCGCCCACACGTGCCGGGCCGCGCCGGACGCACCTGTGAGCCGTCCTCGCCACTGCGCGGCGCCTCCCAGATACGCACGCGTGCGACATTGGGCGTATGCGAGGTGGCCAACCTCGTGCCGTGCCTGGC
Source organism: Chloroflexota bacterium (assembly GCA_036506475.1). GTDB lineage: Bacteria > Chloroflexota > UBA6077 > UBA6077 > CF-72 > CF-72. Next base: position 12,966 of record DASXRR010000051.1, read on the forward strand.
GTTGCCGGACGCCATGTGAGCCATCCTCGCCGCTGCGCGGCGCCTCCCAGATACGCAACGCGTAGAGGTGTTGGGCGTTCCGGGTGTGCCCCACCTCGCGCGCCGGAACGCGCCGTGCAGCGGCGAGGACCCGCCGAGGGCCATAGCGCCGGCATGCACCAGTTGTCTACGAAGCACCCCGCGCCGGAACGCGGCCGCGCAGCGGCGAGGACCCGCCGAGGGCCATAGCGCCGGCATGCACCAGTTCGCTACGAAGCGCTCTGCGCCGGAACGCGGCCGCGCAGCGGCGAGGACCCGCCGAGGGCCATAGCGCCGGCATGCACTACTTCGCTACGAAGCGCTCTGCGCTGGAACGCGGCCGCGCAGCGGCGAGGACCTCGGACGACGCAACCAGCGCGACACCGCCCTTCCGAATGGCGATGCCGCGCTAGCGGCGGTGGCGTCAGCCGAGCAGGCGCGTGATCTGCCGCTCGACGTTGGGCAGGATCGCCGCGGCGTCCTGTCCGTTGAGAATCTGATTGACGCCCTGGAAGAACGCTGTGGAGCCCTCGTTGTACCGCTCGCCGAGCGCACGCGACGGCCGCGTGACACGCTCCACCGAGGCAAGGTTCTTCAAGAAGGGCATGGCCGTCAGCACCTCGGGCCGCTCGGCCACCGCGGGAATGGTCGGGACGAACGTGCCCACAACGGCGCGATACGTCTCGATCTCAGGACTGGTGGCATAGCGCACGAACTCGATGCTCGCGTCAATGGCCTTGGAGTACTTCGAAACGGCCAGCTGCCAGCCACCAACGGTGCCCGAGGGCTTCGACCCAGGCTGCGCGGGCAGCGGCGCCACGTCGAACTTGCCCTTGACGGGTGAGTCGTCCTTGACGCCCGCGGCATACGCGTACGGCCAGTTGCGCATGAAGGCCGCGTTGCCACTCTGGAAGGCGTTGCGCGCCTCCTCCTCCTGGTAGCTCGTCACACCACGTGGTGAGACAGTGCCAACCCAGCCCTTGACCTTGTTCAGAATGGCCACCGCCTGTGGATTATTGAGGCTGACCTTGTTGCTCGAATCGACGATCGTCCCACCGCCAGACGACGCGAGCCACTCCAGCGCGTCGCACGTCAAGCCTTCGTAGGCGTTGCCCTGATAGACAAAACCGGCGAAATTGGGGTTGGCGGCTTTCTCGCCGTCGATGATCTTGGTCGCCTGCTGCTCCAGCTCGTCCCAGGTCTTGGGTGGTGCGCTGATGCTGTACTTCTGCATCAGGTCGGTGCGGTAGTAGAGCATGCCGAAGTCGCCGAACCACGGGATGCCGACCAGCGCACCGTTGACGGTGTTGTTCTCGACAATGCCCGGGTAGTGCTGCTTGGCGGCATCGCCCAGCTTCGGCCCGAGATCGACTAGGTGCGCTGCCAGCGAGCCCGGCCAGATGACGTCGAGCATCATCACGTCGATATCGGCCGACTGGCCCTGGAAGAAGCGCTGATACTGCGAGAACGTGTCGGTGGCGCTCTGCGGTCGCGGAATGACCGTGATGGCGATGCCGGTGTCCTGCTGGAAGCGATTGGCGAGCGCCTTGTCGATGTCGTTGCCCAGTCCAACGCCGTCGCCGTAGTACGTGACCTTCTGGGCCGCGAACGCCTTGGCCGCTGCCGCATTGGCGACCGCTGGCGGATTGTTCAGCGTGAACGTGGTCGCCGCGGCGCCGGCCGGTGAGGGCGACGCTACGACAGCGGGGCTGGCAGCCGGCTTGGCGGCTGGTGAGGCCGCGGGTGACGCGGCAGCAGATGGTGAAGCCGCGGCGGCCGGCGACGCGGCCGGGGCGGTGGTCGGCTTGGCTGCAGGTGCGGCGGTCGGCGCGGCGGGCGCAGATGTCGGCGTTGCAGCCGGTTGCGCGCAAGCCGCGAGTACGCTGGCGGTGGTCGCACCCAGAGCACCTAAGAGTAAGGCCCGACGGCTAAAGGTAGGCCGGTCGGCTCGATCGGGGTCCATGGGTTCTCCTTTAACCGATCTATGGTAGCGAAAGTGCGCCGAACTACCACTAAGAACGCTCTCAAAGAACCCTAAGAACCCTAAGAACCCTAAGAACCCCAAGAACCGTAAGAACCGTAAAGAGCACTTAGACGCGTGGCGGACCCGCCTCGAGGCGCGCGCGAACCTCCGCCAGCCGTTCGCTCGCCGACGTCATCCAGCGCGTCTCGAGCCACCACGTGCTGCTCGCCTCGGCGAACGGCCGCACCTGCTCGGCCGCCGCCGACGCATCGTCAGTGGGTGTCTCGCCTTCGGAAACAATGTCAAAGTCGGGCCGGGTCGCCCCGTGCTCGACCAGCCACGCCCGCATTGCTCGGACATCGTCCGGTGTCGCTCGTCCGAATCCCTCGGTGGACTCGACGTTCGGCAGCAGCCCATCGCAGCGCAGCACGCGCTGCATCGACCTGGCCCGTGGCCAGGCGCCGACAACCCAGATCGGAATGCGCTCCTGGACGGGTTTGCACGCAACAGCGAAGTCCTGGCGCACCTCCATCTGCACGTTGTAGTGACGACCTGCAAAGTGCATGCGCCCATTCCATAAGCCACGGATCAGGTCGATCCCTTCGTCCAGTCTCTCTGCTCGCGTGCGCCGATCGGTCTCTTCACCGGTGCTGCCCAGCTCCGCATCGACCGCGCCCAGACCGACGGCCAGGATGGCTCGACCGTTCGACAGCTGGTCGAGCGTCGCGACCTGGCTGGCCAACTTCCATGGTCGACGCCAGGGCAGCGGCGTGAGCATCGTGCCCAGTCGAATACGACGGGTGCGCTGGGCAATTGCCGCCAGGAGCGTCCACGGATCCACGCCGTAATTCGACTCAAAAACGAAGAGCCCATCCCAGCCCGCGTCCTCGGCTAGCATCGCGAGCTCCAACTGCTCCGATGCAGTCCCGCCAGGTAACACAAAGCCAAATTGCATCGGCGCACTAGCGTACAGTGGTGTCAAAAGGAGAGCGCTCCAATGGGTATGGACCGATGGGACCCATTCCGAGAGATGATGACCTTGCGCGAATCGATGGATCGCCTGCTGCAGCAAAGCATCAGCGGCACAGGTCAACTGCTGTCGAACATCCGAGCCGACTCGATCCCCATGGACGTCTTGGAGCGCGACGATGCCTTCGAGGTACACGCCGCGATCCCTGGCGTGGAGCCTGACGACGTCGAGATCATCGTGCAAGGCGAGCGACTTACCGTGCGCGCCGAAGTGCGCCGTAGCGAGGAGCAGCGTGGCGAAAACTGGCTCATGCGCGAGCAGCGCAGCGGCATGCTGTCGCGAACGATTACCCTGCCCTCGCAAGTGAGCAGCGACAAGGCCGCGGCCAAAATTGAGCACGGCGTGCTGGTGCTGACGCTGCCCAAGGTGCAGCCGACGCAGCCGCATCGCATCTCCGTGGCCGCCACACCCAAAGCCGAACAGGGCGGGCGCGATCAGACCGCCCAAGGCGACCGCGTGACGGAAGAATCGCAAGAGTCCTTCCCGGCCAGTGATCCGCCATCGTGGACGCACGAGAAGGTATGACCGACCCCCTGGTCAGTACTTCCTGGCTGGCGGATCACCTCTCTGACACGCAAGTACGCATCTTCGACTGTCGCTACGACTTCGACGCGCCTGCCCGGGCGCGTCATGACTACGAGCAGTCGCATATCCCTGGCGCGCTGTACCTGGACTGGACGCACGACATCTCGGAGCCGCGCGACGGCTTGCAGTACATGGCCCCGTCCGCCGCTGCGCTCGAAGCGTCGATGCGTCGGCTGGGCGTGGCCAACGATACGGTGATCGTTGGCTACGACGAGGAGGGCGGACACCAGGTCAGCCGCCTGTGGCTGATCCTGCGCCATTTCGGCAACGACAACGTGCGCCTGCTCGAAGGCGGCTGGACCAAATGGCAGCTCGAGCAGCGGCCCGTCTATTCTGGGAACGAACCCGCGCCTCCCCCTGGGTCCTTCTGTACGGGCGCCGAACAGCCGGGGGTGCTTGCTTCCGCCGACGATGTGCTGCGGCTACGCGATTGGCCTGGCGCGGTTTTGCTCGACGTGCGGCGCATGACTGAGTTCACCGGCGAGGAGGCCCGTTCCAAACACGGTGGCCACATCCCGTGGGCGCAGTGGATGCTGTGGACCGACAATCTGAACTGGTCTGGCGACCGCTCCTTCCGCCCTTCAGCTGAGATCGCCGCACGCTTTGCCGACGCTGGCGTGACGCCTGACAAGGACGTCATTGTCTACTGCCACGGCGGAGTCCGCGCTGCCCACACCGCGTTGGTCTTGTCGCGCCTGGGCTACGAGCACGTGCGCGTCTACGATGGCTCCTGGGAAGAGTGGGGCGGTCGCGACGACTTGCCTATCGCTCGCGGCGCGCCATGACGGTTTGGCTCTTGAAGACTGAGCCCGGTGACTTCAGCTTCGACGACCTCGTCGCGCGCGGCGTCGAGCCATGGGACGGCGTGCGTAATCCCATGGCGCTGTTCAACATGAAGTCCGCCCGCGAGGGCGAGACGTGCGTCATCTACCACACCGGTGGCGAAAAGCAAGCCGTAGGTCTCGCGCGCGTGGTGCGCACCGCCTACCCCGACCCCAACGCTGACGACGCGCGCATCATCGTCATCGACGTCCAGGCCGGCGAGCGCCTCCCGCAACCCGTCCGCCTGGACCAGATCAAAGCCGACCCACGCTTCGCTGACAGCCCACTGGTGAAATTCGGCCGCCTGAGCGTAGTAGCCCTTACCGACGAGCAATACGGCGCCATTCTGGAGCTCGCGAAGTTCTAGCCATGGGCCTGGGGTCTGCCGTCTGCCGTCTGAGGTCGACTGTCAACTTTCTGCCGCCAACCGGCCGTCTGCCGTCGATGTTGGGCCGTTCAGGGCGCCGCATGATGCACCTGCGCTGTGACCCTGAGGCGTGCCACGAATGACAGCGAGGGTGCGTCGAACCAGTCGGCGGCAAGGTCCTGCCAGGTTGGATTCATCGACTCGATGAGTGCTACGCGCTTCGCGCGCGTCCACGCCTTGATCTGCTTCTCCCGTGCCATCGCGGCGAGCAGGTCCTCCGTGTCCTCGAAGTAGACCAGCCGATGAACGTTGTACTTCGACGTGAAGCCTGGAATAGCGCCAGCGCGGTGCTCGAAGACGCGGCGCTCGAGGTTATTGGTCACGCCCGTGTACAGGACGCGCGCATGACTGGCGAGGACGTAGACCGAGAAGCTCAGGCCAGCACAGGCTGGCAGGTGGGGCACCAGTAAGTGGTGCGGTTGAGCTGGCCCTGGCGGGCGGAGCGAATGGGGGTGCGGCAGCGGAAGCAGGGCCGGTTGGACCGGCCGTAGACCCAGACGGGGCTGCCGCGGGCGGAGCGCGCGTCGCGCGTGGTGATGCGGCCGGGGGAGCCGGGGGCGACGTTCGTCTTCAGCAGGCGTTCCGCGGTAGAGAGGACTGACCGTAACTGGGCATCGCTTACGGCAGCAGTGTGGGTCCAGGGATTGATGCCTTCTAAGAACAGGATTTCGCTTTTGAAGACGTTGCCGATGCCGGCCAGATTGCGCTGATTGAGCAGAGCTTCGGCAATCTCGACGGCGCCGAGCGCGCGCAAGCGGCCAAAGGCTTCCGAGGCATCGAAGGCAGCCGCCAAGAGGTCAGGCCCGAGCTTCGTCAGTCCAGGATGCACCACGACCGCGCGGTCCTCCATGAGCTCCATGACGGGTGCGTGGAAACACACCACGACATGCTCGGGCACCTCGAGCACGACCCGAGCTTGCCAGGCCGGCAACTTCCAGCGTTCGCCTGGGGCGTAGCGATGCCAGGCGCCAGTCATACGCAGATGCGAATGCAAGGCCAGACCGTTGCTGAAGCGGATGACCAGGTGCTTGCCGATCGGCTCGATGGACGTCACAGACGCGCCCACGACGCGCTGAATCTGCGGGCCGGGCTGCCGCGCCTGGGCCTTCAACACCTGACGGCCAACGAGGAGTGGCCGCAGTGCCGCGGCCGTTTTGAAGATCGTGTCCCCTTCAGGCACTCCGCGCCTGTGGGTGCGCTAAGCCACCCACGCGCAGCGTCAACCCGAGGTATTCGCGCGCAAAGCCCGCCTGTTCCAGAGCCGGCCGCAACGGTGAGCTCAGCACGGCCTCGCCGTCGATCCGTTCGAGGCTCAACTCGCGCCGCTGTGCGTTTTCCGCCAGGCTGCGCAGTGCGCTCAACGCGACACCCGCGTACTGGTCTAAAGCGGGCAGGGTGACCAGGCCCTTGCGGCTGCGCTCGACGTACAGTGCTGGCTCGCCATTGGTCAGGACTACGTAGGCGCCCGCGACGCGCTGCACCTTTTTGGGCCAGGCCAGACTCGCCCCATACGGATTGGCCGGATCAGCCGCGGCCAGCACATGCACCAGCGGGCTGTCAGGCACAGAGCGCTCGGCGCGCAAGCGATCGACCGCGCCGGGCAAAGCGAATTGGGCCGCTCCCAGGCCCTCGACGAAGTAGCCGCGCCGAATCTTGCCCGCCTCCTCCATCGCGCGCAATACGGGATAGACGGCGGCAAAACCGCCCGGGACACCTTCGCCCAGCACCGACTCGCGTGTGACCACGCCGTAGCGCTCGAGCAGCGACACGGCCAGCGCATGTGCGCGTTCCGTGCTCGACGCCGCAAGCGGCACGAGCGACCAGCGGCCGGCGGCTTCGGGCGGACCGGTGCGCGTCACGAGCCCCGGCCGGCGCACGCGTGCCTTGCGCAGCAGGCGCAGACGCAGCGGCGTCAACGTGTCGTTGGTGATCTCTCCGGACCACACGAGATCCCATAACGCATCGAGCACCAGCGTGTCGGTTGGCCCGCCCACCGCCGTGAAGATGTCGCGGAAAAACGATGCGCCACGTGCCGTGAGATGCTCCCGAATGCGCTGGTGGATCGGCTCGCTCGGCGGCTCCTCGGGCGTTATCGGCGCCAGCAAGGCCAGCTTGTCGCGCCGGAACAGGGCCACCCGGCCATCTTCGCCACCCAACGAGCCGCGCCCGACCCACACCACTTCGCCGCCCGCGCACAGCTCGTCGAGTAGCCGCGGCTGGTAGCCGCGCACGCGCGCCGCCAGCACGTCGCGTTCGTAGATCGACCACGGCAAGAAGACACCCTCGAGCTGCGACACGACTTCGAACAGACGCTCGAGGCTACCCGACTCGCCGCCCACGCCCTGCCACGACGGCAGGAACCGAGCGAGTGCCGCGCTCGGCACCGGCTCGACCTCGCGCCGCAGGCGGGCCAGTGAGCGCCGCCGCAGCGAACGCAGCACGTCGGGATCGCACCATTCGCGGTCGGTGCCGCCAGGCCGAAATTCGCCGCGCAGGACGGTGCCCGCTTCTTCGAGCCGCCGCAGCGCGTCGTTGACAAGTGCCGCGGGGGCCGCCCAGCGCGCGGCCGGATCGGACGCCGTAAACGGCGCATGCGTGCGCGCCCAGCGCACCAGCAGGCTATCCAGCGCATCCGTCGACGGCTCGAGAAACACGTCGGGCACCCCGCGTGGCGGTTGCGCGCCGAGCGCGTCCCGATAACGCGCCACGTCTTCGACCGCCAGCCAGCGCTCGTCGCCACCGATGCGCACGCGCACCGCGCGGCGCTCCGTCTCAAGCTCGTGCAACCAGCGCGCCGCGTCGCCATCAGCTCGCTGCTCGACTTCCGCCGACGATAGATCGCCCAATCGTCGCAGCAGGTCGTGCAGCTGGTCCTTGGTCCGCACCCGTCGTTCGGCCAGCCACTGCAGCTCCAGCTCGAGCTCCTGTAGCGCGGTCGGATCGAGGAGCTCGCGCAGCTCTTCCTGGCCCAGCAGCTCGCGCAGCCGTTCGCGATCCAACGCCAGCGCCTGGGCGCGCTTTTCGGCCAGCGGCGCATCGCCCTCGTACATGAACTCGGCGATGTAGTCGAACATCAGCGACCGCGCGAACGGCGACGCCGATGCCGTCTCGACCGAGGTGATCCGGATCTGGCGCTGCTGAATGCCGCGCAGCACCTCCTGCAGCGCGGTCAGGTCGAACACGTCCTGCAGACACTCGCGGTACGTCTCGAGCAGGATCGGAAATGACCCGAAGCGGCTCGCCACGGCCAGCAGATCCGAGGCCCGCTGGCGCATCTGCCACAGCGGCGTCCGCGCGTCGCCGCGACGGCGTGGCAGCAACAGCGCCCGCGCGGCATTTTCGCGGAACCGAGCCGCGAACAACGCCGAGCCGCCCAGCTCCTTGACCACCAGGTCCTCGGCCGCGTCCGGATCAGGGAACAGCAGATCGACGATGGGCCCATCCTCGAGCCCTTCAGGCAGGCGCAAGGCAATGCCGTCGTCGGTCCAGATGGCGTACAGGTCAGTGCCCAGCCGCTCCCGTATCGCGGCGCCAATCGCCAGCGCCCACGGCGCATGCACGCGCCCGCCGAACGGCGTGAGGACGCACACACGCCAATCGCCCAGCTCGTCGCGGAAGCGCTCGACCACGACCGTGCGGTCGCTCGGCACCGCGCCGGTGGTGTCCTTCTGCTCGGCGAGATACGCCAGCAGGTTGCGCGCCGCGAGCGCGTCGAGCTGATGGTCGTTGTGGAGCGTGAGCAGCGCTTGCTCCTCGTCCATAGCCACCACGCGCCGCGAAAACTCGCCCAGCGCGCGGCCAAGCTCGATCGGCCGCCCAACCGCATCGCCGTGCCAGAACGGCGTCTTGCCCGGCTCGCCTGGCGCGGGCGAAACGATCACCTGCTGGGGGGTGATGCGCTCGATGCGCCACGTGCTGGCACCCAGCACGAACGTCTCGCCCGGGCGACTCTCGTACACCATCTCTTCGTCGAGCTCGCCCACCCGCGGCCCGCCCTCACCCAGAAACACGCTGTACAGCCCGCGCTCGGGAATCGTGCCGCCGCTGGTCACCGCCACCACGCGCGCATCGCCACGCGAGGCGATCGTGCCGGCCACACGGTCCCACACCACGCGCGCCTTCAAGTTCGAAAACTCGTCGGACGGGTAACGCCCGGCCAGCATGTCCAGCACACCTTCGAACAGCGTGCGCGGCAGGGTGGCGAAGTTGTACGCGCGCCGGCACACCTCGAACAGCTGATCGACCGGCCATGGTCGCAGAGCGCACATGGCTACGATCTGCTGGGCCAGCACGTCGAGCGGGTTGCGCGGCACGCGCGTGCTTTCGATCTGCCCATCGAGCATGCGCCGCACCACCACCGCCGCCTCGAGCAGGTCGCCGCGGTACTTGGGAAAGATCTTGCCCGAGCTGATCGCGTCGACCGTGTGCCCGGCACGGCCGATGCGCTGCATGCCACTGGCCACGGACGTGGGCGACTCAACCTGTACGACCAGGTCGATCGCGCCCATGTCAATACCTAGCTCGAGCGAGCTCGTCGCGACCAGTCCGCGCAGTGTGCCTGCTTTCAGCGCTTCCTCAACCGATAAGCGCTGTTCGCGTGAGATCGAGCCGTGGTGCGCGCGCACCAGTGGCGGCCCATCGGGCTCGTCTACCTCGGCCAATTCGTTCAGCCGCTGCGCCAGGCGCTCGGCCAGGCGGCGGCTGTTGACGAAGATGAGCGTCGAGCGCTGGGCCCTGATCAGCTCGACCAGGCGCGGGTAAATCGATGGCCAAATCGAGGTCCGCGCCTCAGGCGCGAGCACCGAGCCGCTGATCGGCTGCTCGACCCGGTCCGGGTGCTCCATGTCCTCCAGCGGGACCACTACTTCCAGATCCATCCGTTTGCGCTGGCCCACGTCGACCAGTGTCACGGGCCGATCGACGCCGCCCAGGAAGCGACCGATCTCGTCCATCGGCCGCTGCGTGGCCGACAGACCAATCCTTTGTAGTGGGCCCTGGACGACTTGCTCCAGGCGCTCGAGCGACAGCGCCAGGTGCGCGCCGCGCTTGGTGCCCGCGACCGAGTGGATCTCGTCGACGATCACCCAACGTACGGAGTGCAGGATCTCTTCGGCTTGCGACGTCAGCAGCAGATACAGTGACTCGGGCGTGGTGATCAGGATGTCCGGCGGCGTGCGCGCAATGTCACGCCGATCCTGAGACGACGTGTCGCCGGTGCGCAGGGCGAGGGTGATCTCCGGCGGCGGGTCGCCGCGGCGCTGGGCAGCCAGGCGAATGCCGACCAGCGGCGCCTTGAGGTTGCGCTCGACGTCATGCGCGAGCGCCTTCAGCGGCGAGACGTACAGCACGCGGCAGCGCTGTTTGGCCTCGCTCGGGATGGGCTGACTGGCCAGTTGATCCAGGCACCACAGGAATGCCGCCAGCGTCTTGCCCGAGCCCGTTGGCGCTGCGATCAGCGCGTGCTGGCCACGGCTGATCGCTTGCCAGCCCTCGACCTGGGCCGGCGTCGGCGCCGCGAACGTGGCCGCGAACCAGTCGCGCGTGGCGGCGCTGAAGTGCTGCAAGGCATCCTTCATGGCTGCTCGTCCCACGCTAGAGACCCGCGGAGCGCATCCGCGGTTGCACTCGAATTTGCATTCCGCCAGACGGCAGCAGCGCGGCGCGCTACATCGCCTGCCGAACCTTGCCGGTCTGCCGGCCGTGTTCCAGCGACCAGCGCATTGCGCGTGGGCAGCGCTGAAGGTTCCAGGCACGCAACTCGGAACCCGTGGGCAGCCCGCCGTGGGCGGCACTCACAGTGGCTGGTCATGCGCACAGTTGTAACGTAGAACGCATGTTCGATGCTTGAATTTTTCGGACGTGTTGGCTGGACCGCACAATAGAACATTGATGGATCGCCCGCCACCCGCTTTGATCGCGCTGCCGACCGATCAACTGCCGCCTTCGGCGAGCGAGCCGCTGTCGCCGGGTGCGCTGCAGGCGCTGATTCACCTTTACCGCGCCGAGGTCGGGCGCATGGTCGCCTACCGTCAGCGACTCGACACCACCACCAACTGGGCGATCACCTCGTCCGCCCTGGTGACCACGTTCTCGGTCGGCAACCCGCTCATTCCGCACGCCGCGTTCGTCTTCCTGATGTTCGTCAATCTCTTCTTCCTGCTGGTCGAGGCACGGCGCTTTCAGGCGTACGAGGCGGCGCGCTATCGGGTGCTGCTGCTGGAGCATTACTTCTACCCCGAGGTGCTTGGCCAGGCGGTCGCGCGCGAGTGGCGGCGCGCGCTGATCGAGGCGCTGCAAACGCCGTTTTCGTATCCCTCGGTGGCGATGATGGGTGCGCTCGGCTGGCGCCTGCGGCGCAACTACCTGTGGATCTACCTGGCGGTATTGGTGACCTGGGTGGCCAAGATCCAGATCACCGGCGGTGCTACGACCGACCTGATCGCCGACGCTCACCTCGGGCCCGTCCCCGGCGCGCTGGTGTGGCCGTTGGTCATCATCTTCTATCTGGGCCTGATCGCCGTCGGCGTGCTGGCCAAGCGCACCTATCCGATGGGCAGCGAAGCCGCCCGCGCCGTGCTGTCGCAGGAGCCTGACTAATCGGCCTCGGCCGCCTCCAGCGACGCGAGCACGTCCTCGCGCGTGGCGCGCATGTTGTGGAACTTCTCGCCGTGCTCGATCACCGCCGGGACGACCTCATCTTCGGTGCCCACGATCTCCCAGCCGCACGCGCATTTGACCCGCTTCATTCGCTCAATCCTCTGAATGGCTCGGGCACATACCCGGCTAACACGGTATGCCAGGCCACGGACAGCTCGCTAGAGACCACCGGGTCGTCACGAGCCAACCACGCCAGGTGCCGTAAGCCGTGCTCCAGCACCTGGGCGTAGGCGATCTCGCGTGGCGCAGCCGTGGCGCTGGAACGGGCCAGGTCGGCACGGTCGACCGGCACGCTGGCCATACCAGCCACGTGGTCCACAACCACGGCAAACGTCAGAATGACCGCGTCACGCGCGCGCCGCCAGGACGTCGAGTGGACCAGCCGCGGTGGGCCAAGCACCTGCGCGGCAAGACGGGCAACCACCTGGACCGGGTCGTCGCCGCGATTGACTTCGATGTACCACGGCGCGGCGCCACATGGCCCGCTCAGCTCGAGTCGGTCACCGTTCAGCCAGACCACGAACACCTCGGCCTGGACCGGGCCATCGACGTCGAACGTCACTGGCAGCGGGCTGACGACGGTCATACCACGGCCGGCGTAGCCACCAGCAGATTCTTGAACGCGCTGCCGTCTTTGACGATCAGCGCCAGCTTGTCCTTGTTCTGCAGCACCGCGATATCGGCGATGGGATCGCCGTCTACGCCCAGCAGGTCCGCCCGCTTACCAACCTCGAGCGTGCCCGTCAGATGCGCCAGGCGCGCGCATTCGGCCGCCGTCCGAGTGGTCGCGACGATGGCCTGCAGCGGCGTCATGCCACCGCCGACCATGCGCTCGAGCTCCTCGGCGTTGGTGCCGTGCGGCCCGACGCCGGTATCGGTGCCCATGGCGATGCGCACGCCACGTTCAACGGCCAGCCGGAAGCTCGCCTCGTGAGCGCCGGCCACCTCGCGCGCTTTGCGCAGCGCATACGGCGGCACCGATGCCGGATCCTTCTCGGCGCGGCGCATGACCCACAACGGCGCGACCAGCGTCGGCACGAAGAACGTCCCGCGCTGCTTCATGGCCTCGATGACTTCCTCGTCGAGATAGATGCCGTGCTCGATCGAGTCGATGCCGCCCAGCACCGCGTTCTTGATGCCCTGGGTCGCCTGCGCGTGGGCCATCACGGTCTTGCCCTGCGCACGCGCTTCATAGACGATCGTGGCGATCTCATCGGGCGAGAACCCGGTCGCGCCGGGCTCGTCGTTGGGCGACATTACCCCGCCGCTGGTGTGCACCTTGATCTGGTCGGCACCCGCGCGGAGCACTTCGCGTGATGCTCGGCGCACGCCTTCGACGCCGTCCACGACCGTCATCGGCAGTTCGGACGACGTGCGAATGTTGGCGCCATTGGGCATGGTCGAGTCGCCGTGCCCACCGGTCTGCGACAGCGCCGAGACGGCAATGCGCATTCTGGGGCCTGGAAACAGTCCCTGCTCGATGGCCATTTTCACGCCCCGCGGGGTGCCCGCGGCATCGCGCACGCTGGTGAAGCCCGCCTCGAGGGTGATGCGCGCGTTGTTCAGCGCGTGCGCGATGAGCAGGCTGTACGGCGTCAACAGTCGCTCCTGGACACCCCACGTCGATGACGCCAGGTGGACGTGGCAGTCGATCATGCCGGGCATCACCGTCAGGTGCCCGGCGTCGATGACCTCGGCTCCGCTCGGCACGCTGCCATTCCTATCCAGCGCGGTGATCGTGTCACCTTCAAAGACGAGAACAGCCCCGCGGACTGGTTCGGCGCCAGTGCCGTCGATGAGCGTGCCGCAGCGCACAGCAGTCGTCATGGCGGCCATTATGCCGCTCACGTGAGGTACCGGGATTCGGGGATCCTCCCGACATGCGTTCGCGAGGGCGCTGCCGATTCTGGGCGCCATGAACCGTACCGCCACTCCAGCGACGACCGAGGCGCTCTATCTCGACCTGCTCAAGATGTGTCTCACGCGCTACATCTTTCCCGAGCGTTTGCGCGTCCTCAGCCCCCGCCGCGGGCTGAGCGGCGCGGTGTACCGACCCCTCGCCCATGCGCTTCGGGCACGTCATCTCGTGCTGGCCCGCGAGCTGTCGGTCAGCACTGAAGACCGCGCCCGCGGCGCCGATTTCCCGGCCGAGGCCGAAACCATGATCGGCCTGAACCGGCTCTCGCACCTGCAGCACTGCGTCGAGGACGTGCTCCGCCAGGGCGTGCCGGGCGACCTGATCGAGACCGGGGTGTGGCGTGGGGGCGCAGCGATTCTCATGCGCGCGATCCTCAAGGTGTACGGCGACACCGAGCGTCGCGTCTGGGCCGCGGATTCGTTTCAGGGCCAACCACGCCCCGACCCGCGGCGCTATCCGCTAGACGACGGGGACGGCTTCTGGAAGCTCGACCTGATGAAGGTCTCGCTCGCCGAGGTGCGGCGCAATTTCGAACGCTATGAACTGCTCGACGACCAGGTGCGCTTCCTGGTCGGCTGGTTCCGCGACACGCTGCCCAGCGCGCCAATCGATCGGTTGGCTGTGCTCCGCCTCGACGGCGACATGTACGAGTCGACCATGGAGGCACTGTGCGCGCTGTACCCGCGGCTCTCGGTCGGCGGCTACCTGATCGTCGACGACTACGTCCTGCCCAACTGCCGCGCGGCCGTCCACGATTTTCGTGCCGAGTACGGCATCGACGAGCCAATCGAGACCGTGGAATGGACTGGCGCCTTCTGGCAGCGCTTGCACTAGTGGACACCTTGGGTACCAGGTTCGGGGAACGTCCCGACAGTCGGCAGCGAGGGACGGACCTAGCGTGCGGCTATTCCCTGCCCTTGTGGCGCGAGGTTCCTGATGCGCTCGGCTTGCACGCGAATTCGACCCCTTACTTACGGCGCCTTACTCGCCGTCTTGGCCATGCTCGTTTACCTCGGCGCGCCGCCGCCGCGCGTTCAGGCGGCCTATAGCCAACGCGTGCGCGCTGGCAGCACGTCGAGTTTCGTGGATAGCTCTGCCAACACCTGGTCGGCTGACCGGGCCTACACGCCCGGCGGCTTCGGCTACACCACCGGCGACCCCTATGCGACTGGCGCGGCGATTGCCGGAACCCCGGACGGGCCGCTGTTCCAGACCAACCGCCACGCCGGCTCGTTCGCCTATCAGTTCGACGTGCCCAATGGTGCCTACCAGGTGCGGGTGCGCTTCGCCGAGATCTATCCGGGCGCGTTTGGTATTGGTCGGCGCGTCTTCAACGTCGCCGTCGAAGGTGCGCCAGTCGTGCAGAACTTCGACATCTTTGCGCGGGTCGGCGCCAACACCGCTCTGGACAGCGTCTTCACGACCAACGTCTTAGACGGCGTGCTGTCGATCGACTTCACAGGCGTAGTCACCCACGCGGCAGTCAGTGCGATCGAGGTCGTTGCCGTGGGTGGCTCGACGCCGGGCACGCCGACGGCCACGCCGACGCTGACGCCAACCGCTACCGCCACGAGAGTTCCGACCTTCACGCCAACGCCGCTCCCGACCGCGACAGCAACGCCCGTGCCCGCGGGAAGCGGCACGCAGACTGTCACCTTCGACGAGCTCGGCAATCCCAATCGCACACTCAATGGCCAGTACCCGAGCGCGTTGATCGACTGGGGCTCCAACGCCTGGTACCTGTCCGGCCCGTGGGGCTCATTCCGCACCAACAGCATTGGCTTCAGCGGGGCCGGCCCGACCAGCGCCAGCTTCACCTTCCTGAGTCCGCGACGTTTGGTGCAGATCGATGCGTACAACGGCGGCAACACGACGAGCACGGTGAGCCTCGCCTGCGTTGGACAGGCGACCCGCCAGGTCACGCTCGCGGCGCGCCAGACGATCACCATCACATCCGGCTGGGCGGCGGCGTGTGCCCGCGTGACACTGTCGAGCTCGAACGGCTGGAATACCAACTTCGACTCGCTGGTGCTCGACAGCGGCACCCCGGACTTCATGTTCAGCGCGTCGCCAGCGTCGATGACCATGGGCCTGACCGGCAACGTCCAATACAGCGCGACGCTCGAGATGACCGGCGGATTCAGCCCAGCGAGCATTGGTCTGTGGGTCACCGGGCTGCCATCCGGCGTGCAGGGCGTGTTTACCCCTAACCCACTGCCTCACGAAGGAACCTCGACGCTGATCTTGACGGGCGACGGGACCGCTGCCGCGGGCAGTTATCCCATCACGCTGGGCGCCACTGCGGAGAGCGTCAGCCACTCTCAGGTTGTGACGCTTGTCGTCATCAGCCAACCGGATTTTTCACTGTCCGTGTCGCCGCTCGGACAGGACGTCTCCGCGGGCGGGTTGAGTGTCGACTACGACGTGCGCCTGACGCCGCTGAACCAATTCACTGATCCAGTGTCCCTGTCGCTGACGGGGCTGCCCGTCGGCGTCACGGCGACCTACAGCCCGCAACCACTCACTTCGTCACAGTCCAGCCTCATAACGGTCACCGCCCTGGCCAGCGCGGCCCAGGGCACCTACCAGCTGCTCGTCGTCGGCAGCGCTGGCCCGCTGTCCCGCTCGACGCCTATCACGCTCGGCGTGCGCGCCGGTCGGGTCTGGTCAGTCGATGCCATTGGCACGACCGGCACCCAGAACAACTCGGCGCTCGTGGGCCCCGGGCGGAACGATGGGGTCAACCGCGTGTACGTGGGCACGGTCGATACCGGCCGCGTCCAGGAGTTTTCGTGGACCGGCAGCGGCTGGGGCCAGGGAGTCGACATTGGTGGCTCGCCCGGCGGCGGCGAGATTCACAACATGGGCATGGGCGCAGGCCGCAACGACGGCATCACTCGAATCTATGCCTGCAGTCTCGACGGCGAGCTGTACGAGCTGACCTATGCCAGCTCGAGCTGGGCGCAGTCGACTGTCGGCAGCGCCATCGGCTACTGCACGCATGCCGCGGTTGGCGCGGGCCGCAACGACGGCGTCAATCGCCTGTACGCCACGCGCGATCGGTACACCATGGAATACACATGGTCAGGCAGCGCCTGGAGCGCAGTAACGGTCGGGTCGATTCCGTCAGGTCTGGCGCACGGTGTGTGGATCGGACCTGGACGCGGCGGTTCGACCAACTACCTCTACGTGGCGACGACCAACAGCGGAACGTACGAGGGCAGCTACGCGGCGGGCGCCTGGGCGCTCGACGCCATGGGCGACCGCGGCGACGTGCGCAACGTGAGCGTTGGTCCGGGCCGCAACGACGGCACCCAGCGGGTCTACTCGGCAACCGCCAATGGCGAGCTGCGCGAGTTCACCTGGTCCGGCTCGGCGTGGGCGTCCGCGCTCGCCGGCACGCCGATCGCCGCCACGATGATCCATGCCAACGTGGCTGATGGTCGTGGTGATGGCGTGCTGCGCGTCTACACCTCGGCGGCTGATGGTGCGGTACGCGAGCACACCTTTGTCAGCGGAGCCTGGACAACGAGCTCGCTCGGCGGCGGCACTGGCTATCTCTATGGGTTCCACCTCGGCGTGGGTCGCAATGATGGTCGGCTGCGTCTCTACGGGGCGAGCTTCGACCACCTGGTCTACGAATACGACTTTGGGAACTAGCTCGGGCTGGCAAGGACCAGCCCGTGCGCACTGGCCCAGCTTGCGAGCTGGGCTCGTGCGTGGAGGTCCAATTTGGCGAAGATCCGCTCGAGGTGCGTTTCTACGGTGCGTTCCGATACCACCAGGTGCTCGGCGATCTGTCGATTGGTCATGCCTCGGGCGACGAGCGTCGCGACTTCCTGCTCCCGCGCGCTTAGCTCGGGCCGCGGCGCAACGCGTTCCCCTTCGAGCGCGCTTGCCAGGACGGGCGTGGGCAGTCCATCGAGCTCGAGCGCAACCTGTGGCCCGCTCACAATGCCGTCCGTAATCTCAGCGCTGACCCGTTCACTGGCCAGGATCTGATCGGCTTGAGCTCGCTCGTACAGGCGCGCCGCAACCCGAACGACGCGACCGACCGCGGCGTAATCCTCGCGACCGGCGAAGCCAATCCTGCCCAGGCTGGCGAAGCCCAGGTCGATGCCTGCGCGAAAGTCGAGGCGCAGCCCACGTCGGCGCCAGCGAGACGCCACTGGACGCATGCGCTCGCGCATCTTGAGCGCCATCCGCGCAGCTTGCAGGGCAGGCGCTGGCGTGGGCAGGGGGTCGTTGAACAACACGAGCAAGCCGGCCTCGGTGAAGTCGCCGACAGTGCCTTCGAATTCATGCGCGATCTCGCCCAGGACGGTGTACATCTCCTGTAGCACACCGAGCACCACCTCAGGCTCGGCGACTTCGGCAACTTCGCTGAAGCCGGCCAGGCCACAACACACAACGCCGATCTCACGCCGATGGCTGTGGAGTACAGCTGCCTCGCGCGAGGCGATCACTAACTCGGCAACCTGCGGTGCCAGGAAACGGCGCAGCCGGCTCAGGCGTTCGATCTGCTCGACCTGGTCGGCAACGCGCTGCTCGAGACTGTCGTTCATCTGCCGCAGCTGCTCTGCCTGCCGCTCGATCTGATCCTGGTAGTGCTTCAGGCGTACCAGCGAGCGGACGCGAGTGAGCAGCTCAGCCCTCTTGATCGGTCGATGGACGAAGTCGTCCGCGCCTGCTTCGAGTGCGTTCAGCCGCTCTTGTTCCTCGAACGCCGTGATCATGATGATCGGCAGGAAGCGCGTCGTCGGCTCCGCCCGAACGCGGCGGCACACCTCATAGCCGTCGATGTGCGGCATCACGACGTCCAGCAGCACCAGATCCGGCGCGTACAGCGCGATTCGTTCGAGCGCCTCCATGCCCGAGTTCGCAAGCAACACTTCATACCCGTCGCTTCCCAGGATGGCGGTCAGCAGGCGCAGGTTGATGGGGTTATCGTCCACCGCCAGGATCGTCGAAGGCTGTTCCACTCAGGTCAACCCTTTCGAGCCGAGCTGCGCGCATAACGCGCCTATCTCGCCAGCAAAGGTCTTGACCGAGATCGGTTTGGCCAGGTAGCCGTCGAAGCCCGCTGCCAGAAATCGTTCGCGGTCACCGTGCATCGCGAACGCCGTCAATGCGACAACGGCGAGGCCCGCTGTGCGGTCGTGGCTGCGCAGTGCGGCCAACACACTTGCTCCATCGAGGTCGGGCAGCTGGATGTCGAGCAGCACGAGCCGCGGTTCCTGGTCCTGCGCGAGAGCGATCGCCTGGGCACCAGTCGCTGCCTCGATGGTTTTGAATCCGTGCAGCCGCAGCAAATCGCGGACGAGCTTCAGGTTGCGCGGATTGTCTTCGACGATCAGGATCAGCTCGCCTGACATGCGACTCAGCGGGCCGCGCCGCCCGGTATGGGCGCCTCGACGTTGGACTGCGCGACCGGCGGTGTCTGGACCGCGTGCGGATGCAGCGGCAGGCTGAACGCGAATGTGCTGCCCTGCCCGGGCCGGCTTTCGACCCACAGCCGCCCACCATGCAGCTCGACGAATTTCTTGGCCAGCGCCAGACCAAGCCCGGTCCCTTCGTGCGTCCGCTCCGGCTTGTGTGCGGCCTGATAGAACTCGTCGAAGATACGCAGCTGGTCCTCGGGTTGGATGCCCACGCCCGTGTCGCGGACGTACACGACGATCGCTTCTAGCTGCGTATCGCGGTGCGCGCGGACCTCGACGCTGCCGCCGCGCGGCGTGAAGCGCAATGCGTTCGACAGCAAGTTGAACATGACTTGCGTGATCTTGCGCTCGTCGACGTGGAGCGTGCCGAGGTCGGGCGGGAGGTCCATGCGCAGAGTCAGCCCCTGACGAATGGACCAGGCGCGCACGATTGTGAACGCGTCCTCCAGGACATGCTGCACCGAGACCTCACGTAGCTCGAGCTCCGTTCGGCCTGCTTCGACTTTCGACAGGTCCAGAATGTCGTTGATCAGGGCCAGCAGATGGCGCCCTGAAGCCAGGATGTCATTGACGTAATCCCGCTGGCGCTCTTCGAGACCGCCCAGCATGCCCTCGCTGAGCATTTCCGAGAAGCCGATGATCGCGTTGAGCGGCGTGCGCAGCTCGTGCGACATGTTGGCCAGGAACTCGGATTTGTGCTGATTGGCGGTCTGCAGCTGGCGACTCGTAGCCGCCAGGTCCTGAAACGCCGTGGCCAGCTCAGCAGTACGCTCGTGAACCTTGTGCTCGAGCTGCGCGTACGAGGCGCGCAGCTGATCGGCCATGTGATTGAATTCGTTCGCCAACTCCTCGAGCTCGTCACCGGTTCGCACCGTGATGCGCTGGTCGAGGGCGCCGGTGCCGACCAGGGCCGCGCCAACCTGCAGCGCCTGAATGGGCGTAACCATGCGCCGCGCCAGAATCAGGCTCGCGCCAACTGAGAGAATCAAGCCGACCACCAGCAGCAGCACCGTGCGCGCCAGCGACGCGTACAGCGGTGCGAATGCCTCCGTGAGTGGCTGATCGACGAAGACCCACCAGCCGAGCGGCTTGATCCGATCGTATGCGGTCAGCACCTGCCCGTCGCCCAGGGTCGAGGCGACGTCCAGGCCCGGGCGGTCGTCGCCTGCGCGGCCTGTTTCGAGTCGAGCCGACGCGAACTGTGGCGTGTCCGACACGTTCGTCCGCTGCAGGACGCGCCCGATATCCGGGTGGGCAACCAGCGTCCCTTCGCCGTCGACCACGTACGCGTACCCAGCATGACCGACCCTCATGCGCGAGACGACGTCCCAGATGAACTTCAAGTTGACTTCGGCCGCGACCACACCACCGGAGCTACTGTCGCGCAGCGAGATCCGCATGTACGGCTCGGACTCACTTTGGAAATACACCGGCCCGAAATACGGCCGGCCGTCACGCGCTTGGACGAACCACGGCTCGCGCGACATGTCGCTGAGATCGTCCTCGACGTTGATCGAGACGCGCGAGACGCGCATACGTTCGCGGCCATCGGCATCTGCGTAGCGCACGTCGGTAATCGCGGGCATCCGGCGCAGCAGGCGTAGGTATTCGGCCCGCCGGTCGGCACTGGAGGTCGGTTCGAAGGCCGACGCGGGCTGAATCGTCCATTCCAGTTGGCGGCGTGTGTCGTCCACGAAGTGCGCAATCTCGGCGGCAGCAGCGGTCGCCTTCTCCTGTTGCACGAGCGTCAGCGCCGTGCGCTCTTCGCGGTAGGAAAAGTACAGCTCGAGCAGACCGCTGGTCAGCAGCGCACCGCTGACCAGCACGACGAAAATCTGGACATACTTACGGAACAGACGACCATGCAGTGGCGCTCCGGTCGGGACACTCATCGGACCACGTCGGTCGCTTGAATCAGGAGCTCACGCGGCGCGCTCAGGCCAAGTCGCCCAGCGGTCTTCAGATTGACTACGAAATCGAACTGGGATGCCTGTTCGACGGGCAGATCGGCCGGCTTTGCACCGCGCAGGATCTTGTCGACGTAACTGGCCGCGCGCCGGAATGCGTCGGCCCGATTGCCGCCATACGCCAGTAGCGCGCCCTCGTCGGCGAACTCACGTGCCCAGTAGATCTCGGGCAGCGAACGCGCCGCGGCGAGCCCGATCAGCCGCGGCCGATTGTTGAAAAACAACGCATCGGGCAGGACCATCAGCGCTTGGGCGTGCCAGCGGACTGCTGCGTCGAACGTCGTCTCGAATTCGTCGGGTCGATTGACCTCGAGCAGCCGCAAGTCCAGCCCAAGTGGCCGGGCGGCATCGTCGAGCTGGAGCGACGAGAGACTCGCCGAGCTGGGATTGGCAATCACGGCCACGCGCGTTAGGCCCGGGATGATGTCTTTGAGCAATTGCAGACGCTTGCCGTGCAGCTGCGGCGTCATCAGTG
Organism: Chloroflexota bacterium; assembly: GCA_036506475.1. Classification (GTDB taxonomy): domain Bacteria; phylum Chloroflexota; class UBA6077; order UBA6077; family CF-72; genus CF-72. The sequence goes on from DASXRR010000051.1 coordinate 34,269, forward strand.
TCGTGCCGGTCGCGCCGCGGCCTGGCCTGGCCAGGCTTTCGACGAGCCCCGCGGCGACTGGATCCTGCAATCCGGTGAAGACGACGGGAATGCGCGTGCCGATCTCGGACGCCGCGCGCGTGGCCTGGGTTGTCGTGGTCACGATCACGTCGACCGGCACGCTGGCCAACTGTGCCGCCAGCTCGGGCAGTCGGTCTTCGCGACCCTCCGCGAAGCGGTACTCGACGATCAGGTTGTCGCCCTCCGTGTGCCCATGCTCGCGCAAGCCGTCGAGCAGGGCGCCGATCGGCTGAGCCGTCGAATTCGCAAAGCCGTTGTCGAGCACGCCGATACGCGCCGGTCGAGCGGGCGCGGGCTGCCCGCGCTGGTCGCACCCTGCCAGCAGGACCAGGCACAACAGCACATACAGGACGTCAAGTCGATGGCCCCGTGCTCGCGGCGCTGTCCTGCCGACGCGGTTCACTTCCCCCCTCACCACATACCCGGTCCATCGAGCACGGAATGCGCGCATGTCAACAGCCCGGAATGCTGGCGCTCACTATGCGGACCCGTCGAAAGGGTGTCAAGGCAGAGCGGGAACCCGGCGCGTACCGATCACGTATCCTCAAGTACGAAGCCGTGCCTGCCACCGTGCCTGAGGCGCCACCGGCGGCCGCGGAGACCAGCTCGATCGGGCCGTCGCTGGTCATCCTGCCGACCTACAACGAGCGCGAAAACCTCGAGCAGATCGTCGCCGCCATCCTGAGCCAGGCGGCCGATTTCGAGGTGCTCGTCGTCGACGACAACTCGCCCGACGGCAGCGGCGCGATCGCCGATCGACTTGCGGGCGAGCAGCCCGAGCGTGTCCACGTCATGCACCGCGCGGGCAAGCTGGGCCTGGGCACGGCGTATATCGAAGGCTTCCTGTGGGGCCTGGCACGAGATTACGCGTACATCTTCGAGATGGATGCCGACTTCTCGCATGACCCGGCCGACCTGGTCAGGCTGCGCGCGGCCGTCGCCAGCGGCCGCGCCGACGTGGCCGTCGGCTCGCGCTGGGTGCCGAATGGCGGGACACGCAACTGGTCTTTCCTGCGCACGTTCATCAGTCGCGGCGGCTCGATCTACGCGCGCGTCATCCTGGGTATCCCGGTCAACGACCTGACCAGTGGCTTCAAGTGCTTCAGCCGGCGCGTGCTGCAGACGCTCGAGTTGCAGAGCGTGCGCTCGAATGGCTACGCGTTCCAGGTCGAGATGAATTACCGGTGCTACAAGGCTGGCTTCGGTACTGCCGAGGTGCCGATCGTGTTCGTCGATCGGCGCGTTGGCAAGAGCAAGATGGGGGGCCACATCGTCCTCGAGGCGATGCTGGTCGTGCTCGGTCTGCGCGCACAGGACGTGCTCGGGACTCAGTCGCCCGCGCCGGCCAGGTATTCCAAGATTCCCTGAGCCACGCCGTCAGCCAGCAGGTCCAGCGTCGCGTCGTCGCGTAACAGCGCCGCGTCCTGTGGATTCGACAGAAACAGGTTTTCGACCAGCGCGCTGGGCACCGGGCCACGCAGCGAGAAGAAATGGCCGTACGGTTTGCCCGCCACCAGGTCGCTGCGTACGCCGCGATCGACCGAGCCCACGCTGGCCACCACGTTGCGCTGCAATGCGTCGGCCAGTGGCCAGTCGTCACCGCGGTCAGGGTTGAAGTAGGTCTCGGTGCCCCGCAGTGACACCGGTCCGCCATTGAAGTGGAGCGAAACGTAAATCCGGGCAGGCATGCCCGCGGCGATGCGGGCCTCCTGCTCGAGGCGGATGTCGTCGGTCGCGCCCGGCGCCAGCAGGGCGGTCAGCGGCGCGTCGTCTTCGCGGGTCTGGCGCACACTCAAGCCGATGGCCTCCAACCTCCAGCGGACGCGCTCCGCCAAATCCAACGTCAGGCGATATTCGCGTAGGCCAGTGGCGGCGGCGCCAATGTCGGCGCGACTGTGGCCAGGATCGAGCGCGACGTCCACGGGTTGACCCGTCAGGAGCAGCAGCGCAGCTAGCCAGGCGGCAAGCATGGCTGGCAGTCTACCTTCCGATGGTGCGCTTGTTCACTGCGAAAGCTCACGCGAGTGGCGAGAAAACGGTAGACTGTAGACGAAAAAGCTAGTGGCAACGGAAGGCATCGGCAACATTCGCGGCATTCTAGTCGAGGACGAGATGCGCAACTCGTATCTCGACTACGCGATGAGCGTTATCACAGCGCGTGCACTGCCGGATGTACGCGACGGATTGAAGCCCGCCCAGCGGCGCATTCTGGTCGCCATGAACGACCTGAATCTGGCGCCCAACCGCGGCTATCGTAAGTGCGCCAAGATCGCGGGCGATACGTCGGGTAATTACCACCCGCATGGTGAAGCGGTCGTGTACCCGACGCTGGTGCGCATGGCGCAACCGTTCAACATGCGCTACCCGCTCGTCGACGGCCAGGGCAACTTTGGTTCGGTGGACGGCGATCCGCCGGCGGCGATGCGCTACACCGAAGCGCGGCTCACGCCACTGGCGATGGAAATGCTCGCCGACCTGGAGATGGACACTGTCGACATGGTGCCCAATTACGACGGGACGCGTGATGAGCCGTCGGTCCTGCCAGGGCGCTTCCCGAACCTGCTGTGCAATGGCTCGGCCGGCATCGCGGTCGGTATGGCGACCAACATGCCGCCACACAACCTGGGCGAAGTGGTCGATGCGCTGCACCATCTGATCGATAATCCCGATGCAAGCATCGAGGATTTGCTGCAGTTCATCAAAGGGCCCGACTTTCCCACTGGTGGCCTGGTCATGGGCCAGGAAAAAGACCGCGAAGGCCTGGTTATCAACAACATCAAACACGCGTATGCGACCGGCCGCGGTCGGGTCATCATCCGGGCGCGTGTCGAATTCGAAGAAACGTCTAACGGACGCACCCAGATCATCGTTACCGAGCTGCCCTACCAGGTCAACAAAGCGGTCTTGCAAGAGCGTATCGCCGAGCTGGTGCGCGACAAGAAGATCGACGGCATCGCGGCCATGGAAGACCACAGCGATCGGCGCGGCATGCGCCTGGTCATCGAGGTCAAACGCGACGCCAATCCGCACACGGTGCTGAACCACCTGTACAAGCACACCGCGATGCAGCAGGCGTTCAGTTACAACATGCTCGCGCTGGTCGGCGGGCAGCCGCAGCTCATGCCACTCAAGCGGCTGCTGACCGAGTTCCTCGACTACCGCCAGCGCGTCATCACCCGCCGCACCCAGTTCGAGCTCACCAAAGCCCGCCAGCGGCTGCACATCCTCGAAGGTCTGGTCATCGCGCTCGACAACCTCGACGCGGTCATCTCGACCATTCGCCAATCGGCCAGCCGCGAGGCGGCGCGGCCGGTGCTGATGGCCAGCTTCCAGCTCACCGAGATCCAGGCGCGCGCCATTCTGGAGATGCAGCTGGGTCAGCTGGCCAACCTCGAACGGCAGAAGATCGTCGACGAGCACCAGGAGATCTTGCGCCGGGTCGCCTATTTCGAGGACTTGCTGGCCAATCCGCCCAAGATCCTGGCGCTCGTACGCGAGGAGCTCGTCGAGCTCAAGAGGAAGTTCGGCGATCCGCGCCGCACGGAAATCACTACTGACTTCGCCGGCGAGATCACCGATGAGGACCTCGTCGCCAATGAGCAGGTCCTGATCACCATCAGCGGGCTGAACTACATCAAGCGCATGCCGGCCACCACCTACCGCGCCCAGCGGCGCGGTGGGCGCGGCATCATCGGCCAGGTCCTGCGTGAGGAAGACGCGCTGCGGCACATCGTCGCCGCCAACGCGCGCGACAGCATCCTGTTCTTCACCGATCGGGGCAAGGCCTACCAGCTCAAGGCGTGGCAAGTCCCGAGCTACGATCGCACCGCGCGTGGCACGCCCCTGATCAACGTCATCGACGTCGAGCCGGGCGAGAACGTGACCGCGATCCTCGCCGCGCCGGATTTCGAAAACAGCGACTTCGTGGTCTTCGCGACACGCACGGGTGAGGTCAAGAAATCGCCGCTCAAAGACTTCGGCCAGGTCCGCCGCAACGGCTTGCGCGCGATGACGCTCGAAGAACATGACGAGCTGCTCGACGTCAAGCACTGCCGCGCAGGCGACGACATCATCCTGGTTACCGAGCGCGGCCAATCGGCGCGCTTCACCGTCGATATCCTGCGTACGGCCAGTCGCATCAGCGGCGGCGTGCGCGGCATCAAGTTGACCTCGACCGATCACCTGGCCAGCATGGACGTGGTCGTGCCCGAAGCCCAGCTGCTAGTCGCCTCGCGCAACGGCTACGGCAAACGCACGCCGCTCAGCGCCTTCCCACAGAAGGGGCGCGGCATCGGCGGTGTGCGCGCCTTCAAGTCGACCGCCAAGACGGGCCCGGTCGCCGCCGCGCGGGTCGTGCGCGGCGATGAAGAGCTAATGATGATCTCGTCCAACGGCATCGTCATTCGCACCGCGATCGAGACCATCTCCGAGCAGGCCGGACGGCTGACCTCGGGCGTGAAGCTGATGCGCCTCGATCAGGGCGACCATGTCGCGGCGATCGCGATCCTCGAGCCGAGCCCGAACGGCGATGGCAACGGTGGCCCTGAGCTGCTGAGCGACGTGCCGATCAATCCTGACGAACCCGAAGTCGCCGTGGCAGCCCCACCCGCCGAGGCTGGCGCGCTGCCAGGCACCGCCGACCTCGAGGACGAGGACGACGTCGAAGAAGCAAACGAAGACGAAGAAGCCGAAACCGAGGACGAGGAGTAGCTGTCATCCCGAGCTGGCGAGGGATCTCGCCTGGCTGAACGTCGCACAATAGCGAGCGACATGCGCGCGAGATTTCCCTTTGGCGGTCTGGCACGAACTTCCCCGGGCACGGGAGCGCACCTCGCAGGCTCGGAATGACACGCCTTTTCGGACTGACACGGGCCCACTGGCTCCTCGCGTTGGCGCTTCTGGTCATTGTCGGAGTTGAAACGGGGCTGCGCCTGGGCGCCGCATCGCCCGATACGCGCTTTACGCTCCCCCAGTACAGCCTGGGCTACTTCTGGGACACTCCGCTCGGCTGGACCGGCCTCGTGGACGGCGTGCTCGTCAATCGCGACGCGGTGCAGTTCTCCTCGCTCGCCGGATTCCTGCATGGCCAGCCCGTGCCCGTGCCGCCTGAGGACAACGTCTACGTCCGCTTCGCGGGCTACTCGCTGATCGGCACCAGCTTTGCGCCGCTCGTCGGCGTGTACGCCAGCTTCGTGCTGATCAATATCGCCTTCTGGGTCGCCGCCGCGCTCGCCACATACATGCTGGCTGTGCGCCGCACGAGTGACCAGCGCATCGCCGTGCTAGCCGCGCTGCTGGTCAGCACCGCGCCCGCCTTTGCCGCGCTCGCGGGGCAACCACTGCCTTACGTCGCCTCGTACGGCCTGTTCGCGCTGGCTTTACTGCTGTTCGACCAGCTCGGCGTGTTCGAACGTGGCACTCCGCTGCGCTCGGCCGCCGCGGCTGGGTTCGCCGCCGGTCTCGGCCTGCTCGTGTACGACCTGTACATGCTGCCCGCGTTCGTCGTCGTCTACGGGTTGCTACGGCGCACATCGTGGCGCACCCTGGCGGTCATGTTGGTGGCGATCGCGCTGCCGCGCCTGGCGTGGAGCGGCTACTGGCAGCTCATGCACCTGCCGTCGTATTCGCACAACGAGACGCACCCGATCGAAGCGCTGTACGCCTGGTTCGACGACGCTCGGACGGGTACTGGCGTCGTGGCCAAACTCAAAGGGTACCTGTCGCTCGCTGGGCACGGGGCGCTGAACATCGGCGCCGCCTTCCTGTTCTGGCCGGTGCTGCTGGCGATCTGGGAGCTGTGGCAGCGTCGGCGCTCGCCCGAAGCGGTGTGGTTTGTCGCGGTGGCCGTGGCTGGCTTCGGGCCAGCATTGTTCATGCTGTCGACCTGGCCGCACATCCCGCGTTGGTACGGCTACGGCTTTCCCGCCGTGTACATCCTCGCCGCGGCCGCCGCGGTGCGCATCGCAGCATCGGTGTCGGTACCGAGCGCCTCGATGGTCCGTCGGGCGACCCTCGCCGGCGCCGTGCTGCTGCCTGCCGTGGTACTGGCCAACCTTGACGCGGTGGGCTACACGAAAGTCATGGAGCTGTTGTTGTTCCAGCCCGAACGCTGGTCGTACTTGTGGTCACCGTAGCGTCTGCCGCTGAGCGCGCAACTGCCCGCATCCGGGTGCGGTCCATGACCTGGCTCGTCGGCGCGCTGCTGATCCTCGTGGCCGGCTCGCTGTTGCGCCTGGCCCTGGGCGGTTTCAACGTGCCGACCCTGTCGGCGGCAGTACTGGGCACCATCGTGTGGATCGGTGTGTGGCTTGCTGCGTTGCTGCTGGCGAGGCCACGTGTGGCATTCATTGTCGGCCTGGCCGCCATGGCCATGCTCCACTTCGGTGCGCTCCCGCCTCGTCCGAGCGTCGAGTTCGACGACCGCCAGGCGCTGTATCGCATCGACCAGTTCGTGACAACTCGGGTGACGCCCGCGGTAGGCGATACGTTGCTGCTGGCCCTGGTCGAACCGGCCTTCAGCGGCCCGCAGCCCCGCTTTGGCCTGGTCGGCGAGATCGGCAGTGCGCGCGTCACCTGGACATGTCCCTTCCGGCACGGCATGCAACGCCTGGCTCTGCCCCTGCCACAGAGCATCTCCGGACCGATCGACCTGAAACTTGGCCTGACTGGCTCTCCCGCCCGCGACGGTGACTACCTGCTGGTGTACGGCTCGGCCCGCCAGGGCGGCCCATTGCTGACCACGGCAAGTGCGTCGACGGTCGGCAGTGACGTCGTCAGGTGCGCGAGCCTCTAGCGCGCGGCGAGCAACCCTGCCACTGCGTCGAGCACACGCTCGGCCACGTCCGTCTTGGCCATGCGCGCCAGCTGGTCGCGGCGGCCATCCGCCCACAGCAGCGTGACTTCGTTGCTGTCCGAGCCGAAAACGTCGCCGCCGACGTCGTTGGCCACGATCAGGTCGAGGCTCTTGCGCGCCAGCTTGTCGGCCGCATTGGCCTGTAGATCGTCTGTTTCGGCGGCGAACCCGACGCGAATGGGGCGCGGCTCGACCGCGAGCCCGGCGGTCGTCGCGATCAGGTCGGGGTTGGGCACGAGGTGCAGATCAAGGGCGGTCTTACCGCGCTTCACCTTCCGCTCGGCAGGCTGTCCGACGCGGAAATCGGCGACCGCGGCGACCATCAGCAGCGCGTCGAGCGTCGGGTAGTGCTCCGTCATCGCCCGCAGCATGTCATGCGCGCTGCTGACGCCGACGAACGTCATGCCGCCGGGCCTGCGCAACGCCGTCGGGCCACTCACGAGCACCACCTCGGCGCCCCGATCGCGCGCGGCCTCGGCGATGGCGTAGCCCATCTTGCCCGATGAGTGATTGCCGATGTAGCGCACCGGGTCGATGGCTTCGTGCGTGCCGCCCGCGGTGACCAGCACGCGCCTGCCGATCAGGTCACCAGTCGTGCCCAATGTTCCCCGAATGACGTCGACGATCGTGTCGGGATCCGCCAGCCGGCCCAGCCCGACCAGACCACTCGCCAGATGACCCGATTCGGGCTCCACGACCTTGACGCCGCGTTCTTTCAGCAGCATAACGTTGGCCGCCGTGGCGGGATGCGTGTACATGCCCGCGTCCATCGCCGGCGCCACGATGACCGGGCAGCGCGCCGCGAGCACCGTCACCGACACAGGATCGTCAGCTAGCCCGTGTGCCAGCTTGGCCAGCGTGTGCGCCGTAGCCGGTGCGACGACGATCACGTCGCTCTCGCGGCCGAGCGTCACGTGGGCGATGTCGGTCTCCATGCCGGGTGCCCACAAGTCGGCAAACACTGGACGATGGGTGATCGCCTGGAACGACAGCGGCAGCACGAAGCGCTGTGCGTCGGGTGTCATCGCCACGTCGACGATGGCGCCCGCCTGGTGCAGCGTGCTCGCCAGCCCAACCGCTTTGAACGCGGCGATGCTGCCGGTGACGCCGAGCGTGATCCGCTTGCCGTTCAGGACGCGCACGTCACGTTGCGCTCGTAGTACAGACGCAGACCCTTCAGCGTCAGCATCGGGTCATGCACGTCGAAGACGTTGGTCTCGGTGACGATGTAGTCGGCCAGACCGCCGGTGGCGATCACCAGCGTGTCCTCGCCGAGCTGGCGTTTGATCCGTCCGACCAGGCCGTCGACCAGCCCAACATAGCCGTACACCCAGCCCGAGCGCAGGGCTGCGACCGTAGTGCGACCGATGACCTCGGTCGGCGGCTCGAGCTCGATGCGTGACAGGCGCGCGGCGCGCATGAACAGGCCGTCCATGGCCGTTCTGAGGCCTGGTGCGAGGGAGGTACCCAGCAAGCAGCCGTTGCGATCGACGGCGTCGAACGTGGTCGCGGTGCCGAAGTCGACAATGATCGCGGGCAGCCGGTACAGCTCCATGGCCGCAAGCGCGTCGACGATTCGGTCGGCGCCCATTTCGCGCGGGTTCTCGATCGCGATCTGTACACCCGTGTTGCCGAAGGCGCTGACCTCGACCAGCGGACAGTCGCGTCGGATGTAGTTGGCGACCAGCTCCTTGATCACTGGAACCATGGCTGGCACCGTGCTCGACAGGCTCACGCCCTCGATGTCCTCGAAGCTCATGCCCCGTCGGTGCAGCAGCCAATCGAGCACCGCCGCGTACTCGTCCGGCATGCGCCGGGCATCCGTCTCGAGCCGAAAGTTGGCCGCTAGCTCGCGGTCCCTGAACGTGCCAAGCTTGACGTTGGTGTTGCCAACGTCGATGGCCAGGACGAGACCGCCCACGGTGTGAGTGTAGCCGTCGGCTGTTAGCTGGTAGCTGTTAGCTACCAGCCGCCTGCTGCCGACAGCTCTCGATGAACCACTCGTGCAGCGAGGTGTCGGGCGTCAGCTCGGGATGAAACGCGGTGGCCAACAGGTTGCCCTGGCGGGCGGCGACCACGCGGCCATCGGGCAGCGTGGCCAGCGCTTCGGCTTCGGGGCCGACGCGCTCGACCAGCGGTGCGCGGATGAAGACGGCGTGAATCGGGTGGGCTATGCCAGCGAACGGCAAGGCCACTTCGAACGAGTCGACCTGGCGCCCAAAGGCGTTGCGCTGCACAGTCAGGTCCATCAGCCCAATGCGCCCGTCGGGCTGTGTGCCGAGGATGTCGCGCGCGAGTAGGATCATGCCCGCGCACGTGCCCCACACCGGTAAGCCGCGCTCAGCCGCCGAGCGAATCGGCGCCTCCAGGCCATAGGCAACGAGCAGCTTGCCCATCGTGGTGCTCTCGCCGCCGGGCACGATCAGCCCATCGAGCTGCTCGAGGTCACGCGGCGTGCGCACCTCACGCACGCCCACCGCAACGCCGCGAGCAACAGCGGCCCGCCGCAGCATGGCCGCGTGCTCGGCGAAGTCGCCCTGAACGGCGAGCACGCCAATCACCAGCGAGCGGGGAGTTGGGAGTGGGGAGTGGGGCAGTGCGTCCCTCACTCCTCGCTCCGCGAGCGAAGCGAGCTCACCAGGGAGCGGGGAGTGGGGAGTGGGGAGTGGGGCAGTGGGTCCCTCATTCCTCACTCCGCGAGCGAAGCGAGCTCATCAGGGAGTGGGG
>DASXRR010000052.1:0-20401 GCA_036506475.1 Chloroflexota bacterium
CAGGTTCTTCGAGAACGCCTCGAGGTTGCGCGCCGTCACGAACTGAATGTTGGGCAGCGTTTCGACGTCGTACTCCTGCACTGCGCGCCAGGCCGCCTGCGCCTCTGGCCCATCGGGCGCCGAAACCGCCTTCTTGAGCAGGTCGTCCAGCTTGGGATCGTTGACCTTGTTGAAGTTCGTGGGCGACGTCGACAGCAGGCCGAGGTACGGGTAGTCAGGACCATAGCCGGCTGCCTGGGGCACTGGCCCACGAATGATCATCAAGTCATAGCCCATATTGCCCGTCAGCTTGGGCAGGAAGGCAGCTGTTTCTTCGGCCTGAATCGTGGACTCGATGCCGACCGCCTTGAGGTTTTGCTGCAGGATGGTGACGCAGTCGACCAGGTCGGGCAGGTTCTGGACGACAATCGCTAGCGGCCGCGGCGGTGGGCCGCCGGCCTTCTGCAGGAAGCTGCGCGACTTCTCCAGGTCGGGTTTGGTGCCGAAGGCCGAACCGAACTTCTCGTCGAAGTACTGGCTGCCGCTCGACAGGTAGGTCGCCGCCGCCACACCCTGGCCGCCCAGCACCTGGTCAACCATCGCCTGGCGATCGATCGCCCACGAGATGGCGCGACGCATGTCGGCGTTGGCCGTCGGCTCACCCTCCTTGAGCATCGGGTAGGCGTAGTAGCGCGTGGCGCTGTTCTGCAGTACGACCACGTTCGCGCCGGTCTGTTTGATGACCTCGAGCTGGCTTGCCGGTGCATCCGACAACAGCTGCGTGGTGCCGTTGCGCAGGTTGGTGATGCGTGTCGCGTTCTCGGGCACGACGCGGATGGTGATGCGATCGAGCGCGGGCTTGCCCTGAACGAAATAGTCGGGATTCTTTTCGAGTGTGATGTGGTCGCCGCGCACGAACTCGACAAATTTGAACGGGCCTGTCCCGATCAGCGTCGCGGCGTAGGTCTTGTTGGCCTCGTACGGCACTTTCGAGCTGATGATCGGGATCATCGCGAACTTGTGCATGATCGGCGTGAATGCCGACTTCAGCTTGAGCACGAACGTCTCGGCATCGGGCGCGGCGACCGAATCGACGAAGCCGACCGCGGCCAGCCACACGGACTGGTTGTCGCGGTTCATCACCTGGTCGAAGGTGTACTTGACGTCGGCGCTGTCGAAGGGCTTGCCGTCGTGCCATTTGACGCCCTTCTTGAGCTTGAACGTGTAGGTCAGGCGATCGGAACTGACCTGCGGCACGTCCGCGGCCAGATCACCCTCGAAGCTCTTATCTTCCTTGTACTTGAGCAGCTGGCTCTGGGTTTGGCGATAGATGCGCTGGCCTTCGGCGGCGTTGAAGCGGAGCGGATCGAGGCCGGTGGTTGGCTCGGAGAGCGCATCGATACGCAGCTCGCCGCCAGACTTGGTCGTAGCTGGCGCGGACGCAGGTTTCGCGGCTGGCGCGGTTGCCTGCCCAGCCGCGGCTGTGGTTGCCGCGGCGGGCGCGGTTGTGGGTGCAGCCGCCGGGGCTGTTGTCGGCGCAGCCGCGGCTGGCGCAGTTGCGGGCTTCGCGGCTGGCGGAGCTGGCGCGGCTGCAGGTGCCGCGGCGGGCGCCTGGCACGCGGCCAGGAGTGAAGGACCAATCGCAGCCGTTGCGCCGACCAGGCACAGGCGGGCGAGCAGGCGGCGGCGCGTCAGGCTGGGCGTCATCGAGCGTACCCCCTGTACCGTTCAGCGGAACGAGGTTCCGCGCTGCGAGTCTAGGCACCTCCGTCCCGCGCGGTCAAGCGCACTCGTGTCCGTTCAGCGTCTCCGGGTCGGGGGAGCTTGCGCACGAGGGCGCAACTCCAGGAGGACTTCGTCTAGCGCTAACACATCTGCATATTTAGCTTGAAGGTCGAAGAGATTGGCTTCGTGCGGACCTGGCGCGCGGTCGGCGACGCATTCTTTCGGGATGACTACGCGGAAGCCGTGCTGCAGCGCGTCGACGGCGCTGGCTCGGACGCAGCCGCTGGTGGTGCAGCCGGTGACGATGACGGTGTCGACACCGTGGCTGGTGAACAAAGAGGCGCAGTGGGTGCCGAAAAAGGCGCTGGCGAACTTCTTGATCACGATGGGCTCGCCGACACAGGGCGCGACGCGGTCGTCGATCGCACTCCACGGGCTGCCGTCTTCGAAGACGCGCAACGCGGGCACTTTGTCCAGGAAGGCGCCGCCATCGGGGCAGCCTTTGTCGTAGCGAACCGTGGTGTAGACGACGGGAAGCGACAGGGAACGGGCGACCTCGAGCAGGCGGCGAGTAGCCGCCAAGGCAGCGGTCATGTCCGAGCCAAGCGGTGACGAGGGATCCGTCATGCCCAGGCAGAAGTCGACCACGAGCACGCCCGGCCGAGTTCCAAAGCCGCTGCGGCTGCCGAAGGTGCCGCGTACGTAAGTCGCCTGTGTCGGGGAGTCATAGAGGTTCACCGGTAGGTCTCCCGTAGCACCCGCTTGAGCACTTTGCCGGCGGCGTTGCGCGGCAGTTGATCGGCAAATACAACGGACCGTGGATGCTTGAAGCTGGCCAGTTTGCCTTCGCAAAACGCGACGACGTCCTGGTCGGTCACCGATAAGCCCGGGCGAGCGACCACGACGGCCGTCACGGACTCACCCCAGTAGGCATCCGGTACGCCGATGACCGCCACGTCAGCAACGTTGGGATGGCGGAACAGCACCTCCTCCACCTCGCGCGGATACACGTTGATGCCGCCCGACAGAATCATGTCCTTCTTGCGATCGACAATGTAGAAGTGGTTCTCGTCGTCGCGCACCGCCAGGTCGCCGGCGCTGAAAAACTCACCATGAAAGGATTCAAGTGTCGCTGCCGATTGGCCGTGATAGCCGTCGAACAGGTACGGACTCCGTGAAAAGAGCTCGCCCACCTCGCCAACTGGTACTTCGACACCCTCGCCGTCGAGCAGTTTGATGTCGGTCATCGGAAAGGGCTGACCAACGCACTGGACCTTGCGCAATTGATCCTGGGGCCGCAGGCTGGTCACGATGCCGCCTTCGGTCGAGCCGTAAATCTCGAACAGGCGAGTATGTGGCCACTCGGCCACGATGAGCTCCTTTGTCGCCTGGGCGAGCGGCGCGGCGTTGGACATCCAGGTTGAAAAGCCGGACAGGTCATACTGGCGCCGTGTGGGCTCCGGTAGGCCGAAGACGGCCTGAAACATGGTTGGCACCATGAACGCATTCGTGATCCGCTCATGAGCGATGCGCCGTAACAGCTCTTCCGGCTGAAAGGCCTTGAGCAAGGAGATGGTGCCGCCGAAATAAACCGTGGCGAGCGCGAACGCCATGCCCGCGCCGTGATACAGCGGCGCGGTCGCCAGGCCGACGTCTTCGGCGCTGTAGCAGCCGTACTCCTCGGCCATGCCGAAGAACGTCAGCGAACGCGAGCGATGCGACACGACGGCGCCTTTGGGTAGGCCCGTGGTGCCCGAGGTGTACCCGATGAAGAACGGCTGGTGCTCGTCGACGACGACGGACGGCGGCGAATCGGCGGCGGCGGCCAGCAATTGCTCATACGGTTCGCCTACCGCCAGCCAGCGCTCCACGCCGTGTGCTTCGGCGCGTGCGGCCTCGACCTGGGCGTCGTAGTCGTTAGCGTAAATGACCATCCGCGCACCGGAATCGTTCAACTGAAAGGCGATCTCAGGTCCGACCAGGCGAAAACTCATCGGTACGGCGACGAGCCCAGCACGCGCGAGTCCGAAGTACAGCTCGACATACTCGGGCACATTGGCCAGCAGAATGCCCACGCGGTCGCCGGGCGCGAATCCGAGTCCCAACAACGCATTGGCCACCTGGTTGGCGCGTCGATCGAGCTCACGGAACGTGAGCGCGTGGTCAGCTTGTATGACGGCCGTTTTGGCCGGCGAGCGGAAGGCGCTGACGCGTAAGCCATCGGCGATGTTGATCTGTCGCGTCATAGCGCTTCCTCCGACGGCGGTCTTGGTCGGGGCAGGCCCGTCTCCTCCGCGCAGCGTTCGAGCACCTCTGCCAGCGGCGGCCCATGGTCGAAGGTAGCTGGCTTGCGAGTGCGACGCAGCTGAGTGCGGCGGCGTTCTGTGGCCGCGGTGTCGACCGAGGCACCGTCGCGCGCAAGGACGACGCCGTAGGCTGCGCGCGCTGCGTCTGAACTGACGAGCCCTCGTTGCACGTCCAGGGCGACGATTGCCGGGTCGCGCTCGAGCGGATCGCCCCAGCCGCCACCACCCCAGGTCATGAAGTCGAGTCGGTCGCCCGGTACCACGGCAATGCCATCGGCTTTGCTCGGCAGAACGACACAACTGCCGTCACCGCGGCGCAGCACTTTGCGACTGCGCTGGGCCGGCTGGCCGCCGAGCACGCCCCACGGCCGAGTCAGCCAGCGATCGTCGTGGATCGCGACCTGGCCAGGCTCCAGGAACTGGTATTCGACGTGCATCCCATTGCCGCCACGGTGTTTGCCTGGCCCGCCGCTGTCAGGGACGACCGCGTAGCGCTCGACGCGCAGCGGGTAGTACTGCTCCAGGTACTCGTTCGGCACGTTGGTGAACTCGGGCCACAGGCTGTGGCCGTCCAGCCCATCGCCGGCCGGTCGACCAGGCACGCCGCCGAAACCGATCTGGTACAGCTGGAACCAGGTGCCCTGACGGTCGGTGCCGCTATAGAACAGGTGTGGGCTGTCGCTGAAGCCGGCCGCGGTCATGAGCTCGGGCGTGCGCTGGCCGAGCGCAGCGCCGAAGACATCGAACACCCGGCCGAGGGCATGGGTGCGGCCCGAAACGGCCGCTGGGAACGTGGGTCGCAGTAGGCAGCCATCGGGAATTCGCACCTCGATCAGGTCGTAGTAGCCGTCGTTGAACAGGATCTGCGGATCGAGGACCATGATGAAGTACACGCCCACGAACATCTTGAGCATCTCTGGGTTCAAGAAGAAGTTGATCGCGCCGGGCGACTGCGCTTCGGTGCCGGTCCAGTCGAAGATTGCTCGCTCGCCTTCGCGCCAGATGCTGCATGTGAGACGGAACGGGCCGTTGCCCAGGCCGTCGTCGTCGACGTAATCGTCGAAGGTCAACTTCTGGTCCGTCGGCACGTAGCGTTCGATGAGTTGGCCGACCGCGGAGCGCGTTCGCGCCAGCAGCGCCGCGAGCGCATCCAGGTAGGTTTGCTGGCCGAACCGTTCGCATAGCTCGCCGACACGTCGCGCCGCCAGACGGCAAGCCGCCACGAGGCCCATCAGGTCAGCTCTATTCCAGTCTGGCAGTCGCACCTGGGCCAGCACTTGCTCGAGCGCGTCGGCGTTCAAGGTGCCGCGCTCGAACAGCTTGAACGGGCGGATGATCACGCCCTCGGCGTGGATGCTGCGCGCGCCAACCGGCATGCTGCCCGGCACGGCACCACCCACGTCCGACATGTGCCCGAACATGCTCGCCCAACCGGTCAGCCGATCGTTGACGTAGATCGGTAACAGAACGAGCCAGTCGTTCAGGTGCGAGATAGCGCCATTGCACGAGTACGGATCGTTGAGCAGGATGATGTCGCCGTCGTCGAGCGTGCCTGAGTAACCGGCGAGAAAGCCGGGGATGAACGACCCGAACTGGCCGACGACCATCTTGCCATCGGGGTCGGCGACCAGCGGGAACGCGTCATGTTGCTCGCGGATGCCCGGCGACATCGCCGTACGAAAGAGCACCGCGTCCATTTCCGCCCGGAGATTCTTCAGCGCATGCTCGATCAAATCGAGCGTGACGGGATCGACGCTGGGCTCAGTCCCGTCCGGGCGGCCGACTTTTGGGAGTGTGGGCAGGCTGCCGGGGAAGTGCTCACCGCCGATCGGCTGACCGCCCTCGCGCACTACGCCGGAGCCTTCGCGGGTGACGGCGCCGCCGTGCTGGAGTGGATTCACGAGCACGCCGTTCGTTGCACTCTCGCTCGAGATGACGATGCCGTTGAGCTCCGCCAGGTGGCGCGCGGCTCGGGTCACCCATGCGCCTGGCGCGACCGTCACACGCCGCACTCCGGCGCCAATCGCTGCCTGGATCTCGGTGGTGCCGACGATGCGGCCCTGGATTGTCCCGTCTTGCACCGCCTCGCCCCTCGGGGGAGAGGCCGCGCGGAGCGCGGGTGAGGGGTGCGTAACGTTCGCCGGATGCGCAACGCCAATCGCCAACTCCACGCCGAGGTCCTTCGCACGGTCCCGCGCAGAGGGCGTCACAACGCTGCCCTTGGGCACGCTCAGGCGCTTGTCGCCACGTGCCGCCGCGTCTTCGACGTCGCGCACGCTGATCACGTTCGACATGTTCTTTTACCCCGCGCGTCCGCTGAGCGCGTTCACCGCCGCGACCGCCGCGTCGCGCGCCATCTGGACGTGCGATGTATCCCCGGCCAGAAACATGCGCCCGAAGCGACCGATATTGTTGACGTTGACCACATTGATCTGCGCCGCCTTCTCTGCCTCATTGGCCGCCAACGACACGTACGCCGCGGGTGATGTCTCCAGGACCAGCATTGTCTGGCCGGGCACGAGCATCGCTCCGCGGCGGAACTTGTTGATGAGCTGTGCTTGATAGGGATCCACATTGGTGATGATCTGGCTCGAGACAACCGTCGGCTTGATCCGACTGCTTTCGTCCAGACCGAGCTCGACCAGCACCGCTTCGCCGGCCGCGCGCACCGCCTCCAGACTGGTCGAATGAATCTCCAGGACGCCGAATTCGCGCTCGACGATTTGCACTCCGGGGCGCACGTCGGCCGACTTCAAGGCTATGTCGGCGACCCGAAAGATGGCATTACCCGGCGCCACTTCGATGAACAGTTGCGCCATTCCCGCGATCGGGATATCGCCGTTCACGACCGTACCAATGAACGCCGCGTATTGCGGCTGCATACGGTCGAGAAACGTATAGGTGCGCAGCTCGAGCTGCGCCGGCTGCATCATGCTCACGGCCCGCTCATCTGCCGCATCGTTCTCCGGGCCCGGGGAGCACTCGCACACGAGTGCGCAAAGCTCACTGGGCTCCGTCTTTGTTCATCAGTACGGCCAGATCCGCATGTGGGCGCGGGATGACATGCACGGAGACGACCTCGCCGACGCGCCCGGCGGCCGCGGCACCCGCGTCGGTGGCCGCTTTGACGGCGCCGACGTCGCCACGCACGATGATCGTCACCAGGCCGCCGCCGACCTGTTCCTTGCCGACCAATTCGACGTTGGCCGCCTTGACCATCGCGTCGGCGGCTTCGATCGCCGCCACCAGGCCGCGCGTCTCGATCATGCCCAGCGCCCCTGCGCGTGCTTCAAATCGTTCTGCCACGCTCCGAATCCTCCTCAATCCTGGGTGTTGACTCTGTCGACGATGCCGACCACGGCGGCATCGGTCGGTGCAGAGCGCGTGAGCTCACAGGCGCGAGCAGCGCTGCCGGTCGCGACCAGCACTGTTTCGCCCACGCCCGCGCCGACGGTGTCATTGGCCACGAACTGCTCGCCACGGCCGCTGCCATCCGGAGCCACCGGCTCCACCAGCAGCAAGGTGCTGCCAATGAATCCGGCGTCCTTGGCTGTGGCGACGACCGAGCCCACCACGCGACAAATCAGCATCTATTGGCCCTCCGTTCCTGGTGTGGGCGGCACATCCCACAGGTCGTACAGCCGCCGACAGTTCTCGCGCAGCAGCCATGGCAGACTCTCTTCCCGCAATTGCAGCTCGTCGATCTCCGCGCGTGCCCGACCGAAGTCGATGATTGGCCAATCCGTACCGAAGATGACCTTGCGTCGGCCACGGGTGTTGATGAACTGGACCAGCTCTTGTTCCCAATAGCGCGGCGCGTGGGCGTCCGTTCCGATATAGATGTGCTCGTGCTTCCAGGCGACCGAGATCATCTCCTGAATCCACGGCCAGCCGGTGTGGATCGCGAACAGCTTCAGCTCCGGCATGGCAATGGCGACCTCGTCGAGCAACATCGGCCGCGCGACCGTCGGCATGCGCCGCTGCGCTGAGTGGCCGACTTGAATCTGGACCGGCACTTCCAGCTCAGCGCATTTGGCGTAGTAGGGGTAATACAGCGCGTGATTGGGGGCCAGGCCGAACCAATGTGGATAGATGTGTCCGCCCAGGAACCCGTACTGGGTGACGGCGATCTCGAGCTCCTTGACACCGGCCATCCCTCGATTCGGGTCGATACCCGCGATGGGCCGAAATCGGTCCGGATAGCGCTCGCAGATGTCGTACACACGCCGATAGGTGATCTCCCACTCGCCACCGCGCGTGGCGAGCAAGAAGGCGAGCTCGATGTGCGCGGCATCCATACGCGCCAGCATCTCCTCGATGTCGATGCCCACAGTGCCTTTGTCTTCGATGCGAATGCGCTCCCAGAAATCGCGCAAATGATCGGGATAGACCTCGAAATCCTGACGCTCCCAGACATTGACCACCGGATCGATGGCCGGCATGCGACCATTGCGCGCGCGCATCACGGCGCGACCCGCGGACGGATCAGCATGTTGGCATGCTCGTCGATGGTCCCCTGCCAGCCAGGCTCGACGAGCGTCGTCGAGTCCAGCTCGGCGACGATCGCCGGACCGGGCACCACGTGGCCGGCAAGCAGTTGGTCGCGATCGTAGATCGGCGTGCGCAGCAGGTGGCCGTCGAAGTACGCGGCGTGCTGCTTGTCGATCAATGCGTCCGCGGGGTCCGGAGACGGCGCCGGCTCGAGGCGGATCGCGGCCGGTGGCGTGGAGTGGCCGATAGCGACGGCACGGGCGGAGACGACTTCGCGCAGCCCATCGGGCAAGCTGAAGCCGTACAGACGCTGGTGCTGCTCGTCAAAGCGTTGTCCGAGGCCGGCAAGTCCATCGCGCCGCAACGTTACTGGATCGACGGACTGTTGCAGCGCGTGACCCTGACGGTAGTAACGCACGTCAACCTGGTACTGGACTTCTCGAGCGTCCTCCGCGATGGCATTGCTGGCCAGCCAGGCATGTGCGCGAGCACCGAGCTCATCCAAGCGGCTCGCGAGAGCATCGGCGGTAAGCACGTCGAACGTACGCAGCACGCTGGCCGAGAAATCTTCGCGATGGTCCGACAGGACGTCGCCGATGGCGCACAACAACCCAGGCGCGCGCGGGACGATCACCGGCGAGGCACCGATCAGCCGGCCGAGTGCGTTGGCGTGCAGTGGTCCGGCGCCGCCGAACGCCATCAATGCGAACTCACGCGGATCGAATCCACGCTGGACCGACACCAGGCGCAAGGCGCCCAGCATGTTCTCGTTGGCGATGTTCACCACGCCCGCCGCTGCTTGCAACAGGTCCAGTCCAAGCGCATCGGCGATGCGCTGAATGGCGCGCTGCGCGGCGTCGACGTCGAGCGACATCGCTCCACCCAGCAGGCGCGGCGGCAGATAGCCGAGCACGACATGGGCATCGGTGACGGTCGGCTCTGTGCCACCCTGGCCATAACAGGCTGGCCCTGGGTCGGCGCCGGCTGAGCGCGGTCCGACGCGCAGGGCGCGCGTGAGTGCTGGCACATGGGCGATGCTGCCACCGCCCGCGCCAACGGTGCGTACGTCGACGCTGGGCACGCGGATGGTGAGCGCGCCGACGGTCGTCTGGCGGGCAATCTCGGGCGCACCGCCGCGGCACAGGGCGACGTCCGTGCTGGTGCCGCCAACGTCGCACGTCAGGACGTTCGGCACGCGACTTTGCTGGGCGACGCCCAGGGCGCCGACAACGCCGCCCGCCGGACCGCTCAGCAACATGTGCGCAGCTTTGTGGCGTGCTTCGCTCAGCGCCATAACGCCACCATCTGAGCGCAGGATATGAACTGGCGCCGCGACGTGCTCCGCGTGGAGCCGGGTCTGCAGGTCGTCGAGGTAGCGGCTCACGAGCGGACCCACGGACGCAGTCACCGTCGCCGTCAGCGTGCGCTCGTACTCACCCAGCTCGGGTAGCACGTCCGACGACAACGTGACTGGTACGTCCGGTGCGACTTCGTGGGCCAGCTCACGGATACGTCGCTCATGGTCGGGGTTGGCGTACGCGTGGACCAGTGAGATGCACAGTGTTTCGATCTCCTCGCGCGCGAGTAGCGCGCGTAACTCGGATTGCAAGTTGGGTTCGTCGAGCTCGGCGACGACCGCGCCGCGCGCGTCCATGCGCTCGCGGGCTTCGATGGTGCACTCGAGCGCGGCGGCCGGTTGCGGCACTGGCATCGAGATCCAGCCGGCCAGCGGCCCGGGCGTGCGTGAGCGAGCTACGTGTAGGACATCACGGAACCCCCGGGTGGTTACCAGCCCAACGCGCGCGCCGCGACCCTCGAGCACCGCATTGGTCGCCACCGTCGTGCCATGGACGAGGTCGCTCAATGCTGAAGGTTGAATGCCGGCTTGCTGGCAGGCACGACGGACGCCGTCGATCACGCCGCGTGACGGGTCACGTGGCGTCGAAGGTGTCTTGACGCGGAACAGACGGCCGCTGGCGACGTCGAGCAGGGCAACGTCGGTGAAGGTGCCGCCCACGTCGACGCCGAGGCGGAAGGGCGCCATGTGTTCCTGCGACAGGAACGATAGACCCCTGAGCGGAACGACGTCTAGACTGGGGGCTGTGGGGCGACCGGTCATCGACTTCGTCAACACTGACGATCTGCCGTTGCACGAGGTCGTGCTGCCTGGTGCCGATCGCCCGTGCTGCGTGCGCGAGCTCAGTCGCGACGCGGTCAGTGGCGAGCGTTCGCTGGTCCTCGATCTGCCCGCTGGCTGGTGCCGTACTACTGCCGGCGCCTCCGATCGTGACGAGGAGCTGTTTGTGCTCGCCGGTGCGCTGGTCGACGATGGTGATGCGCTCAGCCGCTACTCCTATGTCTTTCGATCGGCTGGGCGGCAGCGTACTGCGATGCGCACTGAGCAGGGTGGGCGCGTACTTGTGTTCGAGCGACCCGGTACGGCCTATCGACCGGAGCGCGACGTTGCACCACTGAATCTGGCCGCGCTCGACTGGGAGCGGCCCAGGACACCCAACTTTCCAGCGGGCGCCGCACGCAAGACGCTGCGCATCGATCCGTTCGACAACAGCGGGCTGTGGGTCATCGGGCTGCTGCCGCATTGGGCCAGTCCGTTCACCGAATGGCACACCGTCGAAGAAGAGAACTACGTCCTCGAGGGTGAGATCGAAACGACGGCCGGCTGCATGCGCCCCGGCGCGTACCTGGCCCATCCGCCCGAAATGGTGCACGGTCCGATGCGCTCGCGGCCAGGGGCACTGGCGATCACGCGCGCCGCGGCTGGCGCTTTTCTGACCACCTATACCCGCGTGCCTGACTACGCGTTCCCCCAGGAGGTGTGAGATGGTGTTTGCCCCACGACCGCACGTTGAGCTGGTGCACGTGCTGGACATGCCGGCCCGCGAGGTCCTGCTGTCTGGCGCCAACTTGCCCGCCCGCCTGGTGGTCCTCAGCGAGAGTCCGGTGAACCAAGCCGTCTCAGCCGTCCTCGATCTACCGCCCGGCTGGCGGCGCCAACCTGGTGCTAACCCGGACACCTTCATGGAGCACTATCTGCTTGCTGGCGACTTGCGGGTTGGCGCGGAACTGCAGCTCTTGCCGCATCACTATTTCCGCACTGAGCCGGGCGCCGCCGCTGGACCCTATTCCACCGTGCATGGTGCGCGCGTGCTGTTCTTTACCGAGGGTGACCCGCTGGCCTGGCGTAGTGTGGCCAATCCTGGCGACGACCTGCACGAAGGCTTGAAATGGATCGATACCAATCAGGTCCCGTGGGGCGAGGTATTCACCACCGGCACGCCCGTCGTCGGCCAGGCGCGGCTGCTCATCAAGCTGCTGCACGTCGACCCGCAAACGCGGGCCTATACCCGACTGATCAAGGCGATGGCCGGCTGGAAGGACCATCGCACCGCGCATCATCCGTGCGTCGAAGAGGCCTACACGATTTCAGGCCACATGACCTACAACTTTGGCGCTCTGGAGGTCGATACGTACTTCTATCGGCCGCCGCGCGTGAAGCACGGCTTCTTCCAGGCATTTCCTGATGGCACGATCTGGTTGATTCGCTCGGACGGCGAGTTGTTGAACCTCTACACCGAGGCTGACGGTACGCCGCTGAACTGGGACCCTGGCAGCCCACGCGAACCCGTCCACGCCGATCCCTTGCGCTCGCCCCGAGCCGGTGCCTGGACCGGCGACGGTCAGCACATCACGCCCATCCCCCCACGCCGCCCTGGCATGGCTGATCCTGTCGAGCGCGAGGTTGATGTTCCTGAAATCAAGCCCGCCCAAGACATTATTTAGATCTACGTGAGCCTTCGCATGGGAACGATTCTCCGGGTCGGGGGAGCCTGCTGCCCCCCGCAACAGGGGCTATTCGCCAATGGGACACACTCGCCCGGCCAACAACGACTGCGGGTGCAGCGTCCACCTGCGGCGATGGAGGGCTCTCGACGGTCGAGACGCACCGACCTGTGGCGATGCAGGCCGAGGGCCGAGAAGCGCTGACCCCGCGCGTGCTGACCTTGCCGAGGGCTGCCCATTGGCGAATCGCCCCTGTTGCGGGGGGCTGCAAGCTCCCCCGACCCGAAAAAGCCACCCGATCCGGAACGCCTAACCGCCAGTGATTTACTCGCTCTTAACGGCGCTCCACATAGTGCTGGTAGTGACGTGGCTGGGAATGGACATCGGCGTCTTCAGCAGCTCGTTCTGGATCCGCAATCAATCCTTGAGCGGCGAGACGAGGCTGCAGATTGGCCGCTTGGCGGGGCTGCTCGACATGGGCCCGCGCTCGAGCCTCATCCTGATGCTGGCCTCGGGGCTGCTGCTGACGATGTTGGGCAATTGGGGGCTAGACGGACTCGGCCAAGCGAGACCGTATGTCGTAGCGGCCATCGCAGGGTTGTGTGTGCTGTGGCTCTGGGCGGTCTGGCAGCAATACTTCGCGCTGCACGATGTGGCGGCCGGCCACGACATCGGTCGACGCATCTTCTTCGTGCGCGGATTCAGACAGTTCGACCTGTTCGTGCGCATCGCACTCGGCGTGCTACTGGTCGGCCTCGCGGTCACAGGCCTGATGACCGGCCTGGCGTGGCTGCGCTGGAAAGTTGCCTTGTTCGGCCTGATGGTCCTGGCTGGCGTCGGCATCCGCATCGTGGCCGACCAGTTCCCGGTCGCCCTGGGCGAGATCGCAAGGCTCGGCTCGACGCCAGAACGCGAAGCGCGCCTGGCGACCGCCTTGTTGCGCGCGTACCCATTCGTGCTGGGCTTATGGGCCGCGATCGTGGTCATGATCGTCCTCGCCGTGGCCAAACCGACCTGACGGACCTCTTGTCGCTCGACGGACGGGGTGGGCTGAACTACCCTACTCGGACAATTCAGCGCGGAGGTCCTGCATGCTGAGGATGCCGCATCCGATCTTGTTCCGCGCGGGTGCCGCGTGGGGGTTATGCGTCCTGCTCTCGGTGGCAGCGGCGTGTGGGCCCACGCCGGGCGCGCCCGCGCCTACGTCCGCGCCTGCGCCGACGACGGCGGCGGCTGCGCAGCCGGCGAAGCCGCAGCCGGCGGCTACCCAACCCGGGCCCGTGCAGCCCACGGCCGCGCCGGCCGCGGGGACCCCGAAGCGTGGTGGCGTCGTCCGCGTCGGCCTGTCCCAGGAGCCGATCATTCTGAACACGCTGCTCGGCAGCCAGACCGTCAACACGCTCGTCACCGAAAGCATCCTGGAAGGCCTACTGCTCGGTGGTCCCGATGGCACGTACATGCCGATCCTGGCCGACGAGGTCCCGACCCAGCAGAACGGTGGCGTGTCAGCCGATGGCAAGACCATCACCTGGAAGCTGAAGAAGGGAGTCACCTGGTCAGACGGGAAACCCTTCACGAGCAAAGACGTGCTGTTTACGTACAACGTGATCGCGAACGCGGACAACCCGGTCGTGATCAGGAGCGGGTATCCAGAGATTGCTTCGGTGACCACGCCGGATGATACGACCGTCGTCGTCGCCTACAAAACCGTCTACGCGGCGTTCAAGGATCACTTCGGTCGTGTGCTACCGGAGCACGTCTTCAGCGGCGATACGCTGATCGACAAGAAGGAATTCAATCGAGCGCCGATTGGCACAGGACCATTCAAGTTCAAGAGCTGGGCATCAGGGGACAACATCACCCTCGAGCGCAATGACAACTTCCGCGACAAAGGCAAGCCGTATCTCGACGGCATTATCTTCAAAGTCGTGCCCAGTCGCGAGGCGGCGGTGCAGGCCTTCAAGGCAGGTGAGATCGACGTTCTCTGGAACCTCATCGAAGCCAACATCCCCGAATTCGAGGGCATGGCGGACGCCGTCATCCAGCCCCAGGCAAGCCCACGGGTCGAGCGCCTGATCTTGAATTCGAGCTGCCCGAGCGGTCCGCAGCAGGGTGATCCCAAGTGTCCGCACCCGGTGCTCGGCGATCTGCGAGTGCGTCAGGCGATTGAGCTGGCAATCGACAAAAAGGCGATTGTCGACAAGCTGCTGTTCGGGAAAACCACGGTTGCCACGTCGGTGATGCCCGGCGGTTGGTTCACGCCGACGATGCAGCCGAGCGAGTTCAATCCGCAGCGCGCCAAGCAGCTGATGGACGAATCTGGTTGGAAGCCCGGTGCGGACGGAATCCGTGCGAAAGATGGTGTGCGGGCGCGGATTGAGTATGGCACGACGACCGGCGACCGCCTGCGCGAACAGACACAGCAGGTGATCCAGGAGCAATTGCGGGAGATCGGCATCGAGGTGGAGATCAAGAACGCCCCGTCCGCGGTGCTCCTGGGCGTATGGCAGGACAACGCGCCGCGCGCGCGGGGCAACTTCGACATGCTGATGTGGACCACAAATCCGGATCTGGATCCACAGGCGCACTTACATAGCTACTTCCATGGCTCGCAGGTGCCCACGGAGCAAACACGCAGCGGTCGAAACTACCACCGCCTGCTGGATCCGGAGCTCGACAAGGCGCTCGAAGCCGCGGGCGCAACGGTGGACGAAGCGGCGCGCAAAGCCGCGTACAAGACCGTGGCGGAGCGGGTCAATGCCGATAAGGGACACGTCGTTCTGTACAACCGCTTGGACATCGATGCATTCAAGAAATATGTCAAGGGCCATGTGAACGATACGTGGGATACGTTGGGCTGGGATACCGCCAACTGGTGGCTTGACAAGTAGCGGTCGCAGGCGGACTCGGTGACCCGGTACATCGGGCGACGGCTTCTCGAGGCAGTGCCACTGCTGCTGCTGATCACTATCGGCGTGTTCGTGATCATGCAAATGCTCCCGGCCGGCCCACTATCGGTCTACGAAAACGACCCGAGCCTCAGCGCTGACGACCTGAAGCGCCTGGAGGAGCGCTTCGGACTCCACGAGCCCATTCCCGTGCGCTACGCGAAATGGCTAGGCACGCTCGCTCGGGGCGACCTCGGCTACTCCCTGGTAACCCATCAGCCAGTAGCCACGATGATCGGTGATCGTTTACCCAACACGCTGTACCTGCAAGGCGTCGCGCTGCTGGTGACGCTCGTCATTGCCCTGCCTATTGGCGTGCTGTCGGCAGTGCGCCAGTACTCTTTTTCAGATCACGCGGCGACATTGTTCAGTTTCGTCGGGTACGCCGTGCCGCCGTTCTGGAGCGGACTGCTGGTCATCATCGTGTTCGCGGTGAAGTTCCGCGAATGGGGCCTGCCCGCCTTACCCGCGTCGGGCATGAGCACGCTCGGCGCTGGTGAGGCGGGCGTGCTCGATCAAATGGCGCACCTGGTGCTGCCAGTGAGTGTGCTGGCGCTGTTCAACACCGCCCATTACATGCGCTACGTGCGCGCAAGCATGCTCGAGGTCATCCGTCAGGACTACGTGCGCACTGCGCGCGCCAAAGGACTGGCAGAACGGTCGCTCATCTGGCGGCACGCGCTCAAGAACGCTGCCTTGCCCGTCGTAACCGTGATCACGCTGGACCTGCCCGCGCTGTTCTCGGGCGCCGTGGTCACCGAGAGCATCTTCGCCTGGCCAGGGATGGGTCGCCTGTTCCTGGAGTCGGCGTTCCGGTTTGACTACGGGGTGCTCATGGGCGTCGTGACGATCACCGCTGGGCTCGTCATCCTGTCCACGCTCCTGGCGGATGTCATTTACGCCTGGCTGGATCCACGGATTCGTTTCGTATGATTGTTGCTCCAGCCGAGCCTGCCCCGCTCGGTCACACGCCGGTCCGGGACACGAGCGCGGTGGTGCACCCGCCGCGGTCGGAGTGGGCGTTGGCCTGGCGCCAGTTCCGACGCCATCGTCTGGCCCTGGCTGGGCTGATCGTGTTCACCATGTTGTGCTCGAGCGCGGTAGTGGCTGGCTTGTCGCCGTACGATCCCAATCGCACCAGCTTGCTGGCTCGGTTCGAGGCGCCGTCGCTGGTGCACCCGATGGGCACCGACGACCTCGGTCGAGACGAAATGACGCGGGTGCTGATCGGGGGGCGTATATCGCTGCTGGTGGGTATCACGGCCATGGCCGTGTCGATCGTGGTCGGCACCGTGATTGGCTCCCTCGCCGGCTACTTTGGCGGACGACTCGACAGCATCCTGATGCGCTCGACGGAAGCCTTCATCGCCTTTCCCCAGTTGTTCCTCCTGATCTTGTTGGCGGCGTTAGTCGGGACCAACCTGTGGACTATCGTGCTGGTGGTCGGTCTCCTGCGCTGGATGCCGGTCGCGCGGTTGGTGCGCGCGGCGTTTCTGCAGATCAAGGAACAGGAGTACGTGACCGCGGCGCGCACGCTCGGTGCGTCGACAACGACCGTGATGGGGCGCCACATTCTGCCGAACGCGTTGAGCCCGATCATCGTCGCCGCGACACTGGGAGTCGCTGGCGCCATCCTGACCGAATCGACGCTGTCCTTCCTTGGCCTGGGCATCCAACTGCCGACGGCGACCTGGGGAAACATGTTGCGCGCGGCTCAAAACGACATGACCACCGCGCCGTGGCTGGCGTTCTTCCCAGGGCTGTTCATCTTTCTGACGATCCTGAGCGTGAACTACATCGGCGATGGGTTGCGCGACGCGCTCGACCCGCGCAAGACGTAACACACAGCGGACGCCGCCTGTTTCCGGGGACGCCCGCGCACAGCATGGGTTGGATTCGTTAGATCGGTAGTGTCTTCGCCGACCGGTGCTCAGTGCGCTGCGTTCGAAGCAGCCGCCCTGGATGACTGGTCGCGAACAGCGCCGCACGTACCGCAGAAGCGATCGGTGGTTGGTACCGCCGTGTGACACTGCGTGCAGGTCCAGATCGCCAGCGCAGGGGCGACTGGCTCGTCATCGGTCGCCCGCTTCAACTCCCGAATGCCGTCACCAAGAGCCTTGCCAAGCTGCGGCAGCTTGCCCGGTCCGAAGATGATCAGCACGATCACCAGGACCACGATCAGGTGGAGCGGTTGAAGCGCGCCCATTGACTCCTTTCCTCCGGAGAGGACTATAACGACCGGATCGGGTCCAGCCAGAGGTCTCAGCTCGCCGCGGCGGCGATCTTCACAGGATCCTGAGCAAACGGTGGCCTGGGTCGGGTCGACAGCCTGGCGCGCATTCAGCTCGGGATGCGCCGAGCGCACAAGTGCGACTTCGCCGCTGTCGAGTGCGGCGGCCTGTGAGAGCATCGCCAGAAAACGAACGTCACGTGACGTTTCACGCACTGTGCCGGTTTCGACATTGCCCACTGCTTGTCGCCCAGATTCATAAAGCCACGTTTGGTGGGATCGAGACGTTTGGGCGAGTCCGCAAATAGTGTCCACGCTAACGCGTGGGCTCGACAACGACGGAGACCCGAGTTGCCTGTTCGTCCGAGCTGTTTCTGAATAAGCTCGAACAGCACCCAACTGTAGGCGCGGGTTGCGATCTTCCGAAGACCGTCGCGGTCGACTTCGAAGAAGTTTGTGCTATGAACCACGGTACCTTTCTCGTAGCGTCACATCCACATTCCTCGGCGCTGCCTGCAAAAAACGGCAAATTCCGGATAGTGGAACCGCGTGTTGCTCACCGCGCGTTACCTTGGCGATTCGGGCGTGGCCCAGGCTGCGGAACGCCAACAGCCTCGAGCAACGTGGCGGCGAAGAGGGCCTGCCCGTCGGCGCGGGGTGCGAGCTCGGCTACGTCTTTGGTGTCTTTCTAAGCGGATCCTTCGCTGCGCTCAGGATGACAAAGGCTGTTTAGGGACGGCTGGATCGCGTAGCTGCTGGGCGGCGAACTCGGGGCCGGGCTCAAGCAACCAGGCGGGCAGCACGCAGGCATCGAGGACCGTCATAGCCGTACAGGGCAAGGCGATCGGTCAGATGGGTGCGCGCCAGCTCGGTGAAGCGCGCGAAACTCTCGCCGCAATTGCCGACGACCTCGGTGGTGACGCCCTGGCGATGGTGCTCTGGGCAGTTGGATTGGCGAACAGCGACCAATCTGAATGGCTGTGGGCGTCGACGAACCCAGGGCAGACAACCTTACCCTGGGCATCGACGACGCGCCGTGCCATGGCGAAAGCGAGGGTGCCAACGTCAGCAATGCGATCGCCCTGGATGGCCACATCAGCCGGGTAGCGCGGGTTGCCAGTGCAGTCGGCCACCCAGCCGCCGCGGATCAGGACATCGAGCATCGAACTTGACGCACTCCAGGCACGTTGCTATTGTCGCGTGATCCTACGGAATAGGGTAAGCCGATGTCACCCGACGATCGTTCCTTGATGCGGCGCGGGTTGACGCGCCGTGCGTGGCTGCTCCGCGCCGGACTGCTGGCTGGCTCGGGCTTACTGGCGGCATGCGCCCCGGCCGCGCCCGCGGCGCCGACCCAGGCGCCAGCAGCCGCACCGACGGCCGCACCTGCAGCGGCGGCCAAACCCACGACAGCGCCGGCTGCTCCCACGACTGCACCGGCCGCGGCAGCCACAACGGCTCCAGCGGTAGCACCAACGACTGCACCCGCGGCAGCCGCAAAGCCCACGACAGCTCCGGCGACGGCCGGCAAGAAGGGCGGCAAGCTGACCTGGGCGCTCGAGCAGGACCCTGTCCACCTGATCCCGTATGGCGCCGTGCCCACGGCGAACATGTGGGGTAAGGAGTTCATGTACGACTCCCTGATCGCCTGGGATCGCAACCTGCAAATTCAACCCGCGCTCGCCACCGAGTGGTCGGCGCCGGACGACCACACATACGTGTTCAAGCTGCGCCAGGGCGTCAAATTCCACGACGGTAGCGAAGTTACCGCTGACGACGTGAAGTGGGGCATCGAGGCACAGGCCGATCCGCCTCCACCCGGCATCAAGACGCAATATCCGGCCAAGATCACCAGCATCGACGCCGTCGACAAGTACACCGTCCGTATCAACATGAGCGGACCCGACCCGAGCGTGATCGGCTATTTTGCGTGGCAACGCTATACACCGGTGACGCCCAAGGGTATCTACGACAAGATCAACGTCTTGACCCAGGGTATTGGCACCGGGCCGTACAAGCTGGTCGAGTTCGTACCCAACGATCGCGTCGTGTACACCCGCAATCCGGACTTCTGGAACAAGGACCTGCCGTACCTCGACGAGATCACCTTCAAGGTGTTACCCGATGAGCAGGCGCGCGTCGCCGCGTTGCGCTCGGGTGCGATCGACGGTGCCACGTTTACTCCGGACGTGGCGCGCACGATGGCCAACGACCGCAATTTGACGGTGCTCAAAGGATTGTACGCCGCGCACAAGGAGATCCAGTTCGTCCTCAAAGACCCCAAGAATCCGTGGAGCGACGCACGGGTCCGCCAGGCGATCAACCACGCCATCAACCGCCAGGACATCATCGACAAAGTCTTCGGTGGCGATGCCGTCTACAGCAGCATCATCCCGCCCGGCTACGGTGATTGGCCGCTATCCGAGGCGGACCTCAAGGGCAACTATCTGAAGTACGACGTCGACAAGGCGAAGGCGTTGTTGCAGCAAGCCGGTTTCGGCAGTGGCTTCGAGATGGAGCTGCAGTCGATCAACCCGCCGCGCTACATCACCCAGTCGGCGGAGGTCGTTTCGGAGCACCTGAAGGCCGTCGGCATCAAGGCCAACGTGGTGCCGCTCGAGATAGGCACGTTCGCCAAGAACAATGCCGATGGGTCATATGCGGGCGCGCAATTGACCGCGCGTGGCATGCGTGGCGACCCGAACGGCTATGTCACCGAATTCCATCCCAAGACGCCCATCTTCGCCACGTGGTTCCAGGGCGGACTCGACAATCAGGAGCTGACGAAGACACTCGACGACGCGCTCCTTACACCGGATCAGGCCAAACGCAAGATGCTCTATACCCGCGCGCAGCAGATTCTGCTGACGGAGCTGCCGCATATTCCACTGGTGCAGGACATGAAGTACCAGGTCGTGCGC
>DASXRR010000053.1:0-4629 GCA_036506475.1 Chloroflexota bacterium
GGCTTTCTGCCCAGCGAGAATGGGCTGCACTTTGCCAACTACTATCCGCACGAGCCCGAGATCGTGGTCGACCTGCCGTTCGGCCGCAAGCTCGGGCTCGGCGACGCGGCCAATGGTCTGTGCGGCGGGATGGTGTACGTCGTGTGCGACTACTTCGAGCATGGCCAGCCCATCCCGCCCATCACCGAACCGCCGGCCGGTGGCACAGCGCTCTACAAGTTCATCGTTCATCGGCTGCTGCAGAGCTTCAACCTACCCTTCGGGTTGAATCGCTACCTGGAGCTGATGACGCCCATCCTGCCCGACTATCTGCGGACCGCGGTGATGGCCGAGCACGAGCTGCCGGCCATTCGCGAGCGACTCGATAGTGGACACCTGGTGCCGCTGGGGTTGATCAAGTTGAAATCTGCCCGACCGCGTGACCTGAGCCGTCAGCACCAGATTCTGACCTACGGCTACGATGCCGACGGCTCTCGTACCGATCTGTGCATCTACGACCCCAACTATCCCGATCGCGATGACATCCGGCTGACGCTAGACAACGGGGTGTTGACGTATTCGTCAGGTGAGCCTGTGTTTTGCTTTTTTCAGACGCACTACGAGCGGCAGAATCCACCGCCGCAGTAGCGATTTCACCGAGGAGGTTCGGCATGACCATCGCGGGAAACGTGCACCGCATCAGCGTCGATCGCTCCAAGCCGCTCGCGGCGCAGCCTCAGGTGGGGCACAACCGCTGGCATCCGGACATTCCGCCTGTCCTGCGGGTCGAGCCGGGCGAGCGGGTCATCCTCGAGACGCTGGATGCGCTGGATGGCCAGATCACTGCTTCCTCCACGACAGCAGATGTCGCCGCGGCGAACCTCGACGTCGTGCACCCGTTAACCGGACCGGTGTACGTCAACGGTGCCGAGCCAGGCGACCTGCTCGAGATCCGCATCGTCGACGTCGAGCCAGCCGAGTTTGGCTTCACCACGCAGATACCTGGCTTCGGCTTCCTACGCGAGGACTTTCCCGATCCGTATATCGTGCACTGGACCATCGCGGACGGCTACGCGACGGCGCCTGAGCTTCCCGCGGTGCGTATCCCAGGTGCGTCGTTCCCAGGCACGATCGGCCTGGCGCCGTCACACGAGCTGCTGCAAACGATCACGGCTCGCGAGCAGGCGCTCCTTTCCCGTGGAGGAGTGGTGCTGCCACCTCTTTCTACCGCGGCCGTGCCGAGCGATCCGCGCATTGCCGCCGAAGCGCTGCGCACCATTCCGCCGCGCGAGACGGGCGGCAATATGGACGTCAAGCAGCTCAGTAAAGGTGTTCGCCTGGCACTGCCGGTCTCGGCACCGGGTGGGCTGTTTTCGATCGGCGACGCGCATTTCGCGCAAGGCGACGGCGAGTGCTGCGGCACGGCCATCGAGATGTGCGCCACGTTCCACCTCGAGTTCCAGGTCCACAAGGGCCTCGCGGCACAGCGCGGCATTCGCGATGCGCAGTTCGCGCGCGACGACTACTACGGGCCGCCCGAGCTCATCGCGCCACGGCGCTTCTATGCCACCACGGGCATGTCCATCGACCGGTCGGGCGAGAACCGCTCCGAGGACGCAACGCTCGCCGCGCGCAACGCGCTTCTGAACATGATCGATTACCTGGGCCATGAGCGCGGCCTGTCGCGCCAGCAGGCCTACGCGCTGGCCAGCGTGGCCGTCGACCTCAAGATCAGCGAGCTCGTCGACGTGCCGAACTTCGTGGTCTCGGCGTTCCTGCCACTGGACATTTTTCTGTCATCCTGAGGCCGCAGCCTTCGCTGCGCTCAGGATGACAAAGGCCTGTCGGGCGGCGTCGACGGCGGCGCCGCGCGACAGCTTGTGGCCGTTGGCGCTGAGCACGGCTTCCAGGGCGGCCAGTGTTTGGAGCACCGATGGCTGGCAGGCGTTGGTGCCCATGGTGCCGATGCGCCAGACCTGGCCGCGCAGCGGACCGAAGGCGGCCATGATCTCGACCCCGTGCTCCTCCAGCAGCTGCTGACGGACTGCTGCCTCGTCGATGCCAGACGGCACGCGCACCAGCGTGATCATCGGCACGCGATGTTCCGCGTCGCCGAACTGCTCCAGGCCCATGGCCTCGACGCCTGCTCGCAGCGCTGTGCTCGCATGCGCGTGGCGCTGCCAACGGAGCTCGAGCGTCTCCTCGTCGATCATCCGTAGCGCCTCGCGTGTGGCGTACAGCATTGGCGTGCCGAGCTCGCTGGTGTTCAGGAGACGCTGGAGGTCCAGGTACCTCGTGTCTGGCTCACTCGCGCGCGAGCCCCGCGCGGTCATGGCGCGCGCAGAGCATGCCACGAGTGCCTGGCCAGGTGGCCCGCCCAGGCACTTTTGTAGTCCGCCGATGGCCACGTCGATGCCCCACGCGTCAAAACCGACCTCGCAGCCGCCCAGACTGAGCACGGCGTCGACCACAAACAGCGTGCCCGAGGCCTGGCACGCGCGGCTGATTGCCGTCAGCGGCTGCAGGATGCCGGTCGAGGTGTCGGCGTGCACGATCGCCGCCAGTTTGGGCGTACTGCGTTCGATCGTCTCGACGAACTCGACTGGCGAGACGCAGCGGCCCCACTCGGCATCGACCCGCTCAACCCGTGCCCCGTGGCGTGCCGCGAGCGTGCACAACAGCTCGCCGAAGTGGCCGTAGACGCCGACGAGGACGCGGTCGTCGGGCTCGATCAAACTGGCCAGGACTGCCTCGATGCCGGCACGTGAAGCACCTGGGATCGCCATCGTAACGGCTTGTAACGTGCAGAACGTTCTACGCAGCAGTAGATTGACGTCATCACGCAGTTCGGCGAGACATGGATCGTCGGCTGCGAGCGGGGGACCAGCCATGGCGCGTAGGACTCGCGGCTCGGGGTTGCTGGGACCCGAGCCCATCAACAGTCGGCGTGGTGGATCCAGGGGCCGCGCGCCAGGGCGCATAGGCCAAGCGTACCCGCGCCCAAGTGGCACGGGTCTTGCACACCACCGGAACCCGCCAAAACAGCGCGGGACGCCCGTCGACCAGAAGAGGGTGTGGCTGTTTGTGCGCCGTAAGGGGGTGATAATTCGGGCGTTCGATCACCAGCAACACCGTAATGACGGTTGCGTCATGGCTTGATGGAGGCTAACGGAGGCCCGCCTTAGTGGCGGGGCGCACACTCAGGGAAGGGAAGGTCCAAGGAAAAATGACCCCACTTCGGGTTCTTGTTCTGTGTGTTGGGCTGGTGATCGCGCTGGCACCGATGGCCGCGGTGGCCGCGGACGACACGGCCGACCACATGGCGGCCGAGCTCGCCAATGCGAGTGCGCAGTATCAGCTCGCGCTGCAGCAGGCTGATGACATCAACGCTCAGACTCAGCTGAACATGTCGAACGATCGGATGATCGCCCTGCTGCAGTCCGAAGCGCTGCGCCAGCATCAGCTCGACGGCACCGCGAACGGCAATGCGATCGAGCAGATCACGCGCGCACTTGCCAACGCGGCCCGCGCGGATGGCGAGGTCAATGCGCGCAACGAGCTCGGTATCGCTCAGATCCGGGCCGGTGTGCTGATCGCCAAGGCGGACTCGACGCTCGCAAACGCGATGGCGCAGGGCCGCCAGGATGAGATCCTGAACGCCCAGGCACAATCGTCGTTCCTGCATCGGCTGGCTGACACCATCACAAGCGTGATGGCCGAGCAGAACATGAGCAATGCTCGGCTGATTGCCGACGCGCGCGCCGACATGCTGCATACGCCGGGAATCGCCGCTGCCGCGAATGGCACTGCCATGGGCGCCAACGACCTGTTGGCGGCCGACGTGGTGCTGGCCGCGGGCCAGCTCAATGCCACCAGTGAGTCGATCAGTGGCTCGACGAAGGCGGCCACCATCATCAGCCACGCCGCGGCGAGTCTCAAGAACGCCCAGGCGATGGCCTCGGCGACTCGCTAAACCCTCCGCCGCTTAGTTAACCCAAACGAGGGTCGGCACGTGCCACACTGGCGGGCCGGCCCTCTTGGTTTGCCCGTCTTTCTTACTTGCCACTGGCTTCGGGCTTCGTGCTGCGACGCCCCGAACGCCCTCGCGCTGCGCGCGCCTTCCAGTTCCACGGAGTAGGAACGGAGGTGCCGCCCGCCTGGAAACTGGTCAGGGCCGTCAGGCTCGAAGGTCCTCGCGCTGCGCGCGCCTTCCAGTTCCAGAGGGAACCCCACGGGGTAGCGGTCGGGCGGCAGGCGCGTGCTTGTCTGGCTGTCACCCGCGAAGTTCCTCGCGCTGCGCGCGCATACCAGTTCCACGGAGTAGGAACGGAAGTGCTGCGCTGGAACCGGTCAGGGCGGACAGGCCCGAAGGTCCTCGCGCTGCGCGCGCCTGCGAGTTCCAGAGGGAACCCCACGGGGTAGCGATTGGGCGGCACGCGCGGTGCTTGTCAGGCTGTTACAGCCGACGGCCCCGCGCGCTGCGCGCGCCTTCGACTTCCAGGAGGCAACAAACCTCTGGGGTCGGAGGCAGGAGGCGGGCTTGCGGCTGGCGGCTGACGGCTGACGGCTTGCAGCTTGCGGCTTGCGGCTTGCGGCGTGCGGCGTGCGGCGTGCGGCGTGCGGCGTGCGGCGTGCGGCTTGCGGCTTGCA
>DASXRR010000054.1:0-29661 GCA_036506475.1 Chloroflexota bacterium
ACTTGCGGTTTGCCCTGCAGCGTCACGCGCGAGCCCAGCGAGCTTGCCTTGCGCAGATGCCGGCGAGCGTTCAGCGCCCCGCGCATCTTGTCGCGGTTCGCCCACAGGTATCCCAACCGACTGAATAGGCCCGGCATGGCAGTCACGGTCGGTGAACCAGACGTTAGCTCCGCCTGCATCAGGCCGCCACGTACATCCGTCGCGCGCGATCGACGCGGAATGCGAAGCTGCCGGTGATGCCAGCGATGAAGCCGCGCAGGTAGCGCGCGCGTGAGTAGCGGCGGCGGATGCCCAGGGTGTGGAGCGCCTCGCGCACGCCAAGCGTCACGAATTGTGCGATCAGCAGGCGCAGGGCATACGTATCGCCGCAGCGCGCGTGCTTGGTGTAAAAGGCGCCGTCGCCGGTGCCGTAGGCACGATCGGTGGCTGGCCACTGCTCGGCCAAGCGCAGGCCATAGTGGTCAATCTGGACTTCGGGGCGGTAGGTCGTCGTCACGCCGGCGATATAGGCGCGGTACTGCAGATCGAAGTCCTGCGACGATTTGAGCGGACCGCCGCCGCCAAGTACCTCGTCGAACAGGCCGATGCGGTCGAACAGCGAACGGCGGGCGGCGAAGTTTGCACCCATCCCGTACAGCTGGAACGGCGCAATGCGCCGGCTCTGGCGCCAGGCGATTGGAATGGCCAGCGTCGGCACGTCGTCGCGCTTGTCCAGCAGCGCCGTCGGCAGCAGCACCTGGCCGTACATGAGCTCCGCCTCGCTGTCGGCGGTAAAGGCGCCAACGACGGAGGTGATCCACTCGCGCGGGGCCACGCAATCATCATCGGTAAAGGCCAGCACTTCGCCAGTGGTCTCG
This sequence comes from Chloroflexota bacterium, assembly GCA_036506475.1. GTDB lineage: Bacteria > Chloroflexota > UBA6077 > UBA6077 > CF-72 > CF-72. Next base: position 858 of record DASXRR010000054.1, read on the forward strand.
CGAATGCCAATGTTGTAGGCGCGCGACAGACCAGCCTTCTCGGTATGCAAGTAGCGCAGGTTGGCGTGCTCGGCCTGGAGTGCCCTGACGATCTCGCCCGTGCGCCCATCGGTGCTCTGATCGACGACGAGCAGGTCGAACGACGGATACGCATTGGCCAGGACGCTCTGGACGGCAGTCCCGATCAGATCGGGGCGGTTGCGAGTGCAGATGACAGCGGATACCCACTGCGCAGCCCTGGCGGGCTGCTGCGGGAGCACTAGTACTCGAGTTAGTTCTGACATGAGGTCCTGATCAGTCCTGGAGTTTGTCGAGCACGGCCAGCGTGCCCATGGTGGTGCCGAGGAAGACGGTAACTCGACCCGAGACGAGGCCCAGGTCGACGTAGCAGAACACGAGCGTGGTGACGATCGCGCTCAGCGTGAACATGGCGAAGACACGCCGCTCCGGATTCTGGAAGGTACGCACGATATATGACGCGCGTGCCAGACCAGTGCCCATCAAAGTCATGAAAATGATGAAGCCGAAGGCGCCCATTTTTAGCCACACCCACAAAATGTTGTGGTGCGGCTCGTAGTGCCAGAACGGCCACCACGACAGGTCCGGCATGTTGACGATGAAGTAGAACGGCTGGCCGAAGCCGACGCCGAGCAAGCCATTGGCCTTGATCGTGGCCCGCACGTTGATCAACTCGAGGTCGCGATACAGATTCGAGCCAGCGTCGCGCGGATCCGGCGCGCTCAGCGACCGAACGGCGCGAGCGGGCTGGCCGATCATGGACGTGTTGTTCCAGAACACCGGCAGATACACCGCGCCGGCGAGCATGACCGGCACCACGAAGGTGAAGAATGCCTTGCGGTGGGTCATCATGAAGATGATCGCGAACGACAGAAAGCCGATCATGATCGCGATGTAGCCCGCGCGCCGCTCGGTTGCGAGCAGCGTGAACATGGTGATTGGCGCGAGGCCAAACAAGCCCAGGAATTTCTGCCAGGCCGGCGCACCGAACACCCATTGCGCAAGCACCAACAGCAGCCCTGAACCGAGGAACACGACGTCCTCGTGCGAGTACGCGAACTCGGGCACCACGCCGAGCTTGCCGGTATCGATCAGCGCGATGCGGCGGTATGCGCCTTCAATGGAGAACAGCGTGATCGCGATCATGGCCAGGCTGATCAGCGTCAGCACCTGGCGTTTCGTACGCACCGTATTGGCGGCGACGATGTAGCAGATCACGATGTAAAAGAGGAAGCGCGACTCCCACAGCGCGATGTTGAAGTTGCCGCCGCTGCTCATGCCGCGCATCAGACCGAGGAACAGCGCGCCGAGGAAGAGCATGACTGGTCGGCCAAGCGCGCCGCCGCGCAGATTGAAATTGCGTCGAGCGAGGCCCTGCGCGAGCCAGACGGCGAAGACCAGGATCAGCAATAGCTCGAGCGGACTGGCGATTGCACCGGTGAGACCGACTGTCGAACCGAGACTGCCATTCAGGTAGAAGCCAGGCAGCATCATCTGGTCGGCGCCGCCAGCCTCGAGCAAGATCGTCGAGAAGAACGCGACGCACAGACCGACGAATGGCCGCCAGGCGATCGCCGCGCAGATGATCCAGGTGACCAGCGCGATCGGCGTGAGCACGCCAAAGGCGAGAACCAGGACGGCGAACACGAGCGTGGCAAGCACGCTCAGCACCATCAGCACGGTCCGCCGACGATTGTCCGAACCGGCGTAGTACGCCGTCGACAGCTGCGGCTGACTGAGCTTCACGGGCCGCGGCTGCTCCGTCGACTCGGGCCGACGAGAGGGCAGCTTCAGGCCGACGCTCATGTCATGAACCGCGTCGGGAAGTAATAGAGGAAGGCCATCAGCGCGGCGATGCCGCCAATCAGCACATACGTACGCTGCTGAAAGGTGGCCGAGAGCAAGCCCACGGCGACGCACACGACCATGATGGCCAGCATCAGGTTCATTGAGCGCCCGCGCCTACATACCGCACAGGCGCCGCAGCCAGCCAGGGATGGCCGACTGCGAGCCGTTCAGGACGATGCCGCGCAGCTTGGTCTCGTCGATCTGTTCCAGCGCCTTGGTGATCATCGGCGAGGGCGTGATGCCTGAGCGCACGACCAGCACCGCACTGTCGGCGAGATCCATCAGCATGACCGAGTCACTATTGACCAGTATCGACGGGGCGTCGACGACGACCAGGTCATAGCTCTGGCGCAGGCTGTCGACGATGGCGGCCATGCGGCTCGAGCGCAGTGCTCGGCCGTGGCCCTGAATCGGGCCACCCACCGGCAGCAGGTGCAGGTTATCGAGGAAGCTCTCGCGGAAGGCGAGCTCCAGTGGTTCGTCGCCGACGATGCAGTCGACCAGGCCAGGCGTCGCCTCGACGCCAAAGTCTTCCGCCAGCGTGGGCTTCTGGAAGTCGGTCTCGACCAGACACACGCGCCGCTCGGGGTAATCCTGCGCAACGGTAACGGCCAGACCGAGGCTGACCGTGGTCTTGCCCTCGCCAGCAAGCGCGCTGCTAACCGCCAGCACTTCTGACGTAAATCCGATGCCTGCGCGCGTGTAGAGTCCGCGGAACAGCTCGTCGGCGCCGGCAAAGAGCCAGTCGCGTTGTTGATCCTGGCCTGTGCCATTGAGGCGCTGCAGGCTGCCTCCGCGCTGTCGCGTCAGTGCGCGCTCGTCGGACACCTGCGGCGCCTCCTGTTGAACGACCATTTACTTGGACCCCGTAGTCGTGGGCGCGGGCAATGCGGTGCCGGCGACGAATCCGATGGCGCGCCGCATTGCGTCGCGACGCTGACCTTTCGGCATGTTCTTCAGGTTGAGTTTGAGCTGCGGCACCGCCCCGAGGACCCGCGCGTTCGTGGGCAGGTCGGTCTCGCTGCGGATGGTGCGGTCGCCCGCGACCAGCAGCACGAGCAGCACCAGGCTGAGGCCCATGCCGACGACCAGGCCGGCAATCGGGTAGATCAGCCGCGTCCGTAGCGCGCGCGTCGGCGCCGCGGCGAGCTGCGGCGGGTCGATGATCTGGAAGCCAAGCTCCTGACCCTCGAGGCCCGCCGAGGCATCGAACTGGGCCGACTCGAGGTTGCCGCGCAGCGCTTCGACTTGCTTCTGTTGGATCTGGAGCCTACCGATCATGTCGGCTAGCTGGGGGTCCGCAACGGTCGGCGGGAGGACGAAATCGGGGCCCGGGATATTCTTTTCGGTTGGTGTGACGGTCCCGCTCCGGTCGAGGTTGAGTGAGCCCAGGTTGGGATTGGATGCGATGTACTGGCGCACCGATGTCGTCGTCTTCTTGAGCTCTTCCTGCGCCGACTGCAATCGCGCCTGATAGAAGGAAATCGCCAGTGAAGCCTGATTGACCCGGTCGGTGGCCGTGTTCTCTTTGAACGCGTCCATGATCGCATTCAGCGAGTCGAACGCCAGGCGCGCGCTGTCCGCTTTGAAGTGCAGCACGAGCAGGTGATCACCATTCGGGATCATCGTGAAGCCCTGGCCAATGATGGTCGCGATGCGCTCTTCGCCCTTGGTATTGCCCACCAGTGGCGCCATCGCGGTCCGCTTGGCCACGTCGACCATGAACGAGCGCGTGCGCAGCACTTCAGTGAGCTTGTTTGCTTGTTGCGACGACGCGCTCGAGTAGATGCTGAAGTTGTCGTTGTAGGTCAGATAGGTCGGCTTGTCGACCCACACGCCCGCGAACGACTCGTAGTAGATTGGCGTAGTCATCAGCGCCCAGGGGCCGACAATAAGCGGGATGAGCACCGGAGGCAGCAGCACCAGCAGCTTGTGGCGGAAGAACGCCTCCAGGAACTTCGTGATCATGCGGCCCTCCGGGAAGTCTGCGACGACTCCGCGGCGTTGACCACGAGATCGAGCAGAGCGTGATTGTTATGTTGCGCGTCGAACTTGCGCCGCGCGAGCTCGTGGCCCGCGCGACCCATGCGCTGACGCTTTTCGGCATCGCCGATCAGCGAATCAAGGGCGCACCGCAGCGCGGCAGTAGCGCCGGGCTGCAGCACGAGGCCCGAGCGGTCCGGTTCAACGGCTTCGCTCAGCGCGCCCACGTCGGTGGTAATGACCGGCAGGCCGGCCGCGGTTGCCTCCATCAGCACCACGGCCAGACATTCGGCAAAACTCGGCAGCACGAACACGTCGGCCATCTCGAACAGGCGCAGCAGCTGCGGACTGTTCGGACTGAGTCCGCGATGGACGAAAACGTTTGGTCGCGGCTCGAGGACGTGATTGGTCACCAGGTGCAGCTCAGCTGGTCGTGCAAACGCACCCAAGCGGAAAGCCTCCAGCAACTCGTTGCCACCCTTCCGCGCAAAGTCGCCTCCGACAAACAAGACGCGGACGGGCTCATCAGCGCCGTGCGCCCGTCGGCGTGCACCAATGTCAAAGTAGGCGGCGTTTGCACCAGGGGCCAATACGGCAATTTTGGAAGCATCGACCCCGTAGTCGTTGATGAGGGACTCACGCGCCCAGTCTGACCACGAGACCAGTGCGCTGGCGGCCTGGAAGGCATCCCGATTCATCTGAAACTTGCGGCGGTCAATGAACCCGCTGCCCGCTGCTCGGTGGCCATAGTACTGGCCGACATGGTCGTAGTTGATCGGCGTGGCGTCGAGCGAAATCAGGCTCGGATAGCGGCGCATCAACCCCACCGAGAACAGCGAGGTCACCTGCGTATGAAAGACCAGCGCACGGTGCGCTTGCGATGCCAGGGCGGCATTGAGGGCGCGCCGGGCGCGCCAGCTGGCACGCACTGACCAGTTGCTGCGCAGTAGCGGTACGAACCGCTCTGGGCCGGAAGTCTCGAATGGAATGGGCAGCCAGGTGGGTGCGACGTCCGCACGGTCGCGGAGCGTGGCCTCGAGGTTTCGGGCATGGGTCACATGGCCGAGGGCCTGTTCCATGACGAACGCAGTCTGGAGTGGAGTCATCACTGAGGGCAAGCACCGCTAGGTGCTCTGTGGGAGATTCTGGTTGAGGGCGGGTCAGCGACTGTAAATGGCCGGTTGAGAGACGGTTGAGCGGCGAGGGGTGTCATCCTGAGCTTGCGAAGAGCCTGTCCTGAGCGGAGCGAAGGAATCCGCTTGCCGGAACGCCCGTGCTCGCGGATCCTTCGGGTCCCTTCGCTCCGCTCGAGGGCAGGCTCCGGCTCCCCTCAGGATGACAAGACGTGGATCGCACCCGAAGCGCGGATGTAGCGGTCGTCCTCGAGTGCGCCGGCAATCATCCAGAACGCGAACATTAGCGTGCCGACCATGACCATCAGGAACAGCAGCAATGCGAGCAGGCGCCCAATGCGCCAGCTGGACTTGATGGGCGAGATCGGCAGCTCGGCCGAGCCGCGGGCCGCGGTCACGACGCGCCCGTTGCGCACGCCGGTCGAGACGGTGGTGCTGGTCGGGCGCATTGGGCGCTCCGCCGGTACGGGCCGAGCCCGCCACTGGTGCGCGCGCTGAGCGTCGTACTTGGAGCGCCGCTCCGGATCGCTCAGCACGCGGTAGGCGGCATTCAGCTGGCGCATCATGCGCGCCGCGTGTGGCGAACCGTTGACGTCGGGGTGGTAGGCCCGTGCAAGCGTGCGGTACGCCGCTTGCACGACCTCGGGACTGGCTTTGGGGCTGACTTGCAGCACCTCGTACAGGTTCAGCTGGCGCAGTGCTTCGCGGTCAAGCCTCGATCCGGCTGTGGCCATGGCAGCGACTACGGGCCGACGACGATGATCTGGCCTTCAATCAGGCCATTTGTGATCTCCGCGTCCTGGTCGTTGGTGATGCCGACCTCGACGTTGGCGATGCGGCGGCTGGTGCCGCTCATGTACTGCACATACTGGCGAGCGCCGGCGACACGTACCGCCTTCTTCGGCACCAGCAGCACGTTTTCCTTGTGCTGCAGGACGACCGTGACCTGCGCGGTGCGACCGACCTTGGGCTGCTCGCCCGAGCCCCATTCGACGCGTATCTGCGCGACTTTGCCCGAGCTGCCGGTGCTGGCGGCCAGGCTGACGATGGTGCCCTTGAGGGCGGCATCGCTACCGTCGAGCACGACGTTCGCGCTCTGGTCGACCTTGAGCTTGGCGGCGTCCTGCTCGGTCACGTCCATGCGCACCACGGGCGCGCCCGGTTTGGCCAGCGTGAACGCCGAGTGCGCCGGATCGACCGTATCGCCAACCCTGACATTGACTGACGTCACGACAGCGGCGTACGGCGCGAGCAGCTTGGTGTCGTCGAGCTTCTTCTCGAGCGTGGCCACCGTCGCCTGCTCCTGCGCCAGACCCTTTTCCATGATTTCCATATCGAAGGCCGCGCCACTGTCGTCGACGGCGACGTCGGTATTCGACGGCGTGCTGGCGCGCGTGAGCGCGGCCTGCGCCTGATCGACACCATCCCTGGCCGCGCGTAGCTCGGTCAATGTCGGGTGACTGTTCGTCTCGTCCAGCTTGTCCTGGGCGTTGTCGAGCGCACTCTGCGCGGCATCCACCGTTTGCTGCGCAGCATCGAGCGTGGCCTGATCGGGGCCCTTTTTGACGATGTCGAAGCGCTCTTTGGCCTGATCGAGGGCAGTCCTGGCGACCTGGAGGTTGCGCTGGGCAATTGCCAGGTCACGCGGGTCGGACGGCTGCTTGGCCTTGGCAAGGCGGTCTTCGGCATCCTGCAGCGAGAGTTGGGCATTGGCGATCAATGCATCGCGCTGGGTCTGGGTAACGTTGGTGCCGTCGGCCTTGGTGGCTTGCGCGACCTTGAGCGCGGTCTGGGCGCGCTCGACGTCGCGCTCGGCACTGCGCACGACGGCCGGGTCGGGTCCTCGGGTCAGGCGATCCACCTCGGCCGTGGCCGTGTCGACGTTGGTTTGCGCCGAGGCGACGGCGCGCTCGGCGGCGCGTACGTCATCCGGGTTGGCACCCTTGTTCAGGCGATCGAGGTCGGCCTGGGCCTTGTTCAGCGTCGCTTGGGCCGTCGCCACGGTGGCTTCGGCGATGCGCTTCTCGGTTGAGCTGGCACCGGCGGCGACGCGATCGAAGTTGTCCTGGGCCTTGCGCAGGTTGATTTGCGCATCCTGCATAGCCTGCTGGCGGCGGGCGGCCTCGTCCGAGGCGCGCTTTGCGGCGTCGCGCTGCTGCGCGTTGCGCTGCGCCTGGCCCTGGGCTTGCGCCTGCTGCAGCCGCAGTCCGGCTGTTTCGAGGCGCGCCTGTGCGGCCTTCAGGTCTTTCTCGATGTCGGTCGTCTCGGTCTGCAGCAGCAATTGGCCTTGCTTGACGGTATCGCCGGACTTGACGCCGATGACGTCGACCTTGCCGCCACCCGGGAAGACGATCTCCGCTTCCTCGGTGCCGGCGACGCGGCCACTCATTGTCATCTGCAAATCGATCGCGCCTTTGCGGACAGCGATGTTCTGTGGGCCGAGCGGCCCGCTGCTGGTGACGGGCGCCTGGGGCGCACCGCTCTGGTCGGTGGCGAGTTTGACGGTGACGGTGGGCGAAGCAGCGGCTAGCGCGGGATCAGTCGTCGGATCGGTCTCGGTCAGGCCCAGGCGCGGCACGATTTGCGCGCAGCCTGTAGCCGAGAGCGTCAGCACGACGGCTCCCGCCAAGGCGCACCAGGTCTTCGGTCTGATCAGCATAGACGTGTTGTCCTTCTCCAAGTCACGACCATCCTAGTGAGGGGCCGTTGAGCCCACGACCGTGGCTCATTGAGTTTTGGTTGAGGCGTTGAGAACCGCTAACGCACGTAGAACGTTGCGAGTCTTGGGAACAGCGCGTCCGCAAGGCTTGTGGCGTCCTGGATGTTCTCGGTTGGGACTACGATCCTCGCCAGGTAGTAGTCGTTGGGCCTGCCCAGGATGGAATCGATGGTGCTGAGCGTCCACGCTATGGCGCCGGCGCCGTATTGGCCTCGTTGCTCGCCGTAAACGGCGATTTGGGTCCACGTTTCGCCGGTGCGCCTGGCGACCAGCGCTTCGCGCGAGCCCGTGGCCGGCAGCGTCTCAACCGTGTAACCGTTGCCCAGGAACGGGACGGCGGCCCCGGCGCGATAAACGGCCTTGGCGATGGGCGACGTCGAAACCACCAGTGTGGCCCGCGTGCCGTCGGGGCGCGCGTAGGTGTGGCTCACGAGGGTCAGTCCAGGCCGGCTGGCGTCGACTGAGGCAGCGGAGACGGACCAGCCGTCAACCTTATAGAGGTCACCGTCGGCAGGCCAGCGCGGTGCGGTCTCGACGACGGGGCCGAGGCCGGCCAACACCAGGGCGGTCACGGCAAACAACGCCGTCAGGATGACCGCCGGGCGGGTAGGAATGGCAAAGCGCGGCAACGCACGCGTCAGCACGCTCATGCCAGTGCTTCTCCTCTTAATTGGCAGCCCACCAGGCGGCTCACCGCCACCAGGCCACCCAGGGCCAGACCGAACAACACCAGGCTCGAAGCGCCATGAAAGAAGCCAATGGCCGCGTCCTGGCCAAACCAGTGCGCCACAAGCAGCACCATCGTCACCCGCGCGCTGTTGGCGAAAATCGCTAGCGGCGCGACGCTGAGCAGCACCGCGGCGCGGGCAGTCATCGACCCGCGCGCCACGTAGGTCCACAGCGCCGCTAGCGCCAACAACGATACGAGCGAGCTCATGCCCGAGCACGGCTCAGCCACGATGAACGCAAATCGGTCGGAGGTCAGGACAAGTCCATCACGGGCGACCGGCACCCCGATGAGTGTGGCCAGTGTGCCGGCGCCGACCGCGGTGATGCTCTGCAAAGCAAACCCCAGCGTGTCCAGGAGCCCGCGAAAGACGCCAAGGCCAAAGACCAGGAAGCCAAACGGAAAGGCCAGCACGCGGCCGGTCGACCAGCCCCACAGGTACACCGCCGCGCCGAACAGCAGCGGGCTGACTGCAACGCCGGCAAGAGCATGGATACCAAGGCGTTCGGCCACGATCAGCGTCGCCAATGAGGCGATAACAATGACCAGGCCACCCGCCGCGCCACGGCCGATGCTGTTCAGCACCGCCTGACGGCGGAAGAAGATCACGCCGACCGAGACCAGCGGGATCAGATAGCCATAACTGAATTCTTCGGTCGTCGACCACACCTCCAGGGCATGGGCGAAGGCCGGCCAGATCACCGCGAGCGCCCCCAAGGCGAGGCCAATCGGCAGCAGGCTGTGGGCTCCGCTGGATCGGGTTAGCTTCGCCGAAGGGATCATCTCGGCCGGTCTCTAGCTCTCGCGGCGCCGGGCGGCGCGCAGCCGCGTCAGGCCGTAGCCGATCATGCCCATGGCCCCCGTGCCGAACAGCGCCAGGCTGTCGAGCTCCGGGGTCTGGGCGACGATGTCGCCAAAGTTACCAGGCTGACGAGTGCCGCCGGTCAACGGGTCCTTGAGCGGCGCGCCCCAAGCCTGAGTCACTACCTGGAAGTCAACGGCGACGTCTTCAGCGCTGATACCGGGTGCGAGCAGCGTGTTCTGGCCCGTAATCAAGAAGGTAGCGCTGCCCGTAAAGGGGCCGATCAGGACCGGATTGCCGGGCGTCGACGAGCTCACGTTGGTGATACCCACGCCGTTCACGCCTGAGATCTGGAACATACTGGCGGTCAGGCCAGGCGCGGTCGGAGAAATGCTTATCTTGACCTCAGCATCCTGGATCTCACCGAGATTCGCGTAGTTGGCGGCGCGGCAGTACACCTCGACCGTGCCCTGACCCTGGAACGTGCCGTCCCATGTCTGGAACAGCGTGATGGTCGTGCCTGGCGAGACGGCCACGGCGCGCACCGCCAGCGTGCCCGACTGCGCGGCGCAGTCATCAGGCGAGATAGAAGCCGCCGCCGCTGGTGTCACTGCCAAAACCGAGGCACCCAGGAGTGCCGCGAGCGCGGGAATACGAATAGTACTAAGCATGACGGAGTAAAAGCCTTGCCTCCAACGAGTGTCACGGGACTGTAAGTGGTGACCCTCGGGCAACCGTTAGAGCGGGGGTGCGATTGCGGTTGAGACGAGTGGTTAGTGGTTAGTGGTTAGTGGCTAGTGGCTAGTGGCTCCGCCGTTGTGACGTGCCATCGTGCGCACGCGCCGCGGAAAGCTATGCAACCACTACCGGAAATGACTGGTCGGGAGGTCGGGCGCGGCCAGCGTTCAACTAACCACTAACCACTAACCACTAACCACTCGTTAGTACGCGCCGCGGCTGCTGACGACCGCGGGCACCGTGCGCAGCAGGATCTCTAGATCCAGCGAGAGTGACCAGTTGCGAATGTAGTGCAGGTCCAGGCGGACCATGTCGTGGAAGGGCACCTCGCTGCGGCCGCTGACCTGCCACAGGCCCGTCAGGCCTGGCGTGGCGCGCAGGCGGCCAAGCTGCCAGTCCTCGTATTCGGCCACCTCGGCGGGCAGCGGCGGCCGTGGACCGACCAGGCTCATCTCGCCGCGCACTACGTTGAACAGCTGCGGCAGCTCGTCCAGCGAGTAGCGGCGCATGATGCGGCCAATGCGGGTGATGCGCGGGTCAGCCTTGATCTTGAACAGCGGCCCAGTCGCCTCGTTCTGATGCTTCAAATCGTCGAGCTTCTTATCGGCGTCGACGCACATCGAGCGGAACTTGAGCATCGAGAAATGGCGGCCGTTCTTGCCGACACGGGTTTGCCGGTAGAACACCGGCCCGTGCGAGTCCAACTTGATGGCCAGCGCGATCAGTGCCAGCACCGGCGAGATGGCGATCAGGCCTCCGCCGACCAGGACAACGTCCATGGCGCGCTTGATCCAGCCCACTTTGGCCACCGGCTCGAAGGCGATGTACGAGCGACCGCCGAGGCGCTGCACTTCGAGTCGCTCGGGCAACAGCTCGCCAATACCGGTGACGAACTTGATCTTGACCGCGCGGCGAAAGCCGCGATCGACCAGCCGGGTGACTTGCTCGCGGCGCTTGGTCGGCAGCGCGATGATCAGCTCGTCGATGGCGTAGTCGTGCACGATATGCTCGAGCTCAGCCACTGGTCCAAGCAGGCGGAGTGACGGATCGACCAGGTCGGTGCCGTTGTCGACGTAGCCGACCACGTGGCACCACTCGGCCAGCTCGCTGGCGAGCTGCTTGCCCAGCGGATTGGCACCTACGACCAGCGCCCGCCGCGCCGGCGCAACACGCTCACGAATGGCCGTGTACGCGTGGGTGGCCAGCTCGCGCCAGGCAATCAGTGCGCCAATCGCGATTGCCCAACCAGTGGCTGACCAGAGGCGCGAAAAGGCGCCGTCGCCGAGGAAGTACGAAACGGTCAGACCCACCACGAGCGCGGTCGAGACGGCGCTCACGATGGTGTACAGGCGCGTCGGCCAGGCGTATGGTCGCGGCTCGTCGTACAGACCACGGAAAGCGAACAGGACGGTGGTGATCACGGCGATGCCGGCCGCCATGAGCATGTACTGGTCGAGGCCCAGCGCGGCGAGCGACTCGTCGGCCGCATTGAAGCGCACCCAATGCGCGGCCATGAACGCGCCGAACACGAGCGCCAGATCGACCGCGACGAGACCGACGCCCGTCAGCACGGGCAGGAGTCGCTCGACCCGCTCCGCGAACCCGTCGGTTCGCTGCGGGAGCTCTAGGAACCGATCGGAGGTCGTGTTGGCGATAGGCCGGGTCCATGCGTCGTCGACTGGGGCCGACCAGACGCGCTCTGTCGATTCGATGTCGATAGTGGTCATTTGTGGGCAATAGCCTTCGTGCCGCGGATGCGACGCGCCCTCAGCGCGAGATGATGGAATGGCGGAAGTCCGTGGGCGAGCCACACGGACGCGCAATAGGCACCCGACGAGGCAATCAGCAGCATGGCCGAGCCAATGCCGCTGAGCTTGGATGCGTCGTCAGCGTCGCCCCAGCCGAAGTCGCTGGTGAGGCCACTCGGGCGGGTGTCGAGGCGCGCGGCGGTGTCGATGGTCACGCTGGCGCGACCACCGCTTCGTCGTTCGCCTCGCGGCTGCTGAATAGCAGGCGACCGAACAACGGCAAGTCATTGAGCAGGTAGCGGCGCCACAGGCGGCGTGGCTCGCGCATGAGGCGGAATGCCCATTCGAGGCCAGCGGCCTGCATCCAGCTCGGCGCACGATTGCTCACCCCGGCCAGGAGGTCGAAGGTGCAGCCGACACCCATGGCGACCGGCACGTTGAGCTCCTCGAGATGCGTTCGGATCCACAGGTCCTGGCGCGGCGCGCCAAGCGCGACGAACAGGAAGCCTGGCGCCGCCTCGCGCACCATACGCACCATGCGTGCGTTCTCCTTGCGCTTGATGGGACCCATCGGCGGCGTGTAGGTGCCGACGATGCGCAGGCCGGGATGGCGTTCTTGCAGGCGCTGCGCGGCGGCATAAGCCACGCCGGGGCCAGCACCAAGCAGGAACACGCCCTGGCCGGTCTCCTCGGCGATCTCGCAACAGGCGTCGACGAGCTCGACGCCGGTCACGCGCTCGGGCAGCGGCTGGCCGCGCAGGCGCGACAACCACACCAGCGGCATCCCATCGGCGACGGCGAGGTCAGCGCCGTTGATCGTCTCGCGGAACTGAGGATTGCGTTCGGCGATGCTCAGGAAATCAAGGTTGACCGTGACGACCTGGTGCGACCGACCCGAGCGCAGGAACCCGCGGACGTTTTCCACGGACTGCTCGAAGTCGACCTGATCGACGAAGGTGCTGCCGAGCAGCACGCGCTCTCGACCGGAGTGCGCTGATTCCCCACTGGCGGGGATACGGTTAAGGATGAGCGCGTCGGTCGCCACGGAAGAGCCGATCTCCTATTCGTCAGGTTGAGTGCCCGGGAGCACCCAGCAAGACGATTGTTCGCCCTTGGCGTGTGACCCTCGGTTGACCCCAGGTTTAGCGCTCGTTGCCTCATCCGCAATCTCAAAAGTGACGCGTTTGAGGCGCCGGTTGTGCAGAAATGCACCCTCGTCTCAACCAGCCGTCAGCAGTCAGCCGTCAGGGCTCCGTGGGTGCGCCGCCGTCATGCCCCGCGCCGCGCGCCGGCCTTGTTCTTCCTCACGGAAGGTCGAATCGGGTGGCAACACTGATGGCTGATGGCCGACAGCTGATAGCTCAGGAAATGCGCGAGGTGCGGACCCAGCTTTGGGCGCGCCGGCTCTGGATCAGCGACGTGGCGTACAGGCCGACTTTCCAGGCGATGTAGACCGGCGCTGAGGACAGGGCCAGGTAGGCCTTCAACGGGGCGCGGACCAGGAGCAGGCCGCTGGCCAGGTAGAGCATCTGGCCAACGAGGCTGGCGGCGGCGACGAGCGCGGCAGGCACCGCGCCAAGGGCGAGGGCAATGACGAGAGTTACGAAGCCAAGGAGGAACGGCACCGAAAGTGGCGGGATCAACTGCTCGACGGCGGCGTCGATACGCAGCAAACTGCGCAAGCGCAGGCCGTCGAGCAGCAGGCCAAGCACGTGTGAGCGCAGGAGCTGCAGGCGGCCGCCTTCCCAGCGTTGGTTCTGGCTCGCGGCTTGGGCGAGCGTCACGGGCATGTCGGCCAGGACGGTGGTCTCCCACGCGAAGTCCACGCGCACACCGCTACGGACCAGGGCCAGGTGGAACTCGACGTCCTCGGCCAGCGTGAACCAGTCCCAGCCAAAGCGCTCCAGCACCGGCGCGCTGAAGCACATGCCGTTGCCTTTGAGGCCAACCGACAGGCCGAGTGCCGAACGGCCAAGCGGGCGCACGTAGTGCAAAGCCGCGAGCGCCGCGTAGCGCAAGCCCGACACCGCAGAGGCCGAGGCATTCAGCACTGAGTAGTACACCTGGATGACCTGGGAGCCAGATGCCAATCGGGCATCCATTGCCCGCAGCAGGTTCGGCTCAACCACGGAATCGGCATCCAGAACGACAAAGGCGTCATACCGCTCGGTCAACTGCGACAGCAGCCAGCGCAGGGCGAAGCCTTTGGCCTTCTCGACCGCGTCGAACCGCTCGAACACACGCGCGCCAAAGCCGCGCGCGATCTCGGCAGTACGATCGGTGCAATTGTCGGCGACCACACATACATCGAAGTTGGGGTAGTCCACTGCCGACAGGCTGCGCAGCAGACGGCCGATGACCAGCTCTTCGTCATGCGCTGGAACCAGGACGGCGAAGCGACGCGTCGCCGGTCCAGCGGCTGGCAACGCTCGCCGGCCAAACAGCGCGGCCAGCGTCAGTAGCAATAAGTAGCCAGCCAGGAGCGCCAGGCCGATGGCGACGACCGTCACGGCGGCTGACGCGAGGGCGGCCATGATAGTAAGAGCGGTCATACGGCCGAGGGCACGGCCTGCCGCGTCGGCTCTGAGCCAGGTAGCGCGGCTTCATTGACGATGGCGCTCAGGCGCACCACGTACTGGTCCAGCCCAGCGAGCTGTTCGATCGCGCGCCGCCCAGCGGCGCCGAGCCGCTCGCGCTCGTCCGGACGTTCCAGGAGATACTCGATGGCGCGGCGCAGCGCACCAGGATCGCTCGGTGGCACGTAGAAGCCGTTCGGCTCGATCGCCACGCCAGCCTCAGTCGCCGCCTGGCGCAGCAGACTCTCGGGCCGGCCGCGCGGCTGCGCGCCGCGAGTGACCTGGCGGCGGTCCTCGACCACGTCGGTTTGTCCGACCGTGTGGGTAACGATGACCGGCTTGCTCATGGACATGGCTTCGAGGATGGTGGTGATACCGGCCTGGAAGTCGACGTCGTCGAGTGGCACGACCACGATCGCCGCGCGCGAGTACACACTGCGCAACGCGAAGTAGTCGAAGCTGTCGACTTCGACATTGCTGGGTTTATTGACCTCGCTCGCGGTGTTGCGTCGCTTCGACCAGTGGCTGGCCGCGGCGATAACCACTTTGACGTCCAGACCGTCGACCGCCGCTACGAGCGTCGGATAGTCGCGGAACTCGAGGCCAACGCTGCAAATCAACCGCTCCTCGGCTACGTCGGGCAGGGGCTGCCAGAAATCGACGTCGGCCTGATAGGGCAGCAGCGCCAGCTTGTGCGGCGGCAGACCAAGCTCGTCGATGGCGAGCTCGTACTGTCGTCGCGAATGCAGCGCGATGCGGTTGATGTGGCTGTGGATGCGCAGCCAGCGGAAGAATGGCCGCTTCTTGCTGGCCGTGATGCGATGACCGATGGTCACGTGCGCGGTTCGATCGCGCACCAGCTTGAGCAGGAGCGCGAGCGGAATGCCGATGTGTTCGCCATCGGTGAGGATGACGTCGTAGTCAGCTCGCTTGCGGAACGCCAACACCGCCTGCGCAATGGCTCGATTGGTGAAGCGGGCAATCAGCCGCGCCAGGCGCGACTGGTTGATGCTGGCGTAGTCGACGATGTCGGCCGAGAGCGCGCCGGCCAGGGCGGCGTAATCCTTGCGTGGACCACGCTGCGCGCCCACCGTGGCGCTCACCGCAAACAGGACTTTTGGCATCGAAGCGGATCTAGCGCATCGCGAGCGCGACGGGACTCTGCACCAGCTTGTCCAGGTGCAGCAGCGGGTCGGCCGGGGGTTCGATGCCCAACAGCTGACGCATGCGGTCGATGCGCGCGACATACTGCACGACTTCCATTGGCCGCGCTGGGACGATCTGGATCTGGCCGCGGCCGCCACTCAACAGGCGAATGCGCCGCGCGAGATCCATCAGCTTTGTGCCAGTGCCTGAGCCGACGTTGATCGGCGGCAGCGCAACGTCCGCGGTGCCCGCCGCGAGCAGCGCGTCGACAACCTGGTCAACCCACACGAAGTCGAGGACTTGTTTGCCACCGTAGACGTGCAGGTCCTGGCCCTGGCCGGCCTGGTCGATCCACAGTGGGATGACCCGGCCGTAGTCGCGCGGGCCGTACGCATTGGCCAGCCGCAGAATGACCGTATCGAGTCCGCTAGCGCGTCGGAACGCGCGACAGTAGGCTTCGCCGACGACTTTGCTGGCGCCGTAGAAGTTGATGGCCAGCAGTGGTTGGCCCTCGTCGACCGGCAGCTCGATCGGCTCGCCGTAGACCTCACGCGAGGAGGAGAACACGACGCGCCCGACACCGCCCGCCGCGGACTCGCGCAGCACGTTAAAGGTACCGACGACGTTGGTACTGAAGCTGTAGTCGAGATCTTCGACGGCGCCCATGACCGTCGCCTGGGCGGCCAGGTGAAAGACGAGGTCGGCCCCGCGCACGGTCTGGGAAACCAGCGCGGCATCGCGAACGTCGCCCTCGACGACGTGGAGGCGAGGATCGGCCTGATGGCGGGCGAGATTTGTGAGCCGACCTCGCGACAGGTTGTCGACAACGACGACCTGAGCCCGAGTGTCGGCCAGCAGGCGGTCCACAAGATGGCTGCCGACGAAGCCCGCCCCGCCGGTCACGACCACCTTCTCCAAGCGCTGGTGCATGGCCGGCAGTATTGGCTGAGGTCTGCGGCGGGCCGGTTATCCAGGCGTTGAGATCACGTTGAGGGCCCACTACCCGTGTAACGAAATAGATACGCACCGACGCATCTAAGGTAACGGCCGGCAACTGTTCCGAGCCTCATTTGCGCGTTCGAATGTTACTCAATCGCGTGTCACCGTTACTACATTTTGTGTCCACTTTGGCCCCGATGGGCATTCAGTGTGCCCCACCCGTTTGCGGTTCGGCTTACCCACAAGTCTGCTGATTCGCAACGAACTCGAACGATTTGTTTCTTGTTCGTGTCTTTCCAAATGGCCGGTGGGGAAATTCAACTGGAGGCCGTATTGCGTGCGTGCTGTTGTTCGCTACGTTCTGATCGCTTTGTCGCTCGTTCTCAGTACGGTGATTGTTGCGTATTCAAACTCAACATTCACCGAACGGCCGGCGCAGGCGGCCACGTCGTTCACCCAGACGTTCGACGGAGCTCCAGCCAACCCGGTGCCCTTCAAGCCCAGCGGCTGGGACGTGTCGATCATCAGCCATGACGACGACACCATCGACGGCATGATGGCCGAGCATGGCCCGAATTGTGAACCGCCGGATGAGACGTGGCCGGGCGGACAACCCAACTCGACGCATAACCACGGCGTGCGGCTGGTGCCGCAGATTGTGTTCCAGTGCGCCAATCACATCATGACCTCGATGAATGCGGGCTATGGTGCGATTTACCTCACGCCGCCGGCACTGCTTGACTTCCGGAATGGTCCATCCAGTGTCGAATGGGACATGAGCACGCAGCGCACGAGCTCGCGCGATTGGGTCGATTTCGTGCTGTTGCCGTTCGAGCCGACGCGCACCGATTTGCAGGGCCCGATGGCGCTCAATATGCAGGACTTCCACACGCCCCGGGACGGGCTGCAGATCGAGCTGCAGGGCAGCAACGTCTTCGCGCCCCACACATTCCTGAGCTCCCCAGCCTCGGGCTGCTCGCCGCAAAGCTATTGGCGCGGTTCGATCTTCTACTGCCGCTTCGCGTTCGACGGCTTCCACACCTGGGAGCAAGTGCTCGCCGACAACGGGCTGGGCGTGTCGGCCATTCGGCGTGACCACTTCAAAATCGAGGTCTCGAGCACGCACGTGCGCGTGGGCTTCCAGCCCAAGGCTGGCGCGCCGTACTTCTATTGGGTGGACACCGACATTCCGGGCGGCGGGCTGCGCTTCAACGAAGCGGTCGTGCAGTTGAACCACCGGGCCTACAACCCGCTCAAACCGTGCGGCGGCGAGGCCGGCACACCGGCGGTCGACGACGGTTGGGAGGGCGACTGCCGCGCCAATACGTGGCACTGGGACAATGTGACGATCAATCCGTCCGATCCGTTCACGATCATTCCATCCGATAAGCGCCGCGTGTCGTACCCGAGTGGAACGGTCACCTTCGCCCAGCCAGCCCCAACCAACTCGTTTATCAAGGCCGCCGGCGCCTGGAGTGATACTCAGTACAGCCTCGACGGCGGGCGCACCTGGCGCACTCTCGATATCGTCGGACCGAAGGCGCCCGTCGAAGTCGGCGACTCGTACTGGACGGCTGTGCCGGCCGGGACGCAGTCGGTCCAATTCCGCGGTACCGACTCGAGGTGGTCGGTTCAGGACATTTATTTGTGGTCGCGTGCAACCGGTACGACTCCGCCGCCGTCGCCAACGGCGACGTCAGTGCCGCCCACTCCAACTCGGACGCCGACGCCCGTGGCCGGCGGTCCCACGCCGACTCCCGTGCCCACCGTAGGCAGCAGCGCCAATCAGACTGTGACGTTCGACGAGCTGTCGCCGCAGAACCGGTCGCTGAATGGGCAGTACCCGACCGGCGTCATCGACTGGGGCACCGACGCCTGGTACCTGTCAGGCGCGTATGGCGCCTTCGATACCAATAGCATCGGCTTCAACGGCGCCGGCCCGACAAGCGCGAGCTTCACATTCGTCAATCCACGGCGCCTGATTCAGATCGACGCCTACAACGGGAACAACCTCACGGCCTCGACGGTCACGCTCAGCTGCGCCGGTCAGCCCACGGTCAACATCAACGTGCCGCCGCTGCGGTTCATCACGATTGCCACGGGCTGGACGGGTACGTGCACCACGGTCACCGTCGGCAGCACCAATGGTTGGGACACCAACTTCGACAACCTGGTCATCGCCACTGCCGTGACCGCGACGCCGACGCCGACGCCCACCACCAGCCGGACCGTTGACTTCAACGATCTGCAGAACCCGAACCGTGTCCTGAACGGCCAGTATCCGACTGGCGTCATCGATTGGGGCACGAACCGCTGGTACCTCTCTGGTCCATTCGGCGGGTTCCGCACGAACAGCGTCGGCTTCAATGGCTCCGGTCCGACCAGCGCGGCATTCACGTTCGTCAGTCCAAAGCGGCTAGTGCGAGTGGACGCCTTCAACGGAGGCAACGCGACGACGACCATCACGCTGAGCTGCGCGGGCCAGCCGACGGTCACCCGTACGCTTGCCGCTCAGAGTCAAGTAACGATTGTGACAAACTGGACGAAGCCATGCACTAACGTTACCGTGAGCAGTAGTAACGGTTGGAACACGAACTTCGACAACTTCGTGATCCAGTAGCCTAACTTCTCAAACGGCTGCGCTGCCGTAACGAACCGCCTGGATGAATGTGTAACCGACGTTACATGTTCGACCAGGCGGTTTTCGCGTACACGTCGGAAAATTTCGCGCCAACGTAACCAGATCTATTGCTTCGACCAGCTAGTGTGGGCACACCCGATGCGTTTACGAACACGCGATTCCAACGCCCCGAGTAATTCAAAACGACTTATCTGGTTACGGAGAGTGCGTGAACCGCATTGTTCGTTGTCTCTTCCTCTTGAGTAGTGCGTTGTCCGCAACCGTCATTGTTCTCGTGGCCGGCGTGCCATCTTTGTACGAGGAATGGCGCATGCGGCGACGTCTTTTTCGCAGACCTTCGACGGCTCGCCAACGACCCCCACGCCGTATCGTCCGACGGACTGGGACATCACCATTCTGGGCCACACCGCGACCGCCATTCGGCCTATGAATGCCGATCACGGCGCAGACTGCGCGAGCCCGCCCGCGACACACCTGATCGCACGCGTGCAGGACTCCGTTTTCCAATGCAATGGCCACATCATGACCGCGATCAACGGCGGTTACGGCGCCGTCTATCTCACGCCCAATGTGCTGATGGATTTCAGCCAAGGTGAGTCCGTACTGCGCTGGGACATGTCCACCTTGCGCACGGCGTCGCGCGCCTGGGTCGACATCGTGCTCATGCCGTACGACGAGAACCTGCAGCTCAATTTCCAGGATGTGCACACTCCGCAGGACGCGCTGCACTTCGAGCTAGGCGGCAGTGATGTGTTCGTCCCGACCGTGATTCGCAATTACCAAACGAGCAGCCTCCCGGCCGACACCCGCCACACATGGGACATGATCCTGGCCAACGCTGGCCTGCAGCCGAGTGCGTCGCGCCGCGACACGTTCGAGCTGCGGCTCACGCGAAGCCATCTCAAGTTGTCTTTCCCTGGCTACAACTTCACCTGGGTCGATACCGACATCAATCCCCCGCTGACCTGGAACCAGGCCGTCGTCCAGCTCGACCACCGTTCGTACAACCCTGAGAAGTCGTGCAATTTCGACGGCACTTGCAGCCCGAACACCTGGCATTGGGACAACGTCACTTTCAATCCGGCCGTGCCGTTCACCATTCTGCGCGGCGACCGGCGCTCCGTGGA
Source organism: Chloroflexota bacterium (assembly GCA_036506475.1). Classification (GTDB taxonomy): domain Bacteria; phylum Chloroflexota; class UBA6077; order UBA6077; family CF-72; genus CF-72. Next base: position 21,003 of record DASXRR010000054.1, read on the forward strand.
CGCCACGACGACTGACCGGGTGAACTGCGGTGCGCCGTCGCCGGCGAATGCGCGGCTGCGCTTTGCAGCGGCCGGCGGTCCAACAACCTTCAGCATCGATGGCGGGCAAAGCTGGCTGACGCCGACGGTGCAAGGACAGCCGAGTAACAAGCCCGAGGTTGGCGACGCCTACTGGACCCCGCTTCCGCCGGGCATCAGCAGCGTGAAATTCCGCGGGAGCGATGTGGGCACCATCCGTTGGGGCGTTCAGGATGTCGCTATCTGGGCGCCGGGCCAGCAGCCCGCTGAGAACGTCGCGCCTGCCCTCGCAGCGCAGTCGGCGGCGCCAAGTTTTCCGACGACGGTGACCTTCGACAATGCGCCAGTTAGCGACGCCAACCTGACCGGCGAGTATCCGAGTGGCACGATCGATTGGGGCGGCGACAGTTGGTACGTCAATGGGCCCGTTTCCATCGCAGAGCGTCCGGGCTAACAGCGCTGACCGTCACGACGAGTCGTTCGTCTTCGTTTATCCAGCACGATTGGTGCGTATAGATGCGATGAACGCGGGTGGATCGACGAGCAGTGTCACTTTGAGCTGCTATGGCCAGCCCGACGTGCGAGCGACCCTGGCGCCGGGCGTGGTGACGCAGATCGTGACCAACTGGAGCGGCACGTGCTCGGGCGTCACGGTGACCACATCCAATACCTGGGACACCAGCTTCGATAACCTGGTCCTCGATGCTGGGAGCGGGGCGCCGCCCACGCCACAGCCGTCCGCGACAGCCACCGTGACGGCCTCGCCCGTGCCATCCGCGACCGCCACCGCCAGCGCGATGCCCTCAGCCACCAACACACCGCCGCCGGGCGCGACGATCACGCCGACCTGGACGCCTACCGCGGTCCCGCCGACCAATACGCCCCACCGGCCACCGCCACCCCGAGCGGACCCCAAACCGTGGACTTCGACAACCTTCCGAGTCCGAATCGCGTGCTAAACGGTCAGTACCCAACGGGCCTGATCGACTGGGGCAGCAATACCTGGTTCCTCTCGGGCCCAACGGGTACCTTCGGCAGCAACAACGTCCGCTTCAACAGCGGCGTCTCGGCGAGCTTCAGCTTCGTTTCGCCACGCAAGCTGGTCCGGCTCGACGTCTACAACAGTGGCCTGTCGGCGAGTGTTGTCACGGTCACCTGTCCAGGTCAGCTGCCCGCCACCGCGGCAGTGCCCAACCAGCAGCAGGTCACGCTCACCCCAGGCTGGAACGCCACTTGCAGCAACGTCACGCTCAGCGGATCGAGCCTGAGCTTCGACAATCTTGTGGTGCAGTAGCGGCCGCCCGCGCGGCGCAGTGGGAGTTGGTTTTGTTGGATTCTGGTCACCCCGGCCGTAGACTGCGGCCATCCATGTCACCTTTTTTGCGTATCAGCTTGACCGGCCTGGTCGGCGTGGCCAGCATGGCGCTGGCGCTTGTGCCGGGTGGGTACATGGGGGATGCGGCAGCGCAAACGCTGACGTACGTTCGCAAGTTCCCCGGCGAGCCGAGCAGTCCGCAGCCATTCAACGCACCCGATATCGACGTGACCGTGCTCGGCCACGACAGCTACACGATTCAGCCCATGCTCGCCCAGCATGGCCCCGACTGCGGTGCCCCGCCGGCCACGCACCCCATCGTCAACATCGAAGACACCGTCTTCCAGTGCAAGAACCACATCATGACCGCGATCTTCAACGGCTACGGCGCCATCTATTTGACGCCCAACCAGCTGATGGACTTCTCGCAAGGGGAGGCGGTGCTGCGCTGGAACATGTCCACCGCGCGCACCTCGGCGCGCGATTGGGTGGACGTGGTCATCCAGCCATTCGATCAGAATCTGCAGATCAACTTCGAAGACGCGCACATTCCCCAAGAGGCAGTGCACCTCGAGATGGTCGGCGGCGGCACGGTGTTCGAGCCGACGATCTATCGCAACTACGTCAAGGAGCGCGTCGCGGCCGACATGTTCAATGGCTACGACCATTTCCTGACGCCCAGCGCGACGCGGCGCGACACATTCGAGCTGCGCCTGTCGAAGAACCACATGAAGTTCGGCATGCCCGAGTACAACCAGTGGTGGATCGATACCGAGATCCAGCCGCTGAGCTGGAACCTGGGCGTCGTCCAGCTCAACCAGCGCACGTACAACGCCGAGAAGGCGTGCAACTTCGACGGCTCGTGCGGTCCGAATACCTGGCACTGGGACAACATCCAGGTCCAACCGGCCGTGCCATTCGCCTTGTTGCGAGCAGACCGGCGCGTAGTGGATGCCGCGCATCCCGAGGCGCTGACCTTCCCGGCTGCAGCGCCGGCCGGTTCACACCTGCACTTCGTGGGTGTCGGCGTGCCCGTTGAGTTCAGCCTCGACGGCGGTGCGTCGTGGCAGCCTGCCGCGGTTCAGGGTCGACCGTTGAATCGACCCGAGCATGGCGAGGCGTACTGGCAACCGGTGCCAGAGGGAACACAGAGCGTGCTACTGCGCGGCCAGGACAATGGCACCATCCGTTGGGCGCTGCAAGACATCGCGATCTGGGGCCCGCCTGGTTCGCAGTCGTCTGGCGGTTTTGTGCCGGTGCCCGAGGGCTCGATCTCCAGCGCGCCCGGCGCCGATCCGGCCGTTGCCCCCGCTGGCGCTCCTGCGCCTGACGTAGCTCGCGCTGCCGTGGCACCCGCCGCGTCCACGCCCGCGGGTGCCATCGGCTTCGACGATCTGCCCGATCCAAACCGAGCCTTCAGCGGCCAATACCCCGCGGGCGTGATCGATTGGGGCTCGAATTCCTGGTACTTGTCAGGACCGTTTGGAGCGTTTACGCGCCAGAGCATTGGCTTCAACGGCCCCGTCCTGAAGAGCGCCTCCTTCTCACTGCCGACCCCGCGGACCCTGGTCAGTGTGGACGCCTTCAATGGCGAAGCAGACTCGACGATAACGCTGAGCTGCGCAGGCCAGCCGGACGTTCAGGTCCAGCTAGCCCACAATCAACTCAGCACGATCCAGACCGGCTGGACCGCCCCTTGCTCGCAAGTGACGGTGTCCAGCACCAACGGCTGGGGCACGAACTTCAAGAACCTCGTCCTAGGCGACTAGCTTTCAGCAATCAGCAATCAGCAATCAGCAATCAGCTATCAGTGTTGCCACCCCGATCCGACCTTCCGTGAGGAAGAAGAAGGCCGGCGCGCGGCGCGTGGCATGACGGCGGCGCACCCACGGAGCCCTGACGGCTGACTGCTATCAGCTATCAGCTATCAGCTATCAGCTATCAGCTATCAGCTATCAGTGTTGCCACCCCGATCCGACCTTCCGTGAGGAAGAAGAAGGCGGGCGGCGCGCGGCGCGTGGCATGACGGCGGCGCACCCACGGGAGCGCTGACGGCTGACGGCTGACGGCTGACGGCTGACTCAGCTATCAGCTATCAGCTATCAGCTATCAGCTATCAGTGCTGCCACCCCGATCCGACCTTCCGTGAGGAACAAGAAGGCCGGCGTACCCACGGGAGCCCTGACGGCTGACGGCTGACGGCTGCCTACTGGCTACTGGTCGAAAAGAAGACTGTCGAAGTTGGTGTCCCACCCGTTGGTGCTGCCGACGGTTACTGTGCCCGTGCAGCGGCTGGTCCAACCCGTGGCGATGATCAGCCGTTGATTGGCGTTGACCACGATATTGACCGTCGTCTGGCCCGCGCACGCGATGGTCACCGTGGATGGACCGGTGCCGCCATTGAAGGCGTCCACCTGGACCAGGCGCAGTGGGTTGATCAGGTTGAACGTCTTGGACGTTGGCCCGGCGCCATTGAAGCCGACGCTATTGGTGGTGAATAGCCGCCACGGCCCCGACAGGTACCAGTTGTTCGTGCCCCAATCGATGACTCCAGACGGGTACTGACCCGACAGCACGCGGTTCGGATTGGACAGATTGTCGAAGTTCACGGAGATGACCCCGGAGACGGTCACGGTCACGCCCGCTGAGGGCACCTCGAGGTTGCCCGAGTCGTCCACTGCGCGGCTGCGAAGCGTGGCGCTGCCTAAGGTAGCGGGCGTCCAGCTATAGGTCCATGAAGTGGTGCCCGTGGCGGGATGCCACGTCGCCCCATTGTCCACCGAGACCTCTACGCCACCAACCTGGCCACCCGTATCCGACGTCGTGCCGGTGATGGTCAGGGCGGCACCGTTGGGCACGCTCGCGCCGTTGGCGGGAGACGTGATGACCGACACCGGACGCGTTGTGTCGGATGAAGCGGACGCCACCACCAGGCCGGGCCGTAAGGACGCCGGCTGCGCGCCCATGTCGGCCAGGAAATTGACCGTCGCCTGTTGGATGTTCCCGTCCGGTGTCGACGCGGTGCCGTCATGGGTGCCATCCAAAGCCCATGACCACTGAATCGTGCCCGCGCCGAAGACGAGTGCGCCGCTGGCATGTCGGTACAGGGTCAACGTATGCGTCGCGGTGCCCGGGCCGTAAGTCGATCCGTAGTCCTGGATGTACCCGCCAACGTTGGCGGTCGTCGACGACATGCGCACGATCCCCGGTGGCCGTGCACCATTGTCGAGATCCTCGTCCCATTCATGGCCGAGCATGCACGTGCAGCCGGCGTTGATGGTCGTGGTCCCGCCGGGCACCATCGAGGCGATTGGCGTGTTGCGCCACAGTCGCAGGCGGCTATAGGCGTACGGCACAGTCATCGAGTTGTTCTGGACGCCGTTGACGGTGAAGATCTGGCCCGCCAAGGCATTCTCCGGTCGGCCGCCATCAGCCGGGGGACTGAAGCGCGGGTCGCGCCACGTGCCCGTCCAGGCCGAGGTGGGGTCGATCTTCGCGTTGGCGTGGGTCTCCTTGTAGCTGACCAGCGTCCGATACGGCGTGCTCGGGCCGGCCGTGCTGTTCTCGAAGCGTGTCTTCCAGAACGTCTGATTGCCGCTCAAGAAGGCCAGGTTCACGCCCGCATCGCGGGCGGCCTCGACGTTAGCCCGTTGCCCGCCTGACCAGTATTCGTCGTGGCCCACAGAAAGATACGTGCTGTGCTGCTGTATGTAGGCCGCGCCACGTCGATCGGTGTCGACGCCGCTCATGTACGCGATGTCGTAGCCATTGGCTTCGAGCCAACGCACCATCGGGTACTCGGCGTGCCACACGAAGCTGCGATTGCCGAGCCCGTTGATGTTCGAGCGGGTATTGAATGGTCGGTTGTAGCTGACCTTGTACGCACGCCCAGCGCTCGTACCCAACCCGGTATCGACGTACAGGCTGGCTCCGCCATAGCTGTTGTAGGCCTGCCAGGTCGGGTCCGAAGTCTGGTACAGCAGCGGCACCGTGCTGGCGTCGTCGCGGACCACGAACACGATATGGCTCGCGCCACCGGTGTCGGTGCGCACCAGCTTGGCGAAGTAGATACCAGAGACCGCGCTGCCGGGGATGGTCCACGTCGCCGAGTCCGCCCAATTACCACAGTCGACCAGTCCGACCGAGCGCTGGGTCAGACAGGCTGGCTGGGCTTGCGGACTCACGGCGAGCGGGAAGACCGTCGCTTGTTTCCGTGCGCCGAGGCCGCCGTAATAGCCCATGCGATAGATGTCGAGCCGGTAGGCGATGGTCGGCGTGCTGATCTTGAAGCGGACAGTCTGTCCGCGGTTGTAACTGATATCGGTGGCAAAGCCCTGAATGCTCGGATCGCCCATATCGTGGCTGGGCAGATCCCACTCGCTGGCCGGGTCACCCGTTCGAGTGTTTTCGCACGCGACCTGGTTCAGGATCGGCGGATCACACGCCGTCGAGGTCGTGGCGAACGTGAAGTCACCCGACACGCCCTCGTTGCTGCTGCCATCGGTGCTTCTGACACGGTAGTGATAGGTGGTCCCACCACTCAGGCCGGTCAGGTTCACCGAGTGGCCAATGACCAGGGCGGAGTCTAGAGTCGTCAGCGAGCCATAGGCGATTGTCGGCCCATATTCGACCCGCGACGTTGAAGCCACGCTGGTAGTCCAGGTCACGCTGGCCGTGGAGCTGGTCGGCACTGCCTGCACGTTCGTGATGAGCGGCGCGTTGCCATCGTCGATGACCAGGTTGTCGAAGTTCGTATCCCAGCCGTTGGTGCTGCCGACGGTCACGCTGGTGCAGGTACCAGTCCAGTTGGTCGGAACTGTCATCAGCTGGTGGGCGGCGACCGCCTGCTGGCGGGTTGTCTGACCGGCGCAGCTCAGGCTGACCGTCGAGGCGGTGTTGCCGCCGTTATAGGCGTCGATCTGCAGCAGACGGCGGGGCGTGACAAAGCTGAACGGCGCACTGGTCGGACCGCCGCCGTTGAAGCCGATGCTGTACGTGGTGAAGGCCCCATAGGGACCGGATAGGTACCACTGATTGGTTCCCCAATCGATGACGCCAGCCGGGTATTGCCCACTCAGTGTTCGGTTGGGATTGGTCAGGTCATTGAACGTGATCGTTTGTGATGCCGCTCCTGCGGAAAGCGGCACCAGCAAACACGCCAGCGCAAGCGCCAGCACCACGTGCGACCGCGGAAATCGCACGAGCATGCCTCTATCTCCCCAGTTACTGGTCGGCGCCAAGCGTCTCGTGCGCTCTTGTCGGGTCGCGTTGAGAATTTGTTGCGGTCTGGTACGTTCCGGAGGTTGATGGCCGGCCGGGTCGCGCTGTTTGTTCACGGGCCGCGCAACGTTGGCGGTGACACGACGGTCCTGCTGCAAACCCTGGAACACCTCGATCCCGCGGTCATCAGCGCGGTTGTCGTGGCGACGCCGGCCTGCGAAGCGTGGGATCGGTTGGTGGTGTTGGGCGAGCGCATCAAGCTGATCGGACTGGACATGGGCGTCACCGGCACCGACCCCGGCAGCCCGCACCGCGCACGCCCCGCTGACGCAGCTGTCGTTGCGGCCGCGCTGGCCCGGTTGCTGGGCATCATCATTCGTGAGCGCGCGGAGGTCGTCTATACCTTAGATAGATCGCGCGCAGTGCTCCTGGCGACCCTCGCTGCCAAACTGACCCGGCGGCGGCTGGTTTTTCACGCGCACTATCCGTATTACCCGTCTGCTGGCTGGAGTCGCCGTGTGGTGCGTGCCGCTGACTGCGTCGTCGCCATCAGCCAGTTCATTCGCTCCGAATACGAGCTGCGCGGCATCGACCCGCGGCGCACCCGCGTCGTCTACAACGGCATCGACGCCGCGCGCTACGCGCAGCCCTCAGACCGCGCCGCGACGCGCACTGCGCTGGGCCTGGCGCCGGACGAGCAGTTTGTGCTGCTGCCTGGACGGCTCAGCCGCTACAAGGGCCAGCTCGACTTGCTCGAGGCCCTCCCTTTAATACTGGAGCAGCAACCGCGTGCACGGATCGTCTTCGCTGGCTACGACTCGCCCGAGCTGGGCGACCTGGTGGTGCCTGGCCGCGGCAGTGTTGGCGCCGTCCTGCAAGGCCGTGCAGCCGAGCTGGGGGTGACCGAACGCATGCTGCTGACGGGCGCGACCAGCCGGATGCCCGAGCTGATAGCCGCCGCCGACCTGGTCGTCGTGCCCTCGTGGGCCGAACCATTCGGCCTTGTGGTCGCGGAGGCGATGGCCGCCGCGCGGCCCATCGTCGCCGCCGACGCGGGCGCCATTCCCGAGCTGGTAACTGACGGCGAAAGCGCCATACTGGTCCCGCCGAGAGACCCGCCCGCTTTAGCGCAGGCCGTCGTCCGTCTTCTGGCCGACTGCGCGCTGGCCCAACGCCTCGCCACCCGGGCTCAACAAGTCGTCCGCGAAAAGTTCACCATCGCGCGCTACGCTCACGAAATCCACGACGTCCTGCTCGGCAGGTAATCGGCGGTGCGCCGAACTGGTTGAGCCCTTCTCAACTTCTTCTCAACGATCCGGTCAGGCTCGCTAAACGCCTGACCCCTATGGTGTGCCGCGATGAGCCTACTGATCTCCGACCCTCCTTGCGCTCTCGAGGTCCATCACCTCGACTTTGACACGCGTCTGTTCGGCGCACAGCTGGGCTCTCTGGTCCGCACTGGCAATGAACCGGTTACGCCGGCGACGCTGCGCGCGCTGCTGACCCAGGCACGCGCCGATGGCTACCAGCATTTGATCTACCGCATGGGCGCGGACGACTTCCCGTCCATCTGGGCCGCCGAGCAATCGGGCATGCGCCTGGTCGACATCGGCGTCGACTCCACGTTCACGTTTGGCACAACGATCGTGCCGGAGCAGCCAGCAGTGCCGCTGGTGCGCGAGGCCAGAACCTCGGACATTGCGCCGCTGCAAGACCTGGCGGCGACGGCATTTATCAGGAGCAGGTTCGTCACCGACCCGTTCTTCGACGCCGACGCCAACGTGAAGCTCCACCGTGAATGGGTCAAGAACCTGTTTGGCGGGCTGGCGCAGGCCATCTTTGTGTGTGAGATCGACGGGAACGTCGCCGGCTTCGTCTCCAACTCGGTCAATGCCCAAGAGGCGCGGATCCCACTCATTGCCACCAATGCCAACTACAGGCGCGTGGGCATCGGCAAGGCGCTGATCGCCAGGGCGCTCAACTGGTCAAGCCAACAAAGCGTGCCCCTTGCGCACGTCAAGACTCAAGCCCACAACTACCCCGCACTGGCGCTCTATCACCGCGCCGGCTACGTCGTCAGCAAGACCGAGCTCACCTTCAGCGTGA
>DASXRR010000055.1:0-4493 GCA_036506475.1 Chloroflexota bacterium
CCATTGGCTGGCAGAGTGCTCACGGCGACGGGGTCAACATTGACGACTTCGAGACGCATGACACGCGCCTGCTGCGGCCCGGCGCCGCCTTCTCGATCGAACCGGGCATTTACCTACCGACGTTCGGAGTACGCAGCGAGATCGACGTGGTGATCACCCCGGGCGGACAGCTCAGGGTGACCACCCCGCCGCAACAGGCGCTCGTTCGGCTGACCTTGTCATCCTGAGCGCAGCGAAGGATCCGCCTGTCAACCGGTAACCGGCCAGCAAGCGGATCCTTCGCAAGCTCAGGATGACAACGTTACGGAATGTTGCGCACGTCTTGCGCCTCACCGGTCAGCTTGTCGATGCCGCGACCGCCGTCGACGATCAGCCGCAGCGAGCCCGGGGTCAGGCCCATGGTGTCGATCCGGTCGTCGCCCGACAAGGCATTGACCGTCTGCTCATCCGTGGCTTCGCTGCCGTGGATTTGAAGCTTCGGGGCCGTCCCCGACGCGGTCACTCCGTCCTGGCTGGTGATGCGAATCGAGTCGCGGTTGTTGGCGGCGTTCAGCCTAATGCGATCGAGCTCAGATCCTCGATCACAATCGTGTCTGCGTCCTCCGCGGGCGATGAGGGATTCGCGATAGCCATTTCTGCCTTGGAATTAGCGACTGCTACACTTGCTCACTGACAAACGCGAGTCTTACCCCCGAATGCCGATGGCACGAGGCGTGCAATGAGAAGCGGCGCGAGTTGGGGCTTCCGCATGGACGCCAGGTGCGTGTCCCGCGAGCAAGAGAGGTGAGCACCGTATGAGCACGACGGCAAAGCCGCAGAAGACGATTCTGGTGGTCGAAGATGACCCCTGGATCAGGTCGCTGATGGCCGATCTGCTCTCTACCGAGGGATACGATGTCGTTCAGGCGTCGGACGGCAAAGCCGGCCTGGAGATGGCCGAGGAGTCGGACCCCGACGTCATCCTGCTCGATCTGGCCATGCCCGAGAAATCGGGGCTGGACGTGCTGCACGAGCTCAAGAGCAGCAAGCCCACGCGCGACATCCCGGTCATCGTCGTCAGCGCGTACGCGATGCTCATGATGGGCAGCGATGCTCGTCGAGCCGACGGAGTGATCCAGAAGCCATTCGACCTGGCCGATCTGCTGTTGCAGGTCGAGCAAGCCGCCACCAAGCGCCGCCAGACCGCGACCTAGTCCCGCCACTCCTGGCACGCGCTCTGCCGAACGCAGAAGCGCATGCGTCAGGGCCTCAGCCGCTGGGACCGCCCGACGGGCGACGATAGCCACATGGGTCTGGTGATGCTGCTCGCACTACTGGGTGGCCTGATCTTTGGCGGCTTCGTGTTCTGGCAGATGAGCCGAGGCCACGCGTCTGCGCCGGGCATCGAGATCCTGGGCGCGCGCACCGAAGCGCGTCCACCGGTGCGGGCGCTCTCGGGTGCCATCAACCCGCCCCAGGCCGCCGCTGCTGGCGAGGCGCCGAACGCCCTGGCGCAGCCGACGAGTCCGCCCCAACCCACGCCGACCGTAAATCCTGACGCAGCGCACGTTGCGCACACCGACGGCGTCGGCGTCGTTCTGCGCGCGTCGCCGCGTGACAACGATTGGACCCCGCGCGGCTTCCTGGACGGCGACGCCGTCACCATCGTCGAGCGCCAGGGTAAGGACTGGGCGCGCATCCGCGGCCCGAACGGCCAGGAGGGCTGGGTGCCCACCAAATACCTCGAGCGCTAGAACGCTGGCAGCACCTCGTCGACGAACAGCCGAATGTCGCGCGTATCTGGAAAGCCGGCGAAGACCATCTGAAACAGGTCGAAGCCCAGCTCGGACAACTCGTGCAGGTGGTCGACGAGCGCAGTTGGCTCGCCCGCGAACGGCGGATTGTCGGCCTCCAGCTTGGCGCCCGCCCACTGCTCCGCCTCAGCGCGTGTCTTTGCCAGGTACACAGTCCGCGTGATCGTTTTCCGAATCGAGCCCGGATCGCGGCCAACCGCTCGACAGTGGTCGGCCAGGACGTCGATCTTGTGCCGCAGGACGGGCAGCGGCCGCATCAGTGCGTTCCACCAATCGGCGTGCTCGGCCACCGCGCGCAGCGTCAACTGCTCGCCGTCACCGCCGATCATGATCGGCGGCGGCGGGTCAGGCCGCGGCTCGCAATAGGCGTTTTCGATCTGGTAGTAACGGCCGCTGAAGGTAGCCGGCGCGTCCGTCCACATCGCGCGCATGATCCTGATGCCCTCGACCATCTGCGCGATGCGCTCCTTGGCCGACGGAAACTCGTAGCCGTACGCGCGATACTCCGCTTCGTGCCAGCCGGCGCCATAGCCGAGGATGAGCCGTCCGCGACTGAACGCCTGCAAGCTGGCGGCCATCTTGGCCATGAGCGCCGGCGGTCGGTAGTTGTTGGCCATCACGATCGTGCCCAGCAGCGGGCCGGGGAAGCGCGCTGCCGCCCAGGTGAGCTCGGTCCAGCACTCCATGCGGAACGGCTCGACCGTCATCAGGTGGTCGGAGAACCACAGCGACGAGAATGCCTGGCTGGCGAATTCCAGCACATCCTGCAGGTCGCGCACGAAGGTGCGCGGATCGAATTGTTCGATCTGGCGGGTGCCCGTGGGCGGGTTGTAGCCAAAGTCGATACGGGGTGGCGGCACGCAGTCCATCCTACCCGGGGCACCTCGCGCGGGACGCTACCTCCTCCGTGGAGTCACCGATTGCGCCGGACGGCGCGCGAAGCGCGAGGACCTTCCGACGTCAACCCGCGGTGCGCCGTGTACCCCCCGCGGCGCCTGCATAGTGGCGAATCGTGTTAACGGAGACGACCCGCCTGTGGGTCCAGGCGGGCCGCCCAGCGGGGCGGGGCGGTAACGGCGGCGGGAAGGGGGGAACCGATGGTGCCCCAGGGCGGGAGCACCTCCGCCGTATCCGCCGAGCCCCTACGAACGAGATCCAGTGCCGCGGGCAGGGAACCGGTGGGTGGTAACGAACTCCTGGACTCGCTCGCTCGTCCTCTGCTTCATCTGGCTGATCTGCTCAGCCGAGAGGTTTTTGGCTTGCGCCATCTGATCGATACGATCGTCGATCGGTTTGACAATGGTGTTGACCAGGTCGGTCGTGGACACACTATGCGCCGCGGCGACCTCAGCCAACGTCTTATTCGGCAGCTCGTTGAGCAGCGCCGTGCGATCTTCCTTGAACAGGGTTGCGACCGCGTCTGCCTCGGAGCCGAGGAAGCCGCGTGCGCCCGGCCCGCCGAAGCCGAAGCCAAATCCGCCTGGGCCGCCCGGGCCACGCCGCGGGCCAGGCGCCGGCTTCGTGCGCGGATCGGGCAGGCCGGCGTCCTTGCGCGCATCGGCGATGGCCTGCTTGAGCTGGTCGACGGTGACATGCAGTCGATTCGCCAGTGCCTGCTCATATTTGGTGCGCAGATCCAGCCGTTGGGTGCTCGGTGTCGGCGTTGGCGCCGTCTGGGCTTGCACGACCGACACACCAACAACTGCAACGCCAAGCACGAGGAGCACGCCCCCGGCACCGAGTATCTTCTTCACGCTGATGGATCGCATACGTTTGGGGGGCCTGCCTCCGTGGTGTTGAGCCAAGTATGTCCGTTACGTGTTAAGCCCGCACTAAAGTCGCCGCAGAGAATCGTTAGCGTTGGCTGAGTTGGCGATTGGCATCGACGACGTCCGAGCGGCTGCGCGACGGATCGACGGCGTCGCGGCGCGCACGCCGGTGGCGACCTCGCGCAGCCTCGACGAGCTGGTTGGGGCCAAGGTGTTTCTGAAGTGCGAAAACCTGCAGCGCGGCGGCGCATTCAAGTTCCGCGGGGCCTATAACCGCCTGGTCTGCTTGTCTAGCGAGGAGCGCATACGCGGCGTGGTCGCGTTCTCGTCGGGCAACCACGCCCAGGGCGTCGCCCTGGCGGCGCGTGAGCTGGGCATTGCGGCCACGATCGTCATGCCCTTGGACGCGCCGCCACTCAAAGTCGACGCAACGGCCGGCTACGGCGCGTCGATCGTTCGCTACGACCGCTTGACGGAGGACCGCGAGGCGATCGCGCGCCAGCTGGCCGAGGAGCGCGGCCTCACGCTCGTGCCGCCGTACGACCATCCGCTGATCATGGCCGGCCAGGGCACGGCCGCGTTGGAGCTGCTCGAGGACACCGGCCCGCTCGATTGGCTGCTCGTGCCCGTCGGTGGCGGCGGCCTACTCTCAGGCTGCGCGACCGCGGCCGCGAGTCTATCGCCTCAGGCCAAGGTGATCGGCGTCGAAACCGAAACGTCGAACGATTGGGTGCTCAGCCTGGCCGGGGGCCACCCGGTGCGTATCGCGCCGCCCGACACGATCGCCGACGGCATGCGCACCCAGCAGCCAGGCGCGCTCACCTTTCCGATCGTCCAACGCCTCGTCCATACCGTGACGACGGTCACCGACGCCGAAGTCAAGTGTGCCATGGCCTACCTGCTGCTGCGGCTCAAACTCCTGGTCGAACCA
>DASXRR010000056.1:0-3570 GCA_036506475.1 Chloroflexota bacterium
GTCGAGGCGCCGCCGCTGATGTGAGCCGTCGTCTGACCAGTCTCAGGCACACGCAGCCACGTGGTGGCCGCGCCGACCGCCATGTCAATGCTGCTGACTCTGAGGCTGCCGAGATCGAGTCGCGCATCAGTCGCACCAGTCTGGACGTTGAGCGTCGTGATCGGCACCTCACGCGCCAGCTCGATCTCCATGCGCAAGGTGTCTGAGCCGCCGCCACTCGGCATGAAAAAGTTCGCTCCGCCACGTCCGCTGATCTGGTATTCGAGCCGGCCTGTATCGCCGACGACGTTGTAGGTCGAGGTCGGGACGAGATCCGACGAACCTGTGTACGTCATCGCTGCCAGCTGACCCGGCGCGGAGCCGAGTTGAGGTCCAAGGACCAGCTGACCGGCGCCGAAGCGGATGGTCACCGCGGCCTGCCTGGCAGTGCCCACCTCAGTGGTGAAGCTTTGCGTGCTGAGCGCCCGACGGGCGGCGCCGGGCACCGCGTACGCGTACGAGGCGACCACCAATGCGACGACCACGATGCCGAGGCCAAAGATCGCAAACAAGCCTGGCAAGCGCCGTCCGATAAGCAGCTCGAGACCGACCAGCACCAGTACCAGCGGCCACAGTCTCCATAAGTTGCCCCAGACCGAGGGCGGCAGAACGCCCGCGTTCTGAAGCAGGAAGACGCCACCGACGAAAATCAGCAGCAGGGGCCCGACGACACCGCCAGGACCCCGCCGCGCCCGTGGCCGCGGCTGCTCGTAAGGTGTGGCCATCGTTACCTGCGGCCGAACCAGTCAGTCTGTCGGGCGAGCAAGACCACTCCCAGGCCAATGAAGATCAACGGCCACATGTAACGCCATTCGATCCAACTGAAGATGCCGGCGTTGGCGGCCAGCAGCAATACGCCCAGGCCGACCAGTAGCACGCCCGCCGAACGCGGTCCGCCGCGATGGCGGCGCTGTGGATCCATGTCGGTTTGCGGGGCGTTCCACCAGTCGGCGGGGGCTGGCTCGCGCGCGGGCATCGGCGGCGGAGCGCCCTTATCAGTCGCCGGATCATGACCAGGGCGCGACTCACCCGCTGGTGCGCTCACGGCGCTGGTGTCTGCAGTGGTCGGCGGGTAGGGTGGTTCGTTCCATTCGCCGGCCATGCGTCGCGCCTCCTCGGCCAGTCGCTGCGTCTCGGCGTGAAACTCCTGCGACCAGTCACGCCAGGCCGGCGGACCCGAATAGGTGGGTCGGTCGTCGCGCGGCAGGATAATCCAGGCCAAAATGTAGACAGGGATGGCCAGCCCGCCACTGACCACTGCCGCCGCGACCCAGATCAGGCGCACCAGCGCCGGATCGATGTCGAAGTACTCGGCCAGGCCGCCCGCAACACCTGCCCACATCCGTTCACGCGAGCTGCGCGTCAAGCGTCTCGGTCGCGGCGGGTAGGGCGGCGGTGGTGGTGGTACCGGCGGGGGCGATGGCGAGGTGAGATCAGGCTGTTGCACGGACGGTTCCTCCCTGTGTTCCAGACCATGCGACGGCTTCAGCCGCGCCGACCTGGCGTGCAGTATCGTCGTCGTGTTCGATGAGACGACACGGTGGCACGGGTTGTTGCAGCGACCGGCCCAGCGATTTGAGCTGCAACAAATGCGCGGCCTGTCCCGTCCTATGATCGAGTGACAGATGGCCGAACCGAGCCCTGTGCTCGTCCAGAGGGCGCAGGCCGGTGATCGGGACGCGCTGTCGGCACTCGTTCAGAGCCAGCAGATCTACGTGTACAGCATCGCCATGAGCCTCATGCACAACCCAGCCGACGCCGCGGACATGACCCAGGAAGCATTTGTCCGCCTGTTGCGCTCGCTGGGCACGTACCGCGGTGAGACGAAATTCACGACCTGGCTGTACCGGCTGGTGACCAACATTTGTTTGGACGGACTGCGACGGCGTGGCCGACCGGTCGAATCGCTCGACGAGCCGTCGAGCACACAAGCTGGCGACGACGCGCAAACGGCGGGAGAACGCCTGGCGGATAGCGATCGGTGGACGCATCCTGAAGAAGAGGTCGAGCTGCGGGAATCGGCGACTGAGGTGCGGGCGGCGATGACCCGACTGCCGGCGCCCCAGCGGCTGGCGCTGACATTGCACTACTTCCAGGAGATGCGATACGAGGATATTGCTGACACAATGGGGTTACCGTTGAATACAGTGAAGAGCCACATTCGGCGTGGCAAGGAACGGTTGGCCGTGTTACTCAGCAATCCAGAGGAGCAGCCATGCGGTGCGATGACGTAGCCGAGCTGCTCCTGGCGCCTGATGCGGCCAAGGTCGAGGCGGACGTCGATACACACGTGGCCTCGTGCGCGCGTTGCAGCCATGTTGCGCGCGGCGTGCTGCGGCTCGACGCGATCCTGGCAACGACGCTCGTCGTCGAGCCGCCGCTCGATCTGCAGCGTCAGCTCGCGCAGCTGGCACTCGCCGCGGCCCGGCCGCAGCCTGCGCCGTGGTGGCGCCGCGCGCTGCAAGGCGAGCTCAAGCTCGACTGGCTGGTTCTGCGCCCCAACGTTGTCGCGGCGCAAGGACTCGCGACGCTCATGGTCGCACTGGCCAGCTGGCAGATCTTTGGCTGGCTGACGGCTTTTCGGCCGGTTGTCGGCGACGTGGCGTACGCCGTAGAGCTGGTCGCCGCATCACCCGCGACGGTCTATCTGGGTGGCCTGCAGATCGACGTCCAGAGCCTGGGCGTGTGGTCGCTGGTTGGCATCGTCGGCTGGCTGGTGTCCGAAAATGGGACGGTCGGCCGAGGTGTCACGGCCCTGACCGATCGCTTCCGGCTGCCCTGAGCGCGCTTCGATTCGAAGTTACACACACCGCGCGCGAGAGTCGCGCACGAGCGGGACTGCTGCACACGCCCCACGGCACCATTGAGACGCCCTTCTTCTGCGTGGTCGGGACTGCTGGCACCGTCAAGGGCGTCACGCCAGCGGAGCTGCGTGCGATGAGCGCGCAAGTCCTGCTGGCCAATACCTACCACCTGTTCCTACGGCCCGGCGCCGAGACTGTGAGTCTGCTGGGCGGGCTGCACAAGTTCATGGCCTGGGACGGGCCGATCGTGACCGACAGTGGCGGGTACCAGGTCTTCTCGCTGGGCTTCGGTCTCGAGCACGGGGTAGGCAAGCAGATTGGCACGTTTCCCGGTGAGGAGACTGGTCGCCAGCGCGGCCAGGCGGCGCGGCTGGTGCGCGTGGACGCCGACGGCGCGACGTTTACATCGCACATCGACGGCAGTCGCCAGCGCCTGACGCCCGAGATATCGATGGAGGTGCAGGAAGCGCTCGGGGCAGACATCGTGCTGGCTTTCGACGAGCCGACCTCGCCGCTGCATGACGCCGCCTACACCGAGCAAGCGATGCAGCGTACGCATGCGTGGGCGCGACGGTGTTTGGACGCCCGAACGAGAAGCGATCAGGCATTGTTCGGCATCGTCCAGGGCGGCGCCTTCGGCGAGCTCAGATCTGCCAGTGCCCGATTCATTGGCGGGCTGCCGTTCGACGGGGTGGCCATCGGCGGTTCGTTGGGCAAGTCCAAAAAC
>DASXRR010000057.1:0-85638 GCA_036506475.1 Chloroflexota bacterium
TCGGCGAGAATGTGTGTCGGCATGCGCGCCACCTGGGACGGCCAACCCGTGAGCGACGCGCCGCCATTCGGGGCGACCATCGTCGTGTTTCGCCGCCAGGGCGCCGCGACGGAGGTGCTGCTGTTGCATCGGGCGCATCATGGACCCGACTACGCCGGCGAGTGGGCCTGGACGCCGCCGGCTGGCGCCCGCCTGCCCGGCGAACCGATCGAGGTCTGTGCCCAGCGCGAGCTGCGCGAGGAGACCGGCCTCGACCTGCCCCTTCAGCCGACGGAATGCGGCTCCGCCGAGTGGCCGCACTACCTGGCCGAAGCGCCGGGCGATGCCGCCATACGGCTCGATGTGGAGCACGATCGGTTCGAGTGGGCCGCCGCCGACGAGGCGCCGCTCCGGTGCCTGCCGGACCTGACGCGGCTGCCACTGCGGGCGGCAATCGAGCGCATCCAGGGGCAGGGTGCGCTGGGCGGTGGCGCGTTCTATGACCAGGCGCGCGTGTTCGACACGTACATGGCGCATCGTGCACGGCCTGAGAGTCCCAACGAGGCGATTGAAGGACCCGTCTTTGTCGAGGTGCTGGGCTCCGTGCGCGGGCTGCGGGTGCTGGATCTGGGTTGCGGCGACGGCAGCTTGGGACAGCGGCTACTCGACGCCGGCTGCGCCAGTTACTCAGGGATAGATGCGTCGCGCCGGATGGTCGAACGGGCGGGTGGCGCAGTGCGGCACATGCGCATCGAAGACTTCACCGCGGAGCCGGGTAGTGCTGACATCGTGGTGTCGCGGCTGGCGCTGCACTATGTGGAGGATCTGGAGTCCGTTTTCGCAAACGTGCGCCGGGCGCTCAGCGCTCACGGCAGGTTCATCTTCAGCGTGGAGCATCCGGTGATCACGTCGACCGATCGCGCCTGGCAGGGTCGTGGCCAGCGCCAGGAGTGGGTCGTGGATGACTACTTCGTGACCGGGCGACGGGAAACGGATTGGCTCGGTGCGCGCGTGGTCAAGTTCCACCGCACGGTGGAGGAGTACGTGCGCCTGGTCCAGACGGCAGGGTTCCGATTGGAGACGCTGCGCGAGCCCGGACCGACGCGGGCGTTCATCGAGTCCGAGGACGAGTTCCGTCGGCGGCAGCGGATTCCGTTGTTTGTGCTCATTGCGGCGGTGGCGGAGTGAGCTCTTTCTCGAGCAGCATGGCGACCATTTTGGTCAGGCGGGCGATTTCGGCTTCGGCGCGGACGTTGACGTCATAGTCGGCCTGGGCGCGCCGATCGGCGATGTCGGCCTGGCGATTCTGGGCGATCATCACGAATGTGGATAGGAAGATCGCTTCGAGCGAGACGACCAGCGTGAGCAGCCCGAACGGAAATGGGTCAAATGGCCCAAGGCCCAGGCCGGCGGCGATCAGCAGCCCGGCGTTGACCACGATCCACACGACGAACCAGGCCAGGTGGATATACACGAAGCGCATCGAGCCGGCGAAGTCAGTGATCAAGCCGGCGATGCGGTCCTCGAGCGACGCCTGTTGGAGGTGCTCATCCTCGGTGATCGGCTTGGGCACAAGCGCGCCGCGGTTTCGCTCCCACTCGATGAGGTGGTGGACGAAATGCTGAAATGCATCGCTGCTCATGGCGTGCACTGTAGGCGCATCTCGAGCTGAGCCGCGATGCGGCTTGCGCTGAGCTAGCCGGCGCGGCGGCGGGCGCGCATCTCGCGCGCGGTGACGGGCGCGCCGCACTCGGCGCACGCGGCGACGAGGCTGGTCAGGTGGCCGCACACCTTGTGCTCGAGCACGATTGGCCCGCCGGGCGCGTCGGCCACGTAGCGGTCACCCCATTGCATCAGGGCGATGATGACCGGATAGAGGTCAATGCCCTTGGCCGTGAGGTGGTACTCGAAGCGGGGTGGGTGCTCGGCATACTGACGCTTTTCGAGGATGCCGCCATCGACGAGCCGCCGCAAGCGCGCGGCGAGGATGTTGCGGGCGATGCCCAGGTGCTCCTGGAGCTGATCGAAGCGATGCGCGCCGAGGAACATTTCGCGCAGCACGAGCAGACTCCACGTATCGCCGAGCGCGTCAATGGCGCGCGCGACCGAGCACGCGTGGCGATCGGCGAGCAGGTAGTCGGTCATGCGCGCTCCGGCGCGACTGTACCACAGTGGGTTGCTCTCAGCAACTGACTCGTGTAGAGTGGGTTGCGATGCAAAACGGACTCGCCTCACTGCGCGATTTCGTCACCCGCCTGGGACGCGGTGAAGCGACGCCCCCGCCCATTGCCGAGCTCATCGGCTTTCGGCCGGTGTCGGTCGACGCTGACCAGGCGGTATTCGAGATGGACGCCGAGCCGAGCAAGCACGCCAATCCGATGGGCACAGTGCATGGCGGCGTGCTGGCCACGCTGGCCGACACGGCGATGGGCATGGTTTACGCCGCCCAGCTCGAAGACGGCGAGACGTTTGCCACGCTCGAGCTCAAGATCAACTTCCTGCGGCCGGTATGGCAGGGGCGATTGGTGGCGACGGCGCGCGTGGTCCAGGCCGGCCGAACGGTCGGCTTGACCGAGTGCGATGTGGTCGACGACGCGGGCAAACTGGTGGCGCGCGCGAGCAGCACGTGCATGACGCTGCGCGGCGAGCGTGGCGCTGGCCGCTAACTCAGCGGGTGCGCTGCGCGCCGCGGGTCCGGTGACCGTCAATGTGTGTAGCGGGTTGTGTCAGGCCAGTCCGGCGATGACCACACCTTTAGGTTCGAGGTAATAGTCGAGCGCCTCCGGACCGTGCTCGCGGCCCACTCCGGAGGCTTTGACGCCACCAAAGGGCAGCTCGTCATAGCCGTAATGGAGCGAATTGACCCAGATGTTGCCGACCTGGAGCTTGTCGATCGCCTTGTTCGCGGCGACCAGGTCGCGCGTCCAGATCGAGCCGCCCAGACCGTAGATGGTGTCGTTGGCCATGTCGATGGCCTGGTCGAGATCGGAGAACCGAAAGACCGGTAGGACGGGGCCGAACACTTCCTCTTTGACGACGCGTGAGTCCAGCGGCGCATCTTCGATCAGCGTTGGCAGGTAGAAATGACCATTGGCGAAGCCGTCGCCCTCGGGCCGCGTGCCGCCGAGTGCCACGCGTGCGCCGCGGGCGCGCGCATCCTCCACTTGCGATTCGATTTCGTCGCGCTGGTAGGCGAGGTGGAGCGGACCCATACGCGACGTACGCTCCATGCCAGGTCCAACGGTTTTCTTCTCGAGGATGGCGCGCAACTGACTGACGAAGGTGTCATAGACCGACTCGTGCACGAATACGCGCTTTACGCCCAGGCACATCTGGCCACAATTGAAAAAGCGGCCGACGTCTGCCATTTTGGCCGCGGCGTCAACGTCGGCGTCGGCACAGACGATCATCGGGTCACTGCCGCCGAGCTCGAGCGTGACGCGCTTGATCAGTGGCGCGGCCACGGACATGACGTGGCGACCGACCTCTGTCGAGCCGGTGAAGGCGATGCGCGGGACGCGCGGATTTCTCAGCAGCTCCTCGCCGACCTCGCTGCCGGGGCCGGTGACGACGTTGACGCTGCCAGGCGGGAGCTGTTTCTTACCCCCGGCGAAGGTCGCCTCCTGGATCAGCTGCACCGTGCGCAGCGTCGCCAGCGGCGTGGTCGAGGCTGGTTTGACGACGACGCTATTGCCAGCCGCGAGCGCCGGTCCGACCTTGGTGCCCATCAGCGTGAGCGGGAAATTCCACGGGATGATGGCGCCACACACGCCGATTGGCTGGCGTACAACCAGGCCGAACGCGCCCTTCTGCGGCAGTGGGACGTAGCTGCCTCTGACCTTCGAGGCCAGGCCGGCATAGAACTCCAGGCCATGGATGAGATGGTGGATCTCCAGATTGGCTTCGAAGAGGGTTTTGCCTTGTTCGGCGGTCAGGAGTTGGGCGATCTCGGCAGCATTGGCTTTGATGCGCTCACAGGCGTCGAACAGGGCAGCGCCGCGGTCTTCGGCGGACGTTTCGGCGAGGGCCATGAAGGCCTGTTCGGCGGCGGCCACGGCTTGCTGGACGTCGGCGGCCGTGCCCTTCGGGACGCTGTCGACGACTTCGCCGCTGGCCGGATTGCAGACCTGGTAGATGGTGCCCGAGCTCGAGCCGACCATCTCTCCGCCGATGAGCATGTGCGCCATGTTCACACGGTACCCGACGGTGTTCAGGGGAGTGGGGAGTGGGGAGTGGGGAGTGGGGAGTGGGGGAGTTACTCGTCCGGGACGAGCTCGAAGCCAGCGGCGTACAGGGCGGCGTCCAGGCGTTCGATGGTGCGCGGATCGCCGGGATCGACGAACGCGGGATGATCGACCTGCCAGGTCGCGGCGCCGTGGAACTCGGCTTCAGCCCAGCCGACTTGCACGCCGTCGCGGGTGACGCGGTAGCGGTATTCGAACGCCATCTTCGACCGTCATGAGGATGGTGGCACATCTGCTCCGCGGTCCTGGAGCACCTGGCGCAAGCGTTTATTTTCCAGCGCGCTCGCGACGCGATCGGCGAGCACGATGGCGAAGTGGACGTCGTCAACGGTGTAGCGCCGATTGTGTTCGGGGTTGGCAATGGTCAGCCTGCCGAACAGGCGGCCGCTGGCGCGGATCGGGAAGGCCAGGGACTCCTGGGCCATGGTGGTGTCGTGGGTGGTGATAGAGATGGTGCACTGGGCACCGAGGAACGTCGATGCTTTGGCCGCCAGGCTGTCGAGTACGTCCGCGGGTTCGGGCGCGGCCGAGAGCGCCTCACCGGCCTCGGCCAGAAGCGCCAGTGCGGAGCTGGCTCCCGGCACGCGAGCATCGTAGCGTCGAGGGCGGTTGGATCCTGCTAGTGGAAACCCTTGGTCCTGGCGCTCTGTTCAGTCAGACCAGGGGACGGGCGTGGACCAGTTGTTGTGATAGGTCACTTCCGAGGTAGGGCGGCGATTGGTCGGGCCGAATTTGCCGCGCGGGTAGCCGAGTGGAATGCACAGGTGGAACTCCATGTCGGCCGGTATGTTGAGCAGCTCGTAGACGCGCTCCAGGACTGTGGCGTGGAGAGTCGTGGGCACGGAGCCGATGCCGAGCGCACGCGCGGCCAGCATGAGGTTCTCGACGGCTGGAATGACCGAGCTGGCCTGGCCTTTGCCGGTGGTGAAGGCCAGCACGATCGCTGGCGCGTCTTTGATCTCGTCGGCCAGGAGCGCGGCTGAGCGCGAAGTCTTGTTCTCCTCGGGAATCTGCTCGCGGCTCGTCCAGGGTTGGCCTTCGTCGCGCCGTTTGGCCCACCAGGCCTCGTGATACAGCCTTCCAAATTGCCGGATCAGAGGAGGGTCGGTGAGGATCATGAAGCGCGCGGTCTGGCGATTGCCGCCGTTCGGGGCACGTACCGCCGCCTCGACGATCAGGCGCAGGTCATCCATCGGAATGGGGTCGGGCCGAAAGCGACGAATCGAGCGCAGGGTGAAGATCGCCTCGCCGAGTGGCATCGCCAGTCGCGCACTGTCCATGCGCGCCATGGTATGAGGAAGGGTCATGCACGTACGGGACGTTCTGCTCGATACCTTTGGCCGGATCGACGAAGAGGTCCGTCAAACGCTCGAGGGGCTGAGCGCCGAGCACCTCGCGTTTCTGCCTCGACCGGAAGCCAACTCAATTGCGTGGTTGGCGTGGCATCTCACGCGCACGCAGGACGACCATGTGTCGGACCTGGCTGGCCGGCCGCAGGCCTGGGTGGCCGACGGGTGGCATGCGCAGTTCGGCAAGCCGGCCGATGGGCATGACACGGGTTTTGGTTATTCGGCCGCCCAGGTCGCCGCGATCCAGCCTGACGGTCCCGATGTGCTGCTGGACTATTTTCGTGTGGTGCACGGGCGCACCGTGGAGTACGTCAGCAAGCTCGAGGCGGAGGATCTGGATCGGGTGCTAGATGAGCCGCAGTGGCAAACGCCGGTGACCGTCGGCGTGCGCCTGGTCAGTGTCATCTCCGACTGCCTGCAGCACGTAGGCCAGATGGCGTACATCAGAGGCCTGATCGAAGACCGGCATTGGCTCCCGTACTAGCGGCTGGCGCCATGCGTCCCAACACGGGTTCCGCCTTGGGCGCTTTTGGACCTCCAGGAGGGACGGCTACGCCGGGTGGCGTTGGCAGTCGGAGCCGGGCCGCGTGCGCGAGCTGATCTGGTGAGGCGCGTAACGCGGTGACCGAGGCGGCGGCGTGGCGCGTGGTACTGCGCGGGATCGTGCTGTCCTTTTTGCTCGTGGCGCTGGGCATGCTGCTGTTCCAGCTACAGGCAGTCATCGTGCAGCTGGCGCTGGCGGTGCTGCTGGCGGCGGCGGCCAATCCGCTCGTGGACGGGCTGACGGTATCGCGCATGGTCAAGCGCTGGCGCTGGCGACCTGGGCGCGGTCTGGCCGCGCTGCTGGTGTTCCTGGGCGGTCTGTTGGTACTGGCGCTAGGGATTGTGATCGTCCTCGCCACGGTCGGGCCGGATGTGCGCGCGCTAGCCAACAACGCGCCCACCTACGTCGCGCAGGCCGAGCAGCTGCTGGCCGACGCGGCGACGGCGAATCCGGAGCTGGCCGGCCGCATCAGCGGGGCGCTGCCATCGTTGCAGACCGCGCTGGGCGGTGCCGTGGCGCTGCTCGGTCAGGCGTCGCGCTTGCTGGTGGTCGCGACGGGCCTCGTGACCGGGCTGTTGTACCTGGTCTTCACGCTGATCCTGGCGCTGTACCTGACGATCGACGGCGACCGGATCCGGCATTACCTGATCACGTTCCTACCGTTCGACCGGCACGCGCAGGCGCTCCTCGTCACCGAGCGCATTGGTGTCCGCCTCGGCGCCTGGGCTCGCGGCGAAGCACTCTTGGGCGTGATCATCGGCGTCATGACCTGGATCGCCGCGCTGGTGTTGGGCTTGCCCTACGCCGGCGCCCTGGCGCTGATCTCAGCCGTTGGCGAGCTGATCCCGAACCTGGGGCCGATTGTGGCCGCGATTCCACTCATCGTGGTCGGTTTTCTCTCGTCACCCACGCAAGGCGTGCTGGCGTTGATCGCAGCGGTGGTCATCCAACAGCTCGAAAACAACTTGATCGTGCCGCGCGTGATGTCGCGCGCGGTCGATCTGCATCCGGTCGCGGTCATGCTGGCGATCCTGGCCGGCGGCGAGCTGCTGGGCATACCGGGCGCGTTGATGGCGGTACCCTTTGTCGCTTCGCTGTCAGTTATCGTCGACGAGATCCAGCGCGAGCGGATGGAAAAGCACCTGAACGTCAATCAGGACGAGCGCGCGGCGGCGAACACGAGCTCCAGCTTGAGCTGATCCTCGATGCTCAAGACCGGACCGGCCTTGGGCGGGGTCATGCCGAAGTCGGTGATCTGGACCGTCGTCGTGGCATTACCGGTCAGTCCGCCGTCGGCGAAGGTCGCCGTGACATCCCAGGTCACCGGCCTGGTTACGCCGTGGACCGTGAGGTCGCCCAAGAGCTGAAATGTCGCCGAGCCCGAGGTGGGCAGTGGCGAAGAGAGGCCCTGGATGCTCTTGGGCACGAAGGTGGCCATCGGAAACTGGCGGGTCTGGAGCGTGTCGCCTTTGATGAAGTTGTCGCGGCGGCTTTCGTCGCTTTGGAGCGCGGACAGGTCGACGGTGATCTTGGACTGCTCGTCAATCGGGTCGCCCGTTGCATCGAGCACGATGGTGCCGGTGACCTTCTTGCTGGTGCCGACGGCTTCGCTCGGCAGCTGGCGGCCGACGAGGGTTTCGCGGGCGCGATAACTGGCCTGGCTCTGGGCGCCATCGAGGACGAGCTTAGTCATCTGGGTGCTGCCGGCCGCGGCGGCTGGGGCGGTGGTGGCAGCCGCTGCGGTGGTGGCTGCCGGTGGCGTGGTCGCAGCGACGGTTGGCCCGGCCACTGCCGCTGGTGCGGTAGTCGCGACGGATGTGACGGCGACCGTGGCCTGTCCCTGCGGTACGGCCGCGGGCGGCGCGGGGGCGCTGGGTTGAGTCGTCGAGGCAGCACCGCATGCCGTCAGGACGAGCGTCCCGGCAAGACATGCGGCAGTCAGGCACTGCTTGAGCATGCCCCGAACCGTACGGCTTCTTGCTTGGAAACAGCTTGAAAAGCCAGCGTCAGCCGCGACCGGAGCCGTCGATCAGTCGGGCCACTGATGGTGATGGCCGTTCTGGCCACTGTGGTCCGACTCGATTTTGGCCAGCGCTCGAACGGCGGTCTCGCCTGACTCGACGACCTGGCGCAGACCAGGCAGATATTTGTCGGTGACGGCGATGTTGTCCCAGATCAGTTGTCGCAGCAGGGCCGGGCTGAGCCGGTCGCCCTTGATGTCGATGCTGGTCTTGTAGCGGACCTCGCCGTCATCCAGGTCGAGCTCGAAGTTGCCGATCACCAGACCGTAGTTGGCGCGGGTGATGAATTCCATCGTTTCCGCGCGGCGTGGCTCCGGAGCGTTGAGGCAGGTCGAATACACGACGACTTGTTGCTCGGCCTCGCGCGTTGCGCTGAAGGCAGGCCACTCACCGCTTTCGCCGCGCGCCCGGATGCGCGCCATGTGCTCGCCGGGCACCGGCTCCGGCGACCAGCCGTCCTCGGTCAGGAAGTCGACGACGAGATCGAACAGCGACGCCAAGGGCACGCTACAAGCGTAGCGTAGGCGTCGGCCACAGCTCGGTAAGTGCGGCTACGTCCAGGTCAAGCTTGCGGTGTTGGGAAGGTAGATTCTGGCGACGCGGACGGGAGCATATGTGCAGGAGTGCATGTTTGGATCCGCGTAGCCAGGGGTACAGTTGGCCAAGGGCCATGCTGACTGCGATTCACCCTGAGGACGCACGCCCGCGTGTCTATTTGCTCGAGCCAAATAGTGGCCTGCGGCGCGCCATTACCGACGTCCTTACCGCAGAGGATTTTGAAGTCGAGCCATGCGACTCGCTCGAGCAAGTACTGAGCGGTGCACGCGCTGACCACAACGTTGCCCTGGTCGCCTGGCAGAGCATGGAGGGGTTGCTCGCAGACGAGCATCGGCATCATCTGCTGGAGCTGACGCATCGCGTGCGGCTGATCTTGATGGTGCCGCGGCGCTGGCAACAACTGCTCGATAAGTCCGAGTTCGGACTCGCTGGCATCATCGCCAAGCCATTCGACGCCGATGAGCTGTTCGCGAGCCTGCGCCAGGCGATGGCCACCGATCGCGCTACGCCCGCTCAGACGGCTGACTAGCCAGTAGCCCACGCGGGCGCCGCGACGTCGAGCTCGGCCCACGTATGGCGCAACGCGTCGAGCGGCGGCGCGTCTGGCTGCGCTTCGGCCCATGCCGCGGCCTCGGCGACCTCATCGCCGATCTGCTGCTCCAACTCGTCTAACCCGGCCAGCTTGTGCTGGATCAACGCGGTCCGCACCAACACCACTGGATCGCGTTGGCGCCACTGCTCCACTTCGGAGCGCTCGCGATAGCGTGTGTCGTCGTCGTTCGACGTGTTGGGCATGTAGCGATACGTGCGCGCCTCGACCAGGCTCGGCCCGCCGCCGGATCGAGCGCGCTCGACGGCAGATTTGGCCACCGCGTAGACCGCTGCTACGTCCATACCGTCAACCGACACGCCGGGCATGCCGTAGCCCGCGGCGCGCGTCGACAGATCGGTCACCGACGATTCGAGCCGCAGTGGCACCGACTGCGTATAGAGGTTGTTTTCGACGCAGAAGACGACTGGCAACTTGTGAATGGCCGCGAAATTCATCGATTCGTGGACTTCGCCCTTCTGGGCGCCGCCATCGCCGAAGGCGATCCACACCACGGCCGGCGTGCCTAGCTGGCGGCTGGCGTAGGCCACGCCGACGGCGTGGCTCACGACATTGGGCTGCGGCCCTTCCTGCGAGATGATGCGTCGTTCGCGTGATCCCCAGTGCGCAAATGGCTGGCGCCCGCCGGTACATGGGTCGGCGGCGCGACCGAAATAGTGGGCCATGACCTCGCGCGTGGTGAGGCCCCAGGCCAGGCAGGCGGTCATGTCGCGATAGTGGGGTGCCAGAAAGTCCTGCTCGAGATCGACGGCGAGTCCGGCCGCGGCGCCGATCGCCTCGTGGCCGGCCGGTGAGACGACGAAGTGGCCCTTGCCCTGGCGACGCAGCTGCCACAGCTTTTCGTCGATGCGCCGAGCGGTCAACATCCAGCGGTACGCGCGCTCGAGCTGTTCCGTGTGCAGGAGCGTGGCGCGTTTGCGTTGGGCCACTGTATGCGAGCATAAACCCCGAGCCGCTGGGGTGAGACGTTGCATGCAGGGCCGAAAAGCGGGGCGTGGGTAGCGCGCATGCGCTGCACCGTCTCAGACGCCTGGCCGCTGGCGTTTCCCGGCGCGCGTGTTGGGACGCTGCTCGTCGCGAATGCGGAGAACGTTGTAGGCAGTGAGCCGCTGGCTAGTCAGCTGGCGGGGATGGCTGGGACGCTGCGTGAGCGCTACGCGGGGTTCGATCGGGCGCAGCTTGCAGAGTTGCCGACGATCCGCGCCTACCAGCAGCACTACCGCCGGTTCGGTCAGACCTACCACCTGCTCGGCCAGTTGGAGTCCGTCGTGCTCAAGGGCCGCGAGCTGCGCAGTCCAGGTGGCGCGCTGGTGACGGCGATGTTCGCCGCCGAGATCGACCATCTGCTGCTGACCGCGGGGCACGATGCGGATGTGGTGGCGGGCGACGTAGCGATCGACGCGGCACGCGAAGGGGAACGGTTCGTCAGCATCAGCGGCCGCGAGGTCGCGCTCAAGCCCGGCGATATGGTCATGCGCGACGCCCTCGGCGTGATCTCAGCGGTGCTTAGCGGGCCAGATCAGCGCACGCGGCTGCTGCCCACGTCGACGCGTGCCCTGTACGTCACGTATGTGCCAGCGGGCATCGACGACCAGCGCGTGCACAAGCATCTGGACGCCATTGTCCACCTGGTCCGGCTCGCGCAGCCCGAGCCACAGATGGAGGCGCGCGCGATCTACCCGGGCTGAGCCTCCTGCCAGGCGACGAGCAACACTTTGGCGACGCGACCGGCCGCGGCCACGGACCGACCGTCGGCATCGTCGGCGGTCGCCAGCACCTTGAGCCGTGCTTCGAAGGTCGGCCCGTCCGGGTCGTTCATGATCGTGGAATGCAGGATCTCGAGTGTTGCTGCCTGGGCGGCGGGCAGCAGCTCCTCGTCGCCCAGCAGCAAGAGTTGTTCTTGACAGAACTCGCGCGGCGTCACAACGTGCGCAGGCTGGCCTCAGGGCCTCCCGAGCAGCCCGGCGCCGGCCATTGCGCCGAGGCCAATCGCTGCCAGCACGATGCTAATCAGCGCCAGCACGATGATCAAAGCGATGATGGCGACGATGATCGTGCCGACCGTCTTGCCGTTGCTGATGTCGAGCGCCTGGCGCGTGGCGATGAAGCTGGCCACGAGCACCCAGATACCGGCCACGGCGCCGACGATCGGGCCAAGGACCGGGATGAAGGCGAGAATCGACAGCACGCCCGGGCTCTCGGCATAGCCGAGGGTGCGCAGCAGCTCGCCGTAGGTTGCGGTGCCGCCGAAGAACCGCGTCCCGACGAAGTAGATCACGAACGACCAGACCGCCCAGCCGATCAGTGCGCTGATGATGCCGCCGATGAGGCTGCCGATAAAATTGCCGCCGGCCTGATTCATCGACGCGGCAATGCCGCTGCCAATGCCCGACGCCAGGGCGACGATGACCACGACCGTCAAGGCCTGGGTAGTCGCCGTCGTGTCGGCTTCAACCTCCTCGTACAGGGGAACATTCAAGCGCGCTGCCCGCATCATTCGATCCGGCAGACTGGCCGAAGACGCCGCTAACGCCATTTGGGTTAAATCTCCTTCTGCTGCACCAGTAGAACACCACGCCCGGCCACACGCCTATAGAACATATATTCTATACTCTGTGGCGTGGCCCGCTGCCCACATTGTCTCGAGCTCGAAGATGAGCTCGAAGCGCTGCGCTTGCGCCTGTCCAATATGGGCCAGTTCGTCGTGTATTCGCCTGGCCCGAATCAGAATCCCAATTGCGAGCACGAGCTCGCGCGATGGTTGGCGGTCAATCCGAGCGCCGATGCCGCGGCCGGCTTTCGCGCCGGCTGGGCGCGCCTGGCGCGCTTCATCTCAGCCCGGCTGCGCGACTGGGAAGCGCGCTGGTTTCGCATGGCGCGACAGAACGAGAGCTTACGCTCGCGCATCGGCGTGCTACTGGCTGAAATCTCGCGTCTGCGCGACCCTGGCTGAGGCCTTGCAGCGATCGGCTTGTCACGAGTATTTGGAAGTCGCAAGCCTGCGGGCTCGCTCCCCAGGGGCGCTGCCCCTGGACCCCGCTCCCCGACGTCCCTGGACTCCGCTGGCTGTGGGCTTGCCTTAGCGGCGTTGCGTTGGCGAAGGCGTAGCGGCGGGTGCCGTTGTGGGTGCGCGTGTCGCGGCGGTGGTTGCCGGGACCGTGGGCGTCGTGGCGGGCTGATTGGGGCGTGCGGTGGGCGCACTGATGACGGCGGCTGGCACGAGTGTCGGCGGTGCGACGGTTGGCTGCGGCGTGGCGGTGGGCTCGGGCTCCGGTTCAGGGGTTGGCGCGGGCGTCATGGTCGGCTTCGGCTCGCGCCAGGTGGGCGGCACGGCGCGCTGGGGCTGGGGCGGGATGCGGGGTCGAGTGGGGTCGGTCGGCAGCGCCTCGAAGTAGGTGTGTGCGACTAGCGCCACACGCGCGATCGCGGCCGCCGCCGCGGCTTCGTTCGACGTATCGGACACCAGCGCCGCCACGGCGACGGTGCTGGTCGGGCCATAGATGATGCCGACGTCGTTGACGACGCCGGGCAAATTGCCCGTCTTGTGCGCCACGCGTGCGTCGTTCGGCAGCAGCCGTGGCAGGCGATCGTTGACCCGCTGGCGCAACAGCAAGTGCACCATCTCGGCGCTCGCATTCGGCGACACGGCGTCGCCGCGTGCAACCGGCTCGAGCAATGCGACCATGTCCAGCGCCGAGGTTGTCATGCGCTCGAGGCTGTAGTGCGTCGTGTCCATGCCCAGCGCGGCGATGTCGCGCGTGATGCGCCCGGCGCCGACGCGGCTGCCGAGCATGATCGCCGAGGCGTTGTCGCTGATGGTCACCATGCGCTCGAGCGATTCAGCCACGCTCAGCGTTTCGCCGGCGTTCGAGGCGAGCTCCATCGTGCCCGCGTCGAAGGACAGCGCCTGGTCAGTGACGGGCAGCGGCTCGCCGAACGACAGGCCGGCGTCGAAGACCGCATACATGACCGTCAGCTTGAAGAGGCTGGCCGCCTCCATTTCGCGTGAGCCGTCGAGGACGGCGCCGCGGCCGCTGCCCAGATCTTTGACCGCGATGCTCACGGTGCCCTCGATGCCCATCAACGCTTGATCGAGCTGGCCGACCAGCACCGGGTCGATGTCGATGCCGTCCGCCGCGGCATCCCATTGGCGCAGCGTGGGCATCGGCGTCGGCGCTTTCGTTGGGGTGGCGGTTGATGGAGCGGTCGGCACGGTCTGGGCCAAGTTCAGCTCTTGCATCGGCTTGCCGACCTCAGCCGGCGCGGGGGTCGAGGTAGCCAGCACCAGGCGCGCTGCTGGTGGCCGTTGGGCGTCGAGTGGACCGACTGCCACGGGCAGCTTGTCGCGTGCCCAGAACGCTACTCCACCGATCAGCGCGACGACCGCGAGCAGGGCCAGCGCGCCCGTCGGGAGGCGGAGACTATCGCCCGCGTAGGGCGACCTGCGCCGCGCGTAGCCGCGGCTGGCGAATGGGCGGCGCGAAGGCATCCGGCGGGCGCAGTATAACCGGCGCCTGCCGGACGCTTGGCCGGGCCGCGGTGCTGGTTATGCCGCGCGGCGGCGGATCAGCACGCCTGCGCCCAGCAGGCTCAGGCCGACGAGGAGGCCCGCGGCGCCGAAGGGCAAGATGGAGTCCGCGTCACCAGTGCGCGGCAGTGCGCCGGGCACCTGGGCAGCACCGCCCGCGGCGGCGCCCGCAACGGTCAGCACGCCGACCATGCCGTTCTGTCGGTGCATGCCGACTGGGCACCAGACGTCGTAGCGGCCTGGTTGCAGGTTGACCGTGCCGGTGAAGTTCTGGCCGCTTGCCACCGGGCCGTCGGTCTTGACGTCCATCGAGACGCCGTTGCCTTCGATGTGCACGTTGTGCGGGAATTGCCCGCCATTCTGGAGTGTCCAGCGCGACGCGCCGGCCGAAACCACCATGTTCGCCGGATTGAACTGGAACTCGGTCATGACCACAGTCGCCGCGGTCTGCGCGTAGGCGACGCCCACCGCTGAGGCGCCAATTGTCAATAGCCCGGTCGCCAACAGAACCAGTCCGAGTCGTCCCATGCTCAGCTTCACAGGTCCCTCTCTCGTGCTGAGTTCGGGAGACCGTGCCTCCCGTAGTTGTTCTACGGACAGCCTGGCTCGCGTGGTTTGAAATGAGGTCGGCCTTGGCGTTCTGGACGATCACATCTCCGGGTCGGGAGCACTCGTGTTCTTTAGCTTCCCCGACCCGGAAAAGCGATCGCTTACAAACGTTAGGGCACTTCTACTGGGGGCGGGATTGGCCTTTGACTTTGTAGTCGTCGGCGTCGGCGCGGTCTTCGTCGGGGCCGTTGCCGGTGGTGCCGTGGTTGCTTTGCGTGTTGCGTAGCGAGAGGGCGTCGTCGGTGACGTAGTCGCCGCCTCGGTTGGGCGTGAGCTGGGCGGTCGCGTGGGCGAGGTTGATGGGTTTCAGCTTGCGGCGCATGACGGGACAGCGTTGCAGGCGGTGTGCCCACAATAGGCCCGTGCAACAAGAGTTTGAGCGCAGCAAGTTTGTCAGGTCGGTGCGGTCGGTGCGTCGGTTCTCGGCGCAGCCGATCACCGACGAGGTGCTCAAGGACATCGTGGAGACGGCGCGCTGGACGGGGTCGTCCAAGAACACCCAGCCGTGGGAGATCATCGTGATCAAAGACGCGCAGATGCTGAAGCAGCTGGCCGAGTGCGGCACATTCGCGGGCCATCTGGCCGGCGCCCAGGCGGCCATCGCGCTGGTCATGGACGACGACAAGCGTGGGCTCGACGAAGGCCGGCTGGCGCAAACCGTCATGCTCGCGGCGTGGGCGCACGGGCTCGGCTCGTGTATCGGCACCCTGCAGCCCGACGACAACGTCCGCCGCGCCAAGGACCTGCTCGGCGTGCCAAGCGAACGTGGCCTGCGCACGACGATCTCGCTGGGCTATCCGGCGGACGAGCGCGCGCTGCGGCGCAGCCTCGAGCAGCCGGGCAACACCACGGTGCCGATCGGTCGGAAGCCAACACGGGACTTCGTGAGCTGGGAACGTTTCGACGCGCGCTAGTCAGCGAATGTCAGACAGGCGAGATCTCCCTTCTACGGCTGGCACCACACTCCCCGAGCACGGGATGGCACCTAGAAAGCTCGGGATGACCCTCGTTACAGGCGTCCGGCTGGTCCGCAGGCCAGGACACTGCCTGAGCCAGCGGCACCCACGACCTCGCCGTCGGCGAACACAACCGAACCGCGGCGGATGGTCACCACGGGCCAGCCGGTGACTTGCCAGCCTTCGTAGACTGAGTAGTCCGCGTTCGAGTGCAGCATGTCCGCGCTGACCGTGCGGGTGAGATCGGGATCAAAGACCACGATGTCGGCGTCGCTGCCCACGGCCAGGCTGCCTTTGCGTGGATACAGGCCGAAGAGACGGGCGGCGTTGGTGGACGTGAGCTCGACCAGGCGTCCGAGTGACAGCCGGCCAGTCCGAACGCCTTCGGAGTACAGCATGGGCAGCATCAGTTGGAGGTTTTCCACGCCTGGCCGCAGGTTCGACACACTCAATGACGGGTCGAGCTTGGCGGCGAGGGACCACGGTGCATGGTCGGTGCACACGGTGCTGATGGCACCTGCGCTGAGGCCGGCCCAGAGCGCCGCAACGTCGGCCGCGGTGCGCAAGGGCGGCTGACCCACGTAGCGACCGCACTCGTCCTCGAGAAAGCGCTCTTCCGTGAGATGCAAGTACAGGGGGCGCGTTTCAACGTAGACGGGCACACCGCGGGCACGGGCATCGATACACACTGCCAGGGCACGCTGGCTGGACAGGTGGACGATGTAGACAGGCGAGCCGGTGGCCTCGGCGAACGCGACGGCGCGCTGGGTGGCGACGACCTCGGCCAGAACAGGCCGGCTGGCGCCGAAATAGCGCAGCGACGTTTGCCCTGCCTCCACTAACAGACCCACAGCGTGGTCGATCAGGGTCTGGTCCTCGCAGTGCAGCATGCTGATCAGGCCGTTGGCGCCGGCCACGCGGATGGCTTGCACGTAGGCACCGACCGCGGCGTCGAAGCGTGGGTTGGGTAAGAAGATCTTGATGCTGCTGCAGCCGTGGTCGACCAGGCGCGGGAGTTCGGCCAACAAATCGCGCGAGACGGACCCAAGGACCGGGTGTACGAAGACATCGGCGATTGCTTGCGACTCTGCCAAAGCGGTCTCGCGCTCGAGCGTCGCGAGCGGAAGCTCATCTGGCAGCGGAAACGACATGTTGCCGAGGGTGGTGATGCCACCCGCGAGCGCCGCCGCCGAGCCACTGGTGAAGTCGTCGACCCACGCTGGCTCACCCTCGCGCCGCGGTGGATTCGACAGATGCACGTGCGCATCGACGCCGCCAGGGAGCACCAAGTTGCCGCGCGCGTCTATTTCTCGTTGCGCGTCAAACGAGCCACCAATCTGGACGATGCGACCCTGGTCAATGCCCAGGTCGACCACCTCGGAGAGCCCACCGAGCAGGCCGCCGCGAATGGCCAGCTCGAGGCTCACCCGATCGTGCGCCGCAGGAAATCGAGCGCGTTCTGGCCGGCGATCTTGCGAATGTCCTCGTCCGAATAGCCGCGCGCGATCAATCCGCGCACGATGTTCGAGCCATCGGCGGGCGACTCCAGCCCGTCCAGGTATGGCGCCGGCAGCGACGCGGGCGCATTGCGTCCCAGCAGCACGCGGTGAAAGCCAACGTGGTCACCAATCTGGGTGTCGGTCCCGATCCCGACGTGATCGACGCCGACCAGTTTGACGAAGTAGTCGTAGTGATCGAGGACGCAGTTGATGTCCTGGCGCGGGTCGTCGCTGAGCGAATTGGGTACGGCGGTGACGCACAGTAGACCACCTTTGGCCGCGCAGGCTTGCAGCTCGTGGTCGAAGCGCGAGCGCGGTGTTGGGCGGATCGTGTGCGCCGCGTTGTGGCTGAACAGGACCGGCACCTGAGACCGCTCGATCGTTTCCAGGGCAGTCTGCGTCCCAGCGTGCGACAGGTCGATGGCCATGCCGACGTCGTTCATACGCTGCACGACTTCGATGCCGAAGTCACTCAGGCCGCAGTCGGTGCGCTCGTACTGGCCGTCGCCGATGACGCTCTTGCGCATATAGGTCAGGCCGGCCAGGCGCACGCCGATGCCATACAGCACGTCGACCTGGTGCAGCTTCGGGTCGATCGACAGGTGCTCGACCGTCGGCAGCCAACCGACTACACCACGTTGCTGGGCGTCGAGGATGTCCTGGGTACGCGTGATCTTCGCGATGCCCTCCTGCTTGTGTATGTCGGCGAGCATCATGCCGATCTCGTCAACCAGGTCGCCGAAGTGGCTGAAGGAGGCGTCGGGCTCCTTGCCCAGACACGACAACAGGTTGGCCGTGGCGACCGTGGTCCAGCCGCCGTGGCACACCGCCTCGAAGCCCCACGTATAGGCGTTGGCACGGAAGTAGTTGGGCATCTCGTTCGCGTCCGCGGTGAGGACCATCGGATGCTGATGCATGTCGATCAGGACGAGATCGGCCATCAGGCGTTCGAAGCGGCGTTCCTGCTCGGCATCGAGCAGCACGCGCATCGACGGCACGCGGCCCACTTGCGGCGCCAGCGGAATAGGCGAGGGCACGGTCGGCATTGCTGCGGAGGTTACGGTAATAGCGATGCGGCGCAGCACGCACTTTCTTCAGTTCTCGGCGCCGGCGCTGGCGCCACCGCCGTTCGAGCCGCTCGGCGCCGCGCAGCTCGTGGCGCGCACGAATACAGGTGTTCAGCTGCGAGCGGGTCGGTCGACCATCGACGTCAGCGCTCTGGCGGCCGACCTTTTTCGCGTTGGGCTGTTCGGCGACGGGCGGCCGGTCCAGTTCCGCTCGGAGGCGGTGGCCCAGGAAGAGTGGCCAACATTCGATGTGCGCGTGTCGGCCGATGGCACGTCCATTCAGACCAGCGCGGCCACGGCAGTGGTGGGCTTGGAGCCGCTACGCATTGGCTTTCAGGACCCGAGCGGCCGGCAGATTGCCGTCGACGATCCGAAGCTGGGCATGGGCTTCGCCCCGATTGGCGCCGTGGTCGACCCGCTCGGCGCTCCGGCCCGCGTGTACAAGCGCCACGTGGCCGGGACACACTACTTCGGCTGCGGCGAGCGCACGGGTGGGCTCGACAAGACCGATTCCCACCAGGTCTTCTGGAACGTCGATCCACCGCTCGGCCACACCGCAGCGCTCAACAATTTGTACACGTCGGTGCCGTTCATGCTGGCCATCGAACGGGGCCAGGCGTGGGGCATGTTCGTCGACAGTGGGTATCGCATCGAATTCGATCTGGCCAGCGAGGGCCCAGAGCGCTGTGGCTTCGCCGTCGACGGCGGACCACTCATCTATTACGTCGTCACCGGCCCGACGCCCAGGCAAGTGCTCGAGCGCTTCACCGAGCTGACCGGGCGCATCTGGCTGCCGCCACGCTGGGCACTAGGCAATCACCAGAGTCGCTGGGGCTACCGCTCGGCCGACGAGATTCGCGAGCTGGCACACACGTTTCGCCAGCGTGGGCTGCCGCTTGACGCGCTGTATCTCGACATCGACTACATGGACGGTTACCGCGTCTTCACCTGGAACAAGGAGCGCTTTCCCGATCCCAAAGCCCTTGTCGACGACCTCGCCGAACTCGGCGTCAAGCTGGTCACGATCGTCGATCCGGGTGTGAAGGTGGACGAGACATACGACGTCTACAAGGGCGGCCGCGAGCAGGGCCTGTTCTGCAAGACGTTCATGGGCGACGAGTACCACAACGTGGTCTGGCCTGGAATGTGTGCCTTTCCTGACTTCACCAACCCGCGCACGCGTGATTGGTGGGCAGATCTGCAGCGCGTCCTGCTCGAGGCCGGCGTGGCCGGCATCTGGTGCGACATGAACGAGCCGACTGTCTTCGTCCCGTCGCCAAATACGTTTCCCGAGGACGTCGCGCATCATGGCGATGGCGAAGCGCAGCTACACGCGCAGATGCACAACCTGTACGGGCAGCTCATGGCCCGCGCTGCCCATGACGGCATGCGGCGACTGCGACCGGACAAGCGTCCGTTCGTGATCTCGCGTTCGGGCTTCGCCGGACTCCAGCGGCACGCCCTGCATTGGACGGGCGACAACTCGTCGTGGTGGGAGCACCTGTACATGGGCATGCCCCAGCTCCAGAACCTCGGGCTGTCGGGGTACGCGTGGGTCGGTGTGGACATCGGCGGGTACGCCGGCGACGCAACCGGCGAGCTGCTCGCGCGCTGGACGGAGTTCGGCATCTTTCAGCCGTTCTGCCGCAACCACGCCGCGTGGGATACCCACCCGCAGGAGCCATGGGCCTTCGGCCCGCGATACGAAGCACTGATCAAGGATTCGCTGCTGCTGCGTCAACGGCTCATCCCGTACCTGTACAGCCTGTTCGAGGAGGCCCAGCGCAGCGGTGCGCCGATCTTGCGGCCGCTGCTCTTCGAGTGGCCCGACGATGTGACTACATTCGCGACCGACGACCAGTTCCTGCTGGGTCCAGCGCTGTTGGTGGCGCCGATTGCACGGCCGGGCACTGAGCACCGCCACGTGTACATCCCGCGCGGCACGTGGGTCCACTACTGGACGGGCGAGCGCTTCGCTGGGCCGAAGCACATCCTGGCGCACGCGCCACTCGGCCAGCCGGCGCTGTACGTGCGCGCCAACACGCCTGTTCCTCTGCAGCCGCCGCTGCTCTATGAAGGCGAGCGGGTTGCGGACCCGTTGACGAGGTTGATCTTTGCCGCCGAGGACGAGCCGGGCGAATTCACGCTCTATGACGACGCGGGCGATGGGTTCGGCTACCAGCAGGGCGAATTTCTGCGCTCACGCGCCGCGTGCGACATCTCGACCAGTGGCGTGACTGTGAACCTGGACGAGGCGGTTGGTGCGTTCGAGCCCAGCTACCAGCGGGTCGAGCTGGATGTGCGTGGCTTGCACGAGCCGTCCGGTCTCGTCCTGGACGGGCAGACCTTCAGAGATTGGGACTACTCGAACGGCCGAGTGCTAGTGCGGCTGCCCGCGGTCAGGGTGTCGCGCCGGGTGGAAATCCAGAGTCGTCTACGATGAGCGGCATGTCGTCCGCAACACGGCCGCGCGTGTTCGTCTCTCGACGCATCCCGGCCGAAGGCCTCGACCTGTTGACTGCCGCTACTGATGCCGATATCTGGCCCGAGGACCTGCCGCCCGAGCGGGCTGAGCTGCTGCGCCGCGTCGAGGGCATCGACGGGCTGCTGTCGTTGCTCACCGATCGGGTCGACGACGAGCTGCTCGATCGTGCTGGGCCACAGCTCAAAGTCGTGGCCAACTATGCGGTCGGCTACGACAACGTAGACGTCGAGGCGTGCTCGCGCCGCGGTGTCGCCGTTGGTAATACGCCCGGGGTACTAACCGAGACCACGGCTGATGCCGCCTTCACCCTGCTCATGGCGTCGGCACGGCGGATCCCCGAGGCCTACGACTATGTGCGCCAGGACCGCTGGAAGACGTGGGGGCCACTGCTGTTGCTCGGGCCAGATGTGCACCATGCGACGCTGGGCATCGTCGGCTTCGGCCGGATCGGGCGTGAGGTGGCCAAGCGAGCGCGTGGGTTCGATATGACCGTGCTGTACCACGACGTGTACCCAGCCTCGCCGGAGGAAGAAGCGCGGCTTGGCGCGCGGCGCGTCGAAATGGATGAGCTCCTGGCTTCGTCGGACTTCGTGACGCTTCATGTCAATCTGACGCCTGAGACGCACCATCTGATGAATGCCGCGGCCTTCGCCAAAATGAAGTCCTCGGCGGTGCTGATCAATGCCGCGCGCGGGCCGGTGATCGATCCGCAGGCGCTGTACGACGCGCTGAAGAACGGCGTGATCGCGGCCGCCGGGCTCGACGTCACGGAACCCGAGCCGCTGCCCGGCAACCACCCGCTGCTAACGCTGCCGAACTGTCTGGTCGTACCGCACATCGCCTCGGCGTCGTACCGCACGCGTGGCGAGATGGCGCGCATCGCCGCCGAGAACGTCCTGGCGGGCGTCCAGCGCCAGCCGCTACCAGCGTTCGTCAACCCCGAGGTCTTCGCCGCGCGCAGCTAACTCGGCGGGGTGTACAGCGACTGGAACGTGCCGATGTGCGGGTAGAGCTCGGCGGAGACGGCGCTCAGAATCTGGCGTACGTGATCGAGGTCGTGGTACGCCCACTCGGCGATGTAGGTATCGACCGAGATCGCGCCGAAGCGCGGATGGTGGACCACGTGCTGGCGCTGCGCGGGCGTCACCTTGGGCAGCCACTCGAGGTTCGCGGCGCGCGCTGACGACCATTCGTCGAGCATCTGTCCAACATCGCCGGCTTCGGGCTGCCCAGCGGGCGACGCTTCATAGCGCACCCCATCCTCGGCGACGGCGCGCTTGATGCGCGGCCCCATGACCTTGGTTTCGCTGTGCAGCAGGTGCGCCAGCACCTCGGCCGGCGACCAGGCCTCACTCGACGGCCGCGTCGCACTCGGCGGCAGGTGGGATACGACGGCGCCCAGCACTGAGGGCGTCGCCGCCAGGATCTCGAGCGATCGATCGAACGTCGATGCAGCCATAACTCAGGATTCTATGTAAGCCCGTCCAGGCCCGCCGCCCAGGCCACGGCCCGCCGCGGCACAGTGCGTTCGGCCTCGGTGCGTGGCTCGTCCTTGAAGCGGTAGTCCTCCTTGCGCGCGACCTCGGCCAGCTCGGCCAGCAACTGCTTGGCCACTTCGCGCGCTCGTGCCAGCAGCGGCTCAGCGCGCCGACCACCGAGTTCCACGCCTCGCCGCGTATGCGGCAGACACAGCCCGTCTGAGCGGGCCAGCGCTTCGGCCAGCCCGCCGGCGCCGAGGCCTTCCAGGAGCGCGTCGAGGTAGCGGTCCTGAGCATCGACCTGGTACCGACACGCCACGCAGGCGATGTCTCGACTGCGCCCGCCGAACAAGCCCGGCAGCATGCCGCGCGACGCGGGCGCTTCTGAAAGCTCGCGCAAGGCAGCTGTGATGGCATCGGCGTAGATGAGCGCCGTGCCGAGCACGTTGCCCGGCTGGTGCAGCCAACGCTGGGCATGCGCCGGACAGAAACCGCGCGAAGCGCGCAGCTCAGCGCGCAGCTCGAGGTCATTGACCTGCTCATAGGCGAGCGCCTTCAAGAACCGATTGACCGACCGCTGGGTCAGATGGCAGACGGCGCAGCCGGCGCGGCCCAGGGCGTGCTGCACTTCGGCAGTGGTGCCCTCGGGTGCGGTCGGCCGGCGCATACGTGTACAAGAAGCTTAGTGCCCAGCGCTGAGCCTCCCTCGGGTCAGCAGGTCGAGCTCCGCTATGGACCGCAACGAGCCGTCGTCGTCGAGGTAGGCGGCGGCTTGCGCGCGTATTCGGTCGACGGCCGAGCGGTGCTCGATGGGTACGCTCTCGATTGGATGGCCGATGGCGGCCGTGGCCAGCCGCTGGTGCCGTGGCCGAATCGTCTGGCCGATGGCCAGTACTCGTGGGACGGTCGATCACTGCAGCTGCCTGTCGACGAGCTCGGACGGCGCAACGCGAGCCATGGGCTGACGCGCTGGCTGAGTTGGAGCGTCGCTTCCCGCGCCGACCACGCGGTGACGATGCGGCACGTGGTCCATCCGCGACCCGGCTATCCTTTCACCCTGTCCGTCGAGATCGAGTACGAGCTGGGCGAGACTGGCCTCACCGTGCGCACCACGGCCCACAACATTGGTTCCGACGCGTTGCCGTTCGGCCTGGGCTTTCATCCGTACCTCACCGTCGGCACGCCGCTGATCGATTCGGCCCAGCTGCATGTGCCCGCTGCGCAGGTGCTCGACCTCGACGAGCGCATGCTGCCCACCGGCGTTCGCAGCTCGGTCGCGGGCAGCTCACTCGACTTTCGCGTTGCGCGCTGCATCGGCGAGCAGCGCATCGATCACTGCTTCACCGACCTCGACCGAGACGCCGCGGGACATGCGCGCGTGGCGCTGTATGCCGCGGACAGTGGCGCGATCGCCAGCCTGTGGCTGGACGCCAGCTTCAAGTACCTGCAGGTGTTTACGGGCGACACGCTGGCCGAGGACCGTAAGCGGCGCGGCATCGCGCTCGAGCCGATGACCTGCCCGCCGAACGCGTTTCGGTCGGGCGCGGACGTGGTGCGCATCGAGCCGGACCAGACGTTCAGCAGCGTCTGGGGTATTGGCTTTGACAATCTGTTAGTCGATCGCTAAGCCGGTGCCAATCTGGGCTGCGTAGGCTCCGTCGTACACGTCCATGCCCAGGAACCGAATGCCGTCGGCGCAGGGTTGGCGACCTCGCCCCGCTTGGAGCCAGGAGCGAGGCGGGTAGCATTTAGCCCGTGGCCGTCCTCGAGCAACCGCGCCAGCAGGTTGCCCAGGACTCCGAAGAGCCCTTCCTCCTCTCGAACAGCCGCGGCCGCCGGCTGCTGGCCAGCATTACCGCCGCGCACTTCTCGCACCACGTCAGCAACTCGTTGCTGACGCCGCTGCTGCCGCTCATCCGCGACGCCTTCGCGCTGTCGTACGCCGAAACCGGCCTCCTCGTGTCGGCCTACGGCATCAGCCTCGGCGGATCGAACGCGCCCATGGGTGCACTGGCTGACCGGATCGGCTCGCGCCCGGTCATCGTCATCGGCCTCGTGCTGACGGGGCTCTTGAGCCTGACACTAGCTACCGCGGGTGCGTACTGGCAGCTGCTCGTACTGCTGGTGCTGCTCGGCCTCGTCGCCGGCAGCTATCACGCCCCGGCCGCGGCGCTGCTGGCGCGCGCCTTCCCGCAGCAGGTGCGCGGTGCCGCGCTCGGCCTGCACATCACCGGCGGACACCTGAGCCTGTTCATCACACCCGTCGCCGCTGGCCTGCTCGTGGCTGCGACGGGCACGTGGCGGACCTCGTATGTGTGGCTGGCCGCGGCGCCGATCGTCAGCGCCGTGCTCGTCTGGCGCCTGCGCGTGCCGGCCACGGTGCGCCATGCCGAGACCGGCGACCGTGCCGGCCTGCTCCGCTCGCTAGTCGAGGTCGCGCGGACCGTCGGACCGCTCGTGCTGCTGTCAATCGTGTTCCAGATGCTGCACGCGGCGCTGCTGGCGTTCATGGCGCTGTATCTGGTCGACGCACGGTCGATCTCGCCGCCGCTGGCCGCGGCATATGTCGGCGCACCGCAGGTGATCGGCGTGCTCGGCTCGCCGCTCGGCGGCTACCTCTCCGACCGACTCGGTCGGCGGGCGGTGATCCTGACCGGCATGGTGCTCGTCGGGCCGGCCCTATTCGCGCTGACGATCGTGCCACTCGAGCTGCTGCCGGTGGCGTTGCTGGCCATCGGTCTGGCCTCCGCGTTGCGTCAGACGGTTACCGAGGTACTGGTCATGGACAGCGCGCCGGCCCATCGGCGGGCGACGGTCATGGGCGGCTACTACATGCTGTTCCAGCAGTTGGGCGGCATCGCCGCCCCGCTGCTGGGCGTGCTGGCGGGCATCATCGGCCTTGGCCCGACGTTCGGCGGCATCACCTTCGGGCTCGCGAGTGCCTCGGTGCTCGTGCTGGTGGCACACCGAAAATTACTGTGAGACGGAAGTGCCGAAGGTAGCCCTGAATGGGGTCGAGCTGTACTACGAATCGACGGGCGACGGCCCGCCGGTTGTGTTCTGCCATGAGTTCGCGGGCGACTATCGCGCCTGGGCGCCGCAGGTGCGCGCCTTTGCTCGGCTGTATCGCTGCATCACGTACAGCCACCGTGGCTTTCCGCCGTCTTCGGTGCCTACAGACCCTAGTGCTTACTCCCAGGACATGCTCATCGCCGATCTGCTCGGGTTGATGGATCACCTCGAGCTTGGGACGGCGCACCTGGTTGGATTCTCGATGGGCGGCAGTCTGGTCTTGAACTTCGCGCTCCAGTATCCCGAGCGATGTCGTGGCATGGTGGTTGTTGGTACGGGTGCGGGGACGACGAATCGCGAGCGTTTCGAGCAAGACGTGGCACGAACCGTGGCTTTGATTCGCGAGCAAGGGATTTCGACATTTGCGGACGTCTATGGTCGTGGTCCGACGCGGCTGCCGTTCTTGCGCAAGGATCCTCTGGGCTGGGCCCTGTTTCACGCTCAGCTGAAGGAACACTCCGCCGAGGGCCAGGCGCTGACGATGCTCGGCGTTCAGCTTGCGCGGCGCACTGTGTACGACATTGGCCCAGCGTTGCCGTCGCTGCGGGTACCTGCCTTGATCGTGAGTGGCGATGAGGACGAGCCGTGCCTGGAGCCGTCGCTGTTCATGAAGCGCCACATCCCTT
This sequence comes from Chloroflexota bacterium, assembly GCA_036506475.1. Taxonomy (GTDB): domain Bacteria; phylum Chloroflexota; class UBA6077; order UBA6077; family CF-72; genus CF-72. Next base: position 25,626 of record DASXRR010000057.1, read on the forward strand.
CGAGTGGCCTCCTGGTGGTGCCCCAGACAGGCCACGCGGTCAACCTCGAAGAACCTGCGCTGTTCAACTCAGCAGTTCTGGAGTTTTTGCGGCTGGTGGAATCTGGGCGTTGGGCCGAACGCGCCGAGGTCAGCCCAAGCCTGCTGCCGCCGTAAGGCGGACTGCTGAACAACGAACCCGACGTGCGCCTGGCGCGCCATACCTGTAATTCTAGAGGCGTGCCTCCTGGGAACTCGCCGACCTACCGCGTGCGCATCACCGCCGGACCGGTGTCCTGCATGGCGACGCTGATGCCGAATCGCACGGCACGCGCGATCTGGAACGCTCTGCCGATCGAAGGCCATGCCAATCTCTGGGGTGACGAGATCTACTTCGAAATCCCGGTTGACCTGGCCGAAGAGAATGGGCAGGACGAGGTCGCCGTGGGCGACCTGGCGTACTGGCCGCCAGGCAACGCGCTGTGCATCTTCTGGGGTGCCACACCGGCCAGCCGCGCTCAGGAGCCACGCGCGGCAAGCGCGGTCAACGTCTTCGGGCGTATTGAGCGCGGTGCGACGGACTTCAATAAGGTCAAGCCTGGCATGCTTGTGCGCGTGGAACAGCAGCCAGGGTCATGACCGACACGACCGCCGACCGTCAGACCGTCTTGGCCAGCTTCGACGAAGCACGTCACGAGTTCGAAGCAGCGCTACGCAGGGCGCCGGATGCCGCGCTGCGCTACAAGGCGGAGGGCGAGGACTATGCCCTCGGCGGACTGGTCGTGCACGTGACAGACGTGCTGCGCCGCTATGCGCTGGTCATCGACGCGCTTCGTCACTCAGAATTCAAGTCATTCACTGCGCCCGAGCACGTGACACCCGAGGAGGACGCCGCGCAGATTCGCGTTGGCTTCGATGGCGCGGCGCGCGGGCCCGTCGTCGAGGACATGCGCTCAGCGCACGTTGCGTTGGTCGATGCCATCCTGCTCAGCCCCGAGCCAGACTTCCGTCGCCAGGCCCCGGTCAGCTACGGCCCAGCCAAAGAACCCTATCCGACCAGTTTCGCGGACGTCGTCGGCTGGGTGGCCGACCACTACCGCGAGCATACCCAGCACATCGCCGACCTCGTCACGTCCTGGGCCGAGACGACGCGCTAAACGTGCCGCGGATCAACGTCGATGGCGTCGAGCTGTTTTACGAGTCACTCGGCGAGGGCACGCCACTGGTGCTGCAGGCGCACGATCACACGCCGTGGCTGTTCTGTCAGGCGCCGTACTTCTCGCAGCGCTATCGATTCATCACGTTCGATCGCCGCGGCACGGGCCGCTCGAGCAGTCCACGCGGGCCATGGGCGATGGCCGACTTCGCGCGCGACCTCAGAGGACTGCTCGACGCGCTCGGCATCGACAAAGCCATCGTCGGCGGTAGCTCATTGGGCGGGATCATCACCGCCCAGTTCGCGGTCGACTACCCGAACCGTGCGCTGGCGCTCATCGTCGGGCACACCGGGCCCTACCTGTGGGACCTGGCTCGAGCGTGGATCGGCGATCTGCTGACCGACGCGAAGCCCAGCCTGGGACCGCAGCCTCGTAGCTACGAGTGGGAGCCCATCGGTCCGCCGACCACGAGCCCACAGTTCGCAGCCTCGCCGATGGGCCAGCTGCTGGCGTCGGTTGGCACCGGCATGGGCAAGGACCAACAATCGGTGCGGAACATGCTCGAGGCCATGCTCGATTGGGACCAGCGCCCAAGGTATAGCGAGCTACGGCAGTTGAAGGTGCCAGCATTGGTGATGGTCGGCGCGAACGAGCCACAGAAGACGATCGAGCTGGCCTACGAATGGCAGCAACAATTCGGCAAGTCCGAGTTCGTCGTGCTGCGCGACACCTATCACGCCGCGCCACGCGAGAACGCGCTGGTCTGGAACCAGACTGTGCAGGCCTTCCTTGACCGCCACGGCCTTTCCGGCGACCGCAACGCGTAAACCAAGCTTTGCGCTCCGCGCGGCCTTCCCGAGGCTGCTCGTCGTCGCCGGCTATGCCATCGCCATGGCCTACGTCGAGTCGGCGGCCGTGCTGTACCTGCGCACGATCTATGGCGGCATCGACCCCGTCGGGCCACGCCAGGCGGTGTTCAACCCGCTGCCGGACTTTGCCTGGATCGAGATTGGACGCGAAGCGGCGACGATGATCATGCTGGGCGCCGTGGCATGGCTGGCCGGCCGCGGCGTGGCCGGCAAGATCGGCGCTTTCGCCGTCGCGATGGGCGTGTGGGACATTTTCTACTACGTTTTTCTGTGGCTCTTTGCCGGCTGGCCCGCGTCGCCCCTCGCCGCGGACATTCTGTTCCTGATTCCGCTGCCATGGTGGGGCCCGGTGCTGTCGCCAGTGCTGTTGGCGGCGATCATGGCCTGTGCAGGCGGTGCGGCCATAGCCCGCGAGCTGGGCGACGGCCTGCCACGTCCCACGCGCGAGGTATGGCTACTCGTCGTGCTCGGCTCGAGCCTGTGCCTGGCCGCATTCATGGCCGACGCGCTCGGCGCCCTGGCGTACGGCATCGAGGCGGCGTTCGAGGTCCGCGGCGGCCCGTTTCCGTGGCCGCTGTACCTGCTCGGCATGGGCCTGGCGGTCGCCGGTCTCATTCGAGGTCTGACGCGGGTACACTCGGCCGCGTGAGCTCACGGCTGCGCTTCGGCATCGTCACCGATCAGAACGTCGCCTGGTCCGAGCTGGTCGAGCGCTGGCAACTGTTTGAACAGCTCGGGTTTGACAGCGTCTGGAACTGCGACCACTTCGTCCAGCCCAGCCGTCCGACCGGGCCGTACTTCGAAGCCTGGACTATGCTCGCCGGGCTCGCCGCGCTGACCGAGCGCATTCGCGTCGGCGTGCTGGTCACCAGCAATACGTTCCGCCATCCGGCACTGCTGGCCAAAGAGGCGATGACCGTCGATCACATCTCGCACGGGCGCCTCGACCTCGGCCTCGGCGCAGGCTGGTACGAGCCCGAGCACCTTATGTTCGGACTGCACTATCCCGGTCCTGGCGAGCTGGTCGGACGCTTCCGCGAGGCGGTGGTGATCCTGGATAGCGCCTTGCGCCAGGACACAACCTCGTATGCCGGGACGTACTATCAGCTCCAGGATGCGCCGTTTCGACCGGCGCCCATGCAGCAGCCGCGGCCACCGTTGATGCTCGGCGCGCACAAATCGCGCATGCTGCGCATCGTCGCCGAGTACGGCGATGCCTGGAACTCGTTTGGCACGGTCGACGAGATGCGCGAGCGCAACCGGATCCTCGACGAGCACTGCGCGACCGTCGGGCGCCGCCCGGGCAGCATCGTGCGCTCGCTCTATGGCTGGGCGGCCATGATGCCGCAGGACCCGTGGGTTTCAGCGGACGCCTTCCAGGACATGGTCGGTCGCTACACCGAGGCCGGTGTGAACGAATTCCTGATCGATCAGCCACGGCCCGAGCAGCAGGCGGTGCTCGAGCGCGTGGCGCGCGACGTCCTGCCGTCACTGCGCGGGGCGTGAGCGAAGCGCTCGCCATCTATCGCTGGCTCGTGGTGGCCCGCGAGCTCGATCGGGCGCTGTGCGCCGAAAATCCACGCTGGTTCCCGATCGAGGGCGAAGAGGCGACTGTGGTCGGCGCATTCGTCGATCTTCGGCCGGACGATGCGCTCGCGGCCCACTATCGCGATCCCTTCGTGGCGTACGTGATGCGCGGCGCGGAAATGTGGCGGCTCGCGGCCCAGGTACTCGGCAAGGGCGCTGGTTACAACAAAGGGCGCTCGGTGCCCTTCAATGGGCCGGTCGAGCTGGGCATCGTGCCGTGGGTGGCCGGCGATCTGGGCACCACACTGGGCACGGCGACCGGCGCCGCGCTCGCCTTCCAGGCCGAGGCCTCGGACCGCGTGTGCGTGTGCAGCTTCGGCGACGGGACCGCCAATCGCGGTGACTTCCTCGAAGCGCTCAACCTGGCGGCGGTGTGGAAGCTGCCGATTGTCTACGTGTGCCAGCACAACGGGTGGGCCATCTCGCAGGCCGCTTCGTCCTATCTACCTGCCGCGGTCGCCGAGCGCGCACGCGGCCTGGGCATGCCTGGCACGTCGGTCGACGGCAATGACGTGGAGGCCGTCCGTTCGGCAGTCGGCGAGGCAATAACTCGTGCTCGCTCAGGCGGCGGTCCGAGTCTGATCGAAGCGCGCACCTGGCGCTGGCGGGGGCACTGGGCCGGCGACACCCAGACCTACCGTTCGGAGGCTGAGCCGGACGTCGAAGACCCGTTGGACCTGTATGCCTACCGGCTGCTCGAGTGTGGCCAGGCCACGCTGACCGACTTGCAGGCGGTGCACAGTGACGTCGAAGCCGAGGTCCGCGCCGCGCTCGAGCGCGCCCGGGCGGCACCCGATGCTGGGCTGGCCGAGCTTGGCCTCGACGAGGTGTACGCGTGCGGCTGACGCAGACCGAGGCCGTGATCGCGGCCATCGCTCTGGAGATGCGACGGGACGAGCGCGTGCTGTACATCGGCCAAGACGTGGGCCGCATGGGCGGCTCGCTGCAGGGTACTCACGGGCTGCTCGAGGAGTTCGGTCCGCTGCGTATTCGCGAGGCGCCGATCTCAGAATCGGCTATGGTTGGCGCCGCCGTCGGCGCGGCCCTGTTCGGCCGCCGACCGATCGTCGAGATCAGTTTTGGCGAGTTCTTACCAGCGGCGATGAACCAGCTCATCAATCAGGCGCCCAATCTGCGCTATATGACCGGAGGCGTGGCGCGCGTGCCCGTCGTCGTGCGCACGCGTGTTGGCGACGGCCCGTACGGTGGGCATCCGCAGGATTATTCGGCCTGGTTCAGCGGCGTGCCTGGACTCAAAGTGGTCGTGCCGGGCTGCGTCGAGGACGCGCGCGGGCTGATGCTGGCCGCGCTCCGCGACGACAATCCAGTGCTCTTCTTCGAGGCTATGTCGTTGGCCCATGCGCCGCGTGAGACCGTCGCACCGGTGGCCGAGCCTGTGCCGATCGGACCAGCGCGTCTGGCGCGCTCCGGAGGCGATGTGACACTGGTCGCCGTCGGCTCCATGGTGCGCCCGAGTCTGGACGCCGCTCAACGTCTGGCTGGCGAAGGCGTTGAGATCGAGGTGATCGATCTCCGGACGCTGCAGCCGCTCGATCGCACGTTGATCGTCGCGTCGGTGCGACGCACAGGGCGCCTGGTGACGGCGCACGAAGCGTGGGTGACGATGGGAATTGGCGCCGAGGTCGTCGCTTCGGTCGCCGAAGCAGGCGTGCTGCGCGCACCGGTGGTACGGGTCGGTACCGCGCCGGTGCCGACGCCGAGCGGCAAGGTGCGTCCGTTCGCGTTACCAAATGTTGAGCAAATCGTTGCCGCGGTGCGTCAAGTGCTTGACGATAGCGCGCCGATGCCTATCCTGTACGCCACTCACTAATGGAAGGACAGCACCTGGGCGCGGGCGCGCGACTTTCCGTCGTCTGGCAGGCAGGCATGCCTGAACAGCATCAAATCGATACCGTCGATCACGTCGCGAGCTACGCGAAGTCGCTGGTCGAAGCCTTGACGATGGCTGGCTGGCGCCCGCGGCGGATCGAAGTCGGTCTGCGTGTCGTGCCGCCACGCGTCGTCGAGATCGACGTGCACGGCGACGTGCCCCGATTGGACCAGGCCAGCTTTGCCAAGTTGGCCAGCGTGGCCATTGCCGCATGCAATCTCTGGGCGGCGCTCGACGCCGATGCCGAGATCCGTCTGCGACCGCGCCTCATCCTGCCCGAGGCTGTGCTGCCCGCCGCCGACGCGCGCAGCGTCGTCGGCGAGCCCGCACTCGGGCCCGCGATGCTGCCCGCGCAAGTAGCGTCGAAGATAGACACGCCGGAACCTCCCGTGCCGCCGCCGCCCTCGCCGTCTGCTCCCGCGCCGTCTCCGCCGGCCGCGGCAACGCCACGTGAGCGCCGCATCGGGCTGGGCAACCTGGGCCGACTCGGCCGCGAGCCGAGCGCGCCACCGGGTGCGGGTCCTGTGCCGTCGGGCGACGACGATCGGCCGCGGATCGCGACGCGCGTCGTCGTTGCGCTGATTTTTGGTGGACTGCTCGGGCTCTTCGGACTGCCGCGACTGACGACCCAGTTCTTTACGCCCGGGCAGGCGCCGGCTGCGCAGCCGCTGGCGACCCTGGTCGAGATGCCACTGGTGCTGCCCACCCTCGTGCCAGCATCGAAGCCGCCAGAGCCCGCGCCGACGCTTGCCCCGACCGCCACTGTTGTTGCCCCTACGGCGGTACCGACCGTGGTCGCGCGGCCGACTTCGCCAACAGCGCTCGCGGCACCCGAGATCGCTCAGTCGCGCGTACTGTTCGCCGAACGCTTCTTGAGCCCGTTGGTGGGCTGGCCACACGATCCGCAAGGCACCGCCTGGTTCGCCGACGGCATGTACAAGATGCTGGCCAAGGAACCCGGCCGGTTCGTGGCGATTGGCACGCCGCTGCCTACGCCTGCTGGCGACGTGACCATTTCGGCCCGTTTTCGCAAGACCGGCGGCCCGGCCGGTGGCGGCTACGGCTTCGTGATCCGCAAGCAAGGCGCCACGGCCCTCGACGGTGACAGCCAGCTCGGGCGCTACATCGTTATCGAGGCCGGCGACCGAGGCGACGTTGGCATCTGGCAGCGCGACGAAACCCGCTGGATCGACATCCTGCCCTGGACGCACTCGACGGCCGTTCGGCCTGGCCAGGAGCCGAACGAGCTGGCCGTGACGACGCAGGGCAATCGCCTGCGGTTCACCGTCAACGGCGTCGAGGTAGCCAACCTGACGTACGCCTCGCTGCCGCCCGAAGGCGGCGTCGGCATCTTCGTCGGCGGCGACCTGAACGAAGTCAGCCTGGAGTGGCTAATTATCGAGACAGCACCCGCCCTCCTGGCGCGATAACACGGGTGCGCCGCTGCGCGGCCGTGCACCGACCCGGCTACAGGCGGCCGTAGTCGCGGAGGATCGTCAGCGCGCGCAGTGTGGCCACGCCGCGCCACTCGAGCTCGGCTAGCGGGCTGGGCGGCTCCCAACTGATCGGCCAGCCGCCGTCTGGTTGCTGGTGTTCGGCGAGCGCGGTGACGTGGCGGTCGATTGTGGCATCGTCGAACAGCGCGCGCTGCGGGCTCTTCGGGCTAGTCGCGAAGTCGAGTGGTATGAAGGCGTGCTCGGTGACATTCGGGTCGAGCGTCACCAGATCGCCGTTCAGCAGCTCGGCGCTGATGCGTTCGAAGGCCCTCCGTGCCCTTGCGCGGTCGGGTACGAATTCCAGGAAGGCGAAGATGGTCAGGTAGTCGTAGCCGCCACGCTCCTGGTCGGACTCGATGCTGCGCCAGCAGTACTCGGTTGCCGGCCCAAGCCAGGAATGACTGATGCCGTGCTTGTGCAGCAGGCCAGCGATACCAGCAGTGGGATTGATCGAGGCCGGCGGCTCAGGCCCCGTGTTCCACCACGGCGCGCGAGGATATTCCTCGGCCATAGGCAACACGAACGGCACGCCATCTTCCGCTGTGGTGATCCCAACGAGATAGTCGAGCGCGCGCGTGACCATCGGCTCGTGCAGTGCGTCGAGCTCGTCGAGGATGTGCAGCGCGAACTCCACGGGCTGCGGCTGGCTGACTGGCCCGCGCAGATCGGGCTCGAGCCCGTTGCCAAACCCGCCGTCGGGATTCTGATAGGGCGCCAGCGCGGCGAGGATAGGCTCACGCGGGCCGCCCTTGAACCGGTGCGCGTAGCGCAAACGGTCGAGGAGGCGTGCGTTGGACCAGATGAACGTGTCTGCCTTCTGGAGATCAGTCATACCGCTCGATCGTGCCGCACACGCGTGCCTCGAGGCTTGAACGAATCGGTCAATCGTTGCCGCCGCGTAGTGCGCTGGGCACGCTGCCTGATAACCGCGCGCATTCGCGCGTCAAGTGTGCGTGGTCGGCATAGCCAGCTTCAGCGGCCAGACGCGCCAGGTCCCAGTGCTGCGCCTCGGGCGCTTCGAGGAGGCGCATGAAGCGCTGGAACCTGAGCACTCGGCCCAGGACCTTGGGTCCGTAACCGACGGCGTTGGTAAACCGCCGCAGCAGTTGCCGCTCGCTTATCCCTAATGTGTCGCCTAGCTCGGCCACCTGCGTATCCGGCGCTCTGCGCAGTGTGCTCACCGCGGCGGCCACGAGCTCATCTGAGGCGTCCTTGCGTTGCTCGGCGGCAGTCTGCTGCAGGAGTGCCAGGCCTTCGTCGATCGTGCTCGCTCGATCGAGCTCGTCTGCCAGCCGCTTGGCCGCCTCTGGCCACAGCTCCTCCAGATCGACGTCACAGTTGAGCATGGCGTCCGCGGGCACACCCAGAAACGCTGGCGCCGTGCCTGGCCTGAACCGCAGCCCAAGCACGGGCGCATTCGACAGCGGCGCCGTGATCGGCAATGTGGCTGGCCCGGCGATGCTCGGCTTGTGGCCCTTGATCCACACAATGTCGATGCAGCCATCCGGCAACACTAGCTGCTCGCGCTGCAGCCGATCGTCGTACCAGATGCAGACAACATCGTCCCAGAGCTCAGGCGAAGGTCGCAGCTCACAGTACTCCACGTCCCCTTAAAGATAAGTCCGGCGCTCGTCTTTGTTCTCGACTTCCTCCGCGCATGCGCGGAGAACTAATCGAGCTGTTTGGTAACGGTTGAGTAAGTTGGTTCCCCCGCGGTTGAGGTGATACCGTCCGAATCCATGAGCACGCAGCCGGTGAGCTTGCGGCAGCCGCATGCTGAATTGCGCGAGCTGACCAAGCTCCTGGCTGGGTATCGCTGGCGGCTGGGCGCGGAGGTGGTGCTGCGTTTCATCTTGCGTGGGCTCATCGTGGGGGCGGTGCTGCTGACGTTCACGGCAGCAGTGGATTGGCTGTTCGAACTGGGCGTGCAGCGGACCTGGCTGTGGTCTGCGCTCGGACTGCCCGCGGTCAGCGCGCTGGGCCTGGCGCTCGCGTTCTGGCCCTCGCAGCGGCAGACTGCGCGCACGGCCGACCGCCGCCTGCAACTCGAAGAGCGTCTCGGGACCGCCATCGAGCTCAGTCAGACACAGCCTGGACGATTCGACGGCCTGCAGCTGCAGGATGCCGTCAATCAGCTCAGCGTCACGTCGAGTAGCCAGTGGCCGTCGATTGCGGCGGGCGTCAAGCGTGAGCTGTATGTTGGGCTTGCTGCCGCTGTGCTGGCGAGCCTGGCGCTGCTGCTGCCGAACGTCCCGCGGCCCCGCTTCGACCAGGTCTTGTCGGACGTGCCAGCAGCCGAGTCGGGCATGTACATCGACGATCGCACGATTCCCAGTGAGGCGGTCGATATCCCCGGCCTCGACGCCGCGTCGTCGATCGGCGAACAAAGCGTCGAGGCTGACCTGGCGCCGCGCGTGCGCCAGGCGCAGGCCGAACAGGAAGCGCTGGATCGCCTGGCCCAGGCACTTGGCCAGATCTCGGCGGGCAAGAACGCCGCCGACGCCATACAGCGTGGCGACTTTGGCGACGCGCGCTCGCAGCTCGGTGCGCTCGGCGAAGAGGCAGACCAGCTCTCTGACGCGGCCAAGAAACAGCTCGCGCAGGCGCTCCAGGCCGCCGCCGCGTCGGCCATGAGCGCGGACCGACCGCTGGCCGATCGCGAGCGCCAGGCAGCGGTGTCGCTCAGTCGGAACAGCTACCAGGATCAGCGCAACGCCTTGCGCCAGCTAGGTGACCAGGTCGAGCGGAGCGGACAACGCAGTGTGCCCGCTGCGCAGCTCGCGCGCGATGCGGGACGGCTGCAGCAGCAGCAAGCCAAGAGCGGTGGCCAGACCCAGGGCACGCCGGGTCAGACACCGGCGGCGAGCACGATTCAGTCGCAGCAGGGCGCCGGGCAGATGAATGGCGCGCAAGGTGGCGACGCCGACGGGGGCACTGACGCCGGCGAACAGGGCGGCGTTGGGGCCGGCACCGGGACGTCAGATGGTGCGGGCGACCCGGCCGCTCGTTTGGGCAACTCTGGCCAGTTGGTCGAGGTACCGCAGAAGCTTGGCGCGGGCCCCGGGCAGCGGCCTACAGATGGTACTGAGGACCAGGTCGGGACCAATCCTGGTAGTGCAGAGCGCACCGTTGCGGAAGTGGCGCAGACACAACAGACGGGCCAGGTGACGCCCGAGCGCAACCTGGTGCCAGGCGATCAGCGGCCGGTCGTCCGAGGCTACTTCCGGTGAGCTGGCCCGCGATTACGAGGGTACGCCGCCGTTACTGCACCCCTCTGCGCGACCCCGGATGTTTTGCCTGACGTGAGTTGCAGGAAGGCGGGAGCAATGGCCAGCATCGCCGCCGCTCGGGGCTATGGTCCGAGCACGGCGGACACGCACGCATGTCATTTGGAGGCAGCACAACAATGGCGGTCCTGATGGAGAGCGCGGCGGCGATCGAGCGCGTGCGCCACACCGCGGAGGCGCTCGAGCGCGAAGTCTCGCGCGTCATTGTCGGTCAGCAGCTGGTGGTGCGCGGGGTCACCATCGCGCTCCTGGCGGGCGGCCACGTGCTGCTCGAAGGTCTGCCGGGGCTCGGTAAGACGCTTCTGGTAAGAACGATAGCGCGGGCGCTGCAGCTGCACTACAGCCGCGTCCAGTTCACGCCTGACTTGATGCCGGCCGACATTCTCGGCACCAACGTCCTGCTCGATTCTGCTCAAGGTGGCGGGCGCGCCTTCGAGTTCCAGGCTGGACCAATCTTCGCCAACCTTGTCCTGGCGGACGAGATCAACCGCGCCACCCCCAAGACCCAATCGGCACTCTTAGAGGCGATGCAGGAACAGGCGGTGACCGTCGGCACGATCGGTCACCCACTCCCGAGTCCCTTTTTCGTCCTGGCAACCCAGAACCCGATCGAGCTCGAAGGCACTTATCCATTGCCCGAAGCCGAGCTCGATCGCTTCTTCTTCAAGCTGCAAGTCGGGTTTCCGTCGCGCACCGAGCTGGCCACGATCATCGAACGCACCACTGGCCCTCGGGGCGAGCCGCCGGCGCCCATCGCCGACGGGTCGACCGTGCTCGAGCTCCAGGAGCTGGTGCGCGAGATTCCGCTCGCGAGCCACGTGGCCGACTACGCCGTGCGCCTGGTGCTGGCCAGTCACCCTGACTTGCCCGAAGCAGCCGAGGCGGCCAAGCGCAGTGTCCGCTTTGGCGCCAGTCCGCGCGCGGCCCAGGCGATCATCCTGGCCAGCAAGATCCACGCGGTATTGGCCGGTCGGGTCAATGTCTCCTTCGACGACGTGCGGCGTGTCGCGCTGCCCGCGCTGCGCCACCGCCTGATCCTGAACTACGAGGCCGAGGCCAAGGGCATCACCGCCGACCGCGTCGTCGCCGAGCTGCTCTCCGCCGTGCGCGAGGAGAGTTAGTTTTCGGTGGCGCTGGCAATCGCCACCGACAGCTTCAGCCGCTTTGAGCGCCTGTCGTTCGTAACCCGCCGAGTCGCTCAGGCCGGTCTCGGCGGCGAGCATCGCAGCCGCCGCCGAGCGCCGTCCACCGACTTCACCGACTACCGCCCATACCAGCCGGGCGACGACTTTCGGCGGGTCGACTGGAACGTCTACGGCCGGCTGGGCACGCTGCAAGTCAAGCTGACCGAAGCGCGCGAGCGGCTCGACGTGGCGCTCGTCCTGGACTGTTCGGCGTCGATGGCCTGGGGCCAGCCGGACAAGCTCGCCTTCAGCGCGAGCGTCGTCGCCGCGCTCGGGTACGTCGCGCTGGCGCGCTCGGACGCGGTACGCGTGATCTGTTTGCGCGACGGGCAATCGCCGGCGGGGCTTGGACCACTCAGTGGCCGCGGGCGGCTAGCCGAGCTGGTGCGCTTCCTGTCCCAGGTCCAATCGGGTGGGCGCGTCGAGCTCAACTCAGCCCTGTCAGAGTGCTTGCCTGGAGAAGGCAACCAACGACTCGTCGTGCTCGTGTCGGATCTGCTCACGCCCGACGGCATGGCCCACGGGCTGGACGAGCTGCTGGCCCAGCGGACGGACGTGGTCGTGCTGCACGTCTTTGCGCCCGAGGAGCTCGATCCGCGGCTGGCGGGGGAAGTCGAGCTGGTCGACGCCGAGACCGGCGACATCCTGGAGCTCGGCGCCAGCCTGGCGACTCTGGATGCATATCGGGGTCGGTATGCAGGCTGGCTCGACGAGCAGGCGGCAGCCTGCGCTGCGCGCGGCGTGCGCTACGTGCGCGTGTCCACCGAACGCGCTTTGACCTCAGTGATCCTCGAAGACTTGCGCCACGCGCAGGTGCTCCGGTGATCGTCCTGCTGCCACTCGGGCTGATTGCGCTGCTCGTGGCGCCCGTTATCTACCTCATCCACTTGCTGTATGGCAGCCGACGCCGGGTCCTGGTCCCGGCCCTGTTCCTGTGGGCCGACTTGCCACGCGCCTCGACCGGGCGTGAACGGCGGCGCTGGCCACCGCTCGGCGTGCTGCTGCTGTTGCAGCTCGTCGCGGCGATCCTGGCCGCGTTGGCCCTGTCGCGCCCGGCGAGCTCGAGCGATCCGCCGCGCCACGTCGTGCTCATCCTCGACGCATCGGCGAGCATGCTCGCCACCGACGTCGCGCCGAATCGATTCGAAGCAGCCAAGGCACGCGCCACCGAACGCCTGCGCGGCCTGAATAACCAGACCGATCGCGCGAGCCTCGTGCGCGCGGGCGCGCAGGCCAGCCTGATCGCGACCGGTACGCCCGATGCCGTCCGCTCGGCGCTGGCGGCTGCCCAGGCCGGTCTCGGCGGCGCGGCGATCCGCGACGCGCTCGCGCTAGCGACAACACAGGTTGAGACGACGCCTGAGCGCAGCGGCCAGATTGTCGTACTGACCGACGTGGCCTGGTCCAATCTCGCGCCGGTTGGGGCGCTGGATGCACCCGTCGAGATCGTTGCCATCGGCGGCGGCTCGGAGAACCAGTCGGTAAGCGCGCCGCAGGTGCGTATGGATCCATCGGGCCGCGCCCAAACGGCGTTCGTCGAAGTCACCAACGCCGCCGATCACCCGGTCCGCGTCCCAGTGCGGCTGACTGCCGATGACGCACCGCTGGATCAGCGCGAGATCGAGCTGCCGGCGCGCGGCATGACGCGCCTGAGCGTGCCGCTGGCGACCGAAGTACACAGCATCAGCGTGCGCCTGCTCGGTCGCGATGCGCTGCCGCTGGACGACTCGGCTACCAGCCTCGCGCCGGGCGGACCACCGCGCGACGTCCTGCTCATCGGCCGACCCTCGGCCTCACTGCGCAGAGCGCTCGAGTCAGTGCCATTTGTCCGACTCCACGTGGTCGAGCCGACCGTGGTCGATCGACCGCGCGCGGACCTCACCGTGCTCGACGGCATTCTGCCGACACAATTGCCGCCTGGCCCATTGCTCCTCGTCGATCCGCCGGTGAGTAGCTCGCGCTTGCTCGGCGTGGGCCTGGGCAGCGGCGCGCGCGTCCAGGTCGGCCATCCGCTGGTCCAGGGACTGGACCTCGGAGCGCTGCGGGGCGAGACGCCGACGGTCAACGCGGTGCCCGGTTGGGCGCATGTGGTGCTGGGCAATGTCCAGGGTCCATTGGTGATGGAAGGAAAGCTCGAGGGCCACCCAGTCGTGGCGTTCACGTTCGATCCGGCCGTGACCGGGCTCGACAAGTCGATCGCCTTCCCGCTGTTGATCAGCAACGCGACCTCGTTCTTGCTGGCGCCGACAGATGTGCCGAGCGAGCCGTTCGACACTGCTGAGTCGGACATTCGACCGCGGCCTGCACCAGCGTTCGAGAGTGTCACCAGCCCGGGCGAGCTCAGCGCGGGCTGGGTCGAACGCTGGCCGTGGCTCATCGCGGCGGTGCTGCTGGTCCTGGCGGCCGAGTGGGTCGCGTTCGCGCGGCGCGGATAACGATGCCCAGTCTGCCGAACGTGCCGATCGTCGACCTGCAGCAGCCGCTGCTGATCTGGCTGATCGTTCTGGCGCTGCCGATCATCGTGCTGGTCCCGCGCCGCCGCCTGGCTGGCAGCTCGCGCGTCCTGGCCGGCGCGATCGTGGCAGTCCGGCTGCTCATGGTTTCAGCCTTCGTGCTGGCGATGACCGAGCCGGCTCTCAAGCCCACCGGCCAGGCGCGCGCGGTGGTGTTTGCACTCGATGTCTCGGACTCCCAGACGCCTGAACAGCGCTTGTGGGCGCGCGCCTGGGTGCAGCGTGCGATTCGGGCGCTGCCGCCAGGAAGTCAGTCGCAGACCATCGAGTTCGGCGAGTATGCGCGCCTGCTGGTCCAGGACGCGACCGCGCCGTCTGGAGCCGTGACGGATCTGAGCGCCGCGTTAAGCCTCGCCGGCGCGCTGCTGCCACGCGATTCGGCGTTCGCGCCCGAGATCATCGTGCTCACCGACGGCTGGCATAGCGCCGCGAGCCAACCGGTCGACGCCGAGCTGCGTGGTGTCGCTGTGTCGTACGTCGTCCCGCCACGCCTGGGTAAGTCACCTGTCGCCGCGGTGCGCAACCTGGACGTACCGCCGGTCGTGCGGGTCGGCGACGAGGCCGAGATCACCGTCGACCTGCAAGCCGCCGACCTGGTCGACGCAGACCTGCGCGTGACGCTGGATCGGGCCATCGTCGCCGACGGTCCGATCCACCTCGATCCTGGCGATAACCGTCTCGTGCTGACGCAGCGCGTCCAGACGCCTGGTTTTCTCCAGGTGCGCGCCGAGCTACGCGTCAACGATGCAATCAGCACGCTGTCGGCTGTGACGAACGGCAAACCGTCGGGCCACGTCCTGGTGCTCGAGGACCAGGCGGGCCAGGCCGACGGTCTCGCACCCGTGTTGCAACGCGAGGGATTGTGGATCGATCGTGCACCGGCGGCCAGCCTGCCGCCCAGCGCCACTGCGCTGAACGACTTTGACGCGATCGTCCTGGTGAACACGCCCGCGACCAGCCTGACCCTGGATCAGCAGCGGACGTTGCAGACCTACGTGCAGGACCTCGGCCGAGGGCTCGTCGTCATCGGTGGCACGCGCTCGTTCGCGCCGGGCGGCTACCAGGGCACGCCGCTGGACGACGTGCTGCCGGTCGCGGCTGAGCCACCCGTCGAGCCGCAGCAGGGCAGTTTGGCGCTGTTCCTGGTCATCGACCGTTCGGGCAGCATGGATGTGATCTCGGGTGGCCCGAACACCGGCGCGTCGAAGATCTCCATGGCCCGCGAGGCGGCGCTGCAAGCTGCCGAGCTTCTCCAACCTGACGACATTCTGGGCGTGCTCGCGTTCGATTCCAGCTTCCAATGGGTCGTCCCGCCGACGCGACTGCACACGCATGACGACGTCAAACGCGCCCAGCAGCAGATCAGCACCATAAAGGCGGGCGGTGGCACGAGCATCCTGGCACCGCTCGAGGCCGCCTTCGAGGCCGCCTCGCAAGTGGACGCGCCACTCAAACACGTTGTGCTGCTCACGGATGGCGAGTCCAACGATCGCGGCTACGAAGAGCTGATCGATCGCATGCGCCCGGCGCAAATCACGCTGTCCGCGCTGGCGATTGGCTCGGACTCCGATACGCGCTTGTTGTCCAGCCTGGCACGACTCGGTGGCGGACGCTACTACTTCACCGAACGCAGCGCGCAAATCCCGCGGATTGCGAGTAAAGAAACGACGATCCTGACCCGCAATGCGATCATCGACGGTCAGGTCGCTGCGATCGTGGACGAGCCGAGCCCGATCTTGCGCGGCCTGTCTGGCGACTTTCCGCCCCTTCAGGGTTACGTGGCGACCACGCGCAAAGAACGCGCCGTCACCGCGTTGGAGAGCGAACGCGGGCATCCACTGCTGGCGCACTGGCAGTACGGATTGGGCCGCGTGGTGGTGTGGGCGTCCGATGCCCAGATCGGCTGGACGAAGACCTGGAGCACCTGGCCCGAGGTCGGTCAGTTCTGGTCGCAGGCGGTGCGCTGGGCGCTGCCCGCGCCGGTGCGCTCGGACTTCCAGCCGCTGGCGCAGATGGCGCCGGATGGTCGGCATGTCGACCTGGCGGTGAAATCCGTGCGTGACGACGGTCGGTTCGCCGACCTTCAAGATACGCGCGCGACGGTGGTCGATCCGAGCGGCAGCGCGCGTGAGCTGGTGCTGCCTCAAGTCAGCCCGGGCACCTACGAGCTGGTGTCACGAGTCGATGCGCCGGGGGTGTATCGCGTGCTGTTCACTCAGGGCAATCGCGAGGAAACGGCTGGGTTCGCGGTACCCGACGCCCCGGAGGCGCACACCGTCGGCGCCAATCGCACGCTGCTCGATCAGCTCGCACGCGACACCGGCGGGCGAGAGCTGCGCGACGTTTCCGAAGTGCCCCGCCGCGGCGCGGGCCCCGGGCCAGCCGTGATGTTGTGGCCATGGCTGCTCGCGCTCGGACTGCTACTGCTGCCGCTGGATGTCTATTTGCGCCGCCGCGCCTAGACTTCGCGCAAGGCTTCGGCCGGCGTCAGGCGTGCTGCCTGGCGCGCGGGCAGGATCGTCATGAGCAGCGCGGCGCCGAGCGCTAGGAGCACGATGCCCGTGAGCTGTTCCCAGGGAATCGTGAAGCGCAGCTCGGGGTTCAGCCGATTCAGGAACAGCACCGTGTTCTGCGCGACGAAGAGACCGATGCTCACGCCGAGGCCAGCCCCGAGCAGCGCGATGAGCCCCGACTCCACCAGCAGCCCGCTGCTCACCGCACGAGCGGAGAAGCCGAGCGCGCGCAGCACGCCGATCTGGCGGCGGCGTTCCACGACGGCGCGTGTGCTGAGCGTGCCGAGCGCCGCCACGCCGGCCAATAAGCCGACGCCCATGAAGCCCTGCAGGATCATGCTCAACAGGCCGCGGACGCCCTGGACCAGGCGCAGCTCGTCGCCAATGGTGCGCGCGCGCAGATCTGGACTGACCAGGCTGAGCCCGGCGGCCAGCTCCCGAGCGTTGCCGCCTGGCGACACAGTCAGGAAGTAGTTGCTCTGCCCTGGGGCTGGCCAGGTAGACACACTGGCACTGCCAACCAGCACGGCATTGCCAAACGGCCCACGCCCGTCGGCCACGCCGACGACCTGTACCCGGACCGCGGGGCGAGTGCCGCGGGTGTCGCGTAGCCACAGCACCACGGGTTTGAAATTGCGGCCTTCAGCGGCGATCACCCGCAGGCGGTTGGGCATCGGCTTGAGCAGACCCGCGCCGACAATGGCGGTGCCGGGCTTCGTGAGCGACTGCCAGGCCGATGGGTCACCTCCAGTGAGCGGCGTGCGTGCGGCGCGTGCAAATTCCTCGTCGACGACCCGGACATTGACGGGCTGCCAGCGACCAGCCGGCGCGTCGGTTTGGATCGCCTCGACGCGCAGGGGGGAAGCGGCGCCAATGGTCGAGAACGCCTCGGGCGGCACGGTGCTGCCTTCGCCAAGCTGAGCACGTAAGTCGCCAGGCGGCAGGCTGCTCTCGACGCGAATGTCCCAGCCGCCGGTGATGGCATCCGGGTCGGCGTAGGCGTCGCGCGTCGCCGTCAGCATGACCGCGGATAACGTGAGGCTCAGCACGACCAACGCGAACATGGTCAGCGTGAGTCCCGTCCGGAAGCGATTGGCGGCGACATAGGCCGTGCTCAATCGCCATAGCGCAGCGCCACTGCGCGTGCCGCGCAGCAGACCGACGTTGTAGGCGATGACCCATACCGCGCCGAGCAGCATGGTGACGCCACTCAGGAAGCTCATCTCGACGACCGACGGAAAGATCGACAATGGCAGCGCCCACCAGCCGATAAGGGCCAGGCCGGCCAGAGTGAACACGATGCGCTCCGGACCGCGCAGGCCTGCGCGGCGCAGCAGCCAGCGGGCTAGTAGGGCGCCCCCGACAATCGTCAGCGCGACGCCGGCCGCGTACAGCAGGGACAGGCGCCCGACGATCCCGATGACCACGACCGCCGGACCTACAAGCGTTGGCCCCAGGCCGAAAGCAAGTGAGCGCCAGCCCGGCGGGCCCGGCGGCGGATCAGGCACGTCGCGCATGGCGGTGACGATGCTGAAGCGACTGGAGCGCCCAGCGGTCACCGTTACCGCGACGAACGTCAGCACCACACCCAGGGCGTAGCTGGCGACCAGGCTGAGCGGCTCGATGACTGGCTCGAGGTGGAAGCCGTACTGCTCGACGAGGCCCTGCGCCAGGTTGATGATGGCCAGCGCCAGGATCAACCCTCCGCCGAGGCCGAACAGCGATGAGATCAGGCTGTACAGTCCGCCCTCGAGCGCCAGCAGCAGCACGACGTCGCGGCGCTGTGCGCCGAGGGCGCGGCTGATGCCCAGCTCGGCGCGCCGCTCGAGCGCCACAAGCGAGAACACGAGCACGATCAGCAGCATGCCGCTGAACAGCGAGAAGGCGCCGAGCACCACGAACAGATCGGTGAACGCGCTGCCCCAGCGATCGGCCTGATCCTGGGCGACACCCTGTACGTCGATGACGCGGAAGTCATTGGCGCCCGCGACCGCCGCGGCAAACGGTGTGTTGCCGCGACTCACCACACTGGGAATTCGCGAGGCGAGTCGGGCCAGGACCTCTGGATCCTGCGCAAGCGCCTTGAACTCTGGGTCCGTGGCGCCTCCGTCGAGCGAGCGCTGAAGCCGATTCAGCTTGTCCGAGAGCCGCGCGGGTGTATCGCGGCTGGCGATGGCGCGTGCCAGCACGTCGCGCGCAGGCGGACTCGACATGGCGCGGAACAGTCTGCGCGCGGTGTTGTCGTCGAGAAACGCGGAACGGAGGTCGACCGTGATCGGCCACGAATTAGCCAGGCGCTGGCCGGGGTCGCCGCGGTTGACGATCAGAATCTGATTCACCTGGTCAGCCCGACCCAGCGCGGTCTGCAAGCGATCGAGCGGTAGAAAGACGGTCGCCTGGCCACCGCCCAGGTCGCCCAGGCGCGTGATCGCTTTTACTTGCCAGAAGACCTCGGCGTTGTCGGGCAGGTTGTAGGCGTGGATGCGCTCACCTGGAACGGTGATGCCCAGCGCCAGCGCGGCCTCAGTATTCAGATAGACCTCGTCCTCCTGCAGGTCGGTCAGCGACAACTGTTGGCCGTCCGTGGCGTATAGATCTCCAAATCTGCCGGGCGTGTCAGCTGGGACGCCGAGCAAGTTGATCTGTGCGCTGAAGCCATGTGACTCGCTGGCGATGGGCACCGGCTCGACGATGACAGGCACGACCCCCGCCACGCGGCTGTCGTCGTGCAGCAGGGCGTTGATGCGCTGGACATCGTTGTGTGGGAAATAGCTGACGACGCCTGTCAGGAGTGACCCGCTGGCAACAGACTGCGCCAGGTCCCAGCCCGAGCGCTGGGCTTGACTAGGGATGAACAGCACCTCGTCGGCCGATCCGAGCACGCCCGCGACGACGGTGCGCACGGACTGGCTCATGGTGTCGCCCGTCGTAAAGGCGCTCGAGAGGATGACCGTGCCGAGCGTCAGGCCGAGCGTGATCAGCGCCGCGAAACCCGGCCGGCGCGGCATGTTGCGCCACGCCAGCCGTGGCAGCAATGGATTCTTCAGTGCTGCCCACATCAGGGTCCCGCCCACAGCCAGGACCGTGATCGCCAAGCCGATCAGCAGCGCGTTCTGCGAGACACCGAACAGGGTTCTCATAGTTCAGCGTGTCATCCTGAGCTTGCGAAGGATCCGCTTGCCGAAGCCGTGTGCGCCCGCGGATGCTTCGGCTCGTGCCTCGCCTCAGCATGACAAGGGCTCACGATGACACCTCGACGATCTCGCCATCGCGCATGCGCACGATGCGCCCGGCGCACGCGGCGACCTCGCGTGCGTGGGTGACCAGCACGAAGGTCTGCGCATTGTCCCGATTCAGGCGCACGATCAGCTGCATGATCTCTTCGGCCGAGTCCGTGTCGAGGTTGCCGGTGGGTTCGTCGGCGAAGATCACTGCTGGCTCGGGCGCCAGTGCGCGCGCGAGCGCCACGCGCTGCTGCTGTCCGCCCGACAGCTCGCTCGGCCGGTGCTTGAGCCGATTCTCCAGACCGACCACTTCCAAAGCGCGCACCGCCCGCCGGCGTGCTTCCGCGGCCGAGCGACCGGCCAACAGCAGCGGCAGCTCGACGTTCTCCAGTGCGTTGAGCACAGGCAAGAGGTTGTAACTCTGGAAGACGAAGCCCATGCGCTGCGCACGCTGGGCCGCCTTTTGTCCATCGGACATGCGCGCCAGGCTGCGCCCTTCGAGCAGGGTCTCGCCGGCCTCGAAGTCCTCCAGCCCAGACATGCAGTGCAACAAGGTCGTCTTGCCACAGCCGGACGGCCCGACGATGGCCACGATCTCGCCGCGACTAATCTGAAGCGAGACATTCTTCAGCGCCAGGACTTTGATCTGGCCCGAGACATAGGTCTTGCTCAGCCCAATGGTTTCGACGACGACGACGGATGCCTGAGGCGCACCTGTTGCAAGCGAGGACTCAGCGCGCTCCATCGAGCGCCTCCGCGAAGACGTCGGCCAGCCGCGCGTAGCCCTCGGAGCTCGGGTGAAAGCCATCCTGGGACAGGTATTCGGGATGCTCGGCGACCTCCTGCCAGCGCGCATGCAGGTCGACCAGCGTGGCGCCGTGGCGCTGCGCTGCATCGGCGATGACCTGGTTCCAGGTGCTGACATCCTGGTCCAGCGTCCCGGCGTCGCGTCCCGAGGTTGAGACCAGCCGCGCAAGGTCGGGCACGTTGCCTACGAGGACCCTGGCATGCGTTTCTGACAGCGCCTGGAGCATGGTGTCCAGATCCTGGGCATAGCGATCGAGGGGCACGCGGGCGTTCAAGTCATTGACGGCTAGCCACACCGTGACCACGTCAGGCTGCGCATCCAACGCCGGCCCAAGCTGCTCCTGCACCGCCTGCGCGAGGGTCGAGCCACTCACACCCAGGTTGACGACGCGTACGTCACGCCCGAGTCGAGCGCCGAAACGGGGCACCCAGCCCTCGGTGTCGGGATCGCGTGCGCCAACGCCGACGGCGTCCGAGGCGCCCACCGCCACATAGGTGAAGGGTTTCGAGGCAGCAGCGCTTGGCATACAGGCAGGTAAGACAAGGGCCAGCAGCGGCAAAAGCGTTGCCAGACCGCGCAGCCTCATGCGCGCAGATGCTAGTGGACGGCTCACCCGCCAGGGGAGAATTGCCATGGCTGACGCTGCACAGCCAACTGCAACTGGCGTCCGCGAAGCGGAACCCCCCGAGCCGGTACGTTCCGGCAGGTCGAAATCGACCGGCCGCGGAATCCTACGGGAAGCTAGGTAGCATGCGCCTCGTGCTGGACAGGCTGCGGGCGTGGCGGACGACCCTGGGCGAAGTGTTGTACGGCATGGCCGTCCATGAGATGGTGCGCCACGTTCAGCGCACCCGCGGCAGCATGGAGCACCTGTTCATCCTGATCACGCTCGGCGATCTGGTTGGGGTGCCCATCCTGCCGCCGTACTACAGCTTGCGGCTGCTGCCGTACGTGGTGCCCGAGATCAACTCGTGGAAACGGCGCCTGCTGCGCGAACGGGACATCGTCGACCTGCTCGGCTAAGCAGCTGCCCTACCCCGCTCGCGCGGGAACAACGGCGGACCCACGTTGACGCGCTCGCGCGCCGACACGTTGAACGAGCCTCCGCCAATGGCTGGTGCGGTGCCGCTCAGGCGTCGATGTGCCTCGACGCCTGCGCGCGGAATGAACGGAGCGTAGTACCACGCCGCCAGCCGCGCTGCTTCGACGACGTGGTCGAGCACGACTGCCAGGCGGTCGGTCTGGCCGTCTTTGGCCAGCGTCCAGGGTGCTGTCGTGTCGATGTAGCGATTGGTGTCGCGCACAAAGTCGTTGATCGCTGCCAAGGCGTCGTGCAACGCCAGCGCGTCCACCGCCTGGGTAACCCGTGCTCCGAGGCCGTCGGCGTGTGAGCGCAGACGCTCCTCGGCAGAGCCGATATCGGCCGTCGAGTGGAGTGGCGCGTGTCGTGCGGCGAGCGTCGTCGCGCGCTGGACGAGGTTGCCGAAGTCGTTCGCCAGATCCGCCGTGTAGCGCGCGACGAACTCGCCTACGGTGAAATCGCCGTCCTGACCAAATGGGATCGCGCGCAGGAAGTAGTAGCGCACCGCATCGGAGCCGAACTCGGCGGCAAGTGCGCTCGGGTCGACCGTGTTGCCCGTCGTCTTCGAGATTTTCTGGCCGTCTTTGGTCAGCCAGCCGTGAGCGAAGACCCGTCGCGGCAGTGGCAAGCCAGCGCTCAGCAGCAGCGCCGGCCAGTACAGGCAGTGGAAGCGGATGATCTCCTTGCCGACGAGGTGCGTATCGGCCGGCCATTCGCCGCCGCTCAGGTAATTGGTCAGCGCATCGACCCATACGTACAGCACTTCGCCCGGTGACTCGGGCACCGGAATGCCCCACGTAACCTGGCGCCTGCTGACTGAGAAATCGCGCAACCCCTGGGCGAGCACTCCGAGCACTTCCTTGCGTCGTGCGAGCGGCTGGACAAAGTCCGTGTCTCTGACCAGGCGCTCCAGCCGTTCCTGGTAGCTCGAGAGTCGAAAGAACCAGTTCTCCTCTTGGAGCCGCTCACACGGCAGTCGATGCACTGGACACTGGTCACCTTCTTGAAGCTCGTCCGATTGGTAGTAGGCCTCGCAGCGCGCGCAATACGCGCCCTCGTAGGTGCCGCGGTACAGGTCGCCGCTGGCCTGCAGGCGACGCCACAGATCGAGCACGGTGCGCTTGTGGTCGGGCTCCGTGGTCCTGATGAACCGGTCGTAGCTGATGTCCAGCTTCGACCACAGCGCCTTGAACGCAGACGAGATTTCGTCGACGTGCTGCTGGGGCGAGATGCCGCGTCTGGCGGCAGCTCGTTCGATATTGATGCCGTGCTCGTCCGTACCGGTGAGCAGGAACACATCGCGCCCCTGCAAGCGCCAGTAGCGCGCCACC
Source organism: Chloroflexota bacterium (assembly GCA_036506475.1). GTDB lineage: Bacteria > Chloroflexota > UBA6077 > UBA6077 > CF-72 > CF-72. The sequence continues at coordinate 48,545 of DASXRR010000057.1, forward strand.
GCGTCAGCGGCGACGGTCACATAGGCATGCCCGATATGGGGCAAATCGTTGACGTAATAGATGGGTGTGGTGATGAGCATCAGATCGAGTCCTTGTCGGTCCGCCCGAAACCATCCGGAGGATTCCCTTCGGGCCGGAAAGGTTTCGGGTAGCTGAATGCCGTGCGGCACTGCTAGCGAATGAGCAACAAAAAGCCCCGCGCACGGCGGGGCAGCTCGTCTGGGTCGGGGACGCGACGGGCGCCTCCCCCGTAGGGGCCGAAGGCCCCGGAGTGGGTTACCCGTCGGCCAGCGCGACCGACAGACGAGCGCAACGCATCGACATGCGGTGTTGCTGACTTACGTCTGCCATGAGGGCGCCACTATAGCACGCGCTGGCACAGGTGTCTCATGTCCGCGGAACCAGAACCAGAACAGACCTGTGGACAGCAGATAGCACAGCGCCGTGATCGCGAAGGGCAAGAAGAAGTCGCCGCTGGCGATCGCCAGGCTGCCGACCAGCACAGCGCCAGCGCGCAGCAGGCTGGCCGCGGCTGATTCGAGTCCGACCATCGTCGCCCGTTCGCTTGGGTCGAGCACCTCCATGGCGAACGCCTCGGCGATCGGCACCGAAACGTTCATCAGCATCGAGCGCAGCGCAATGGCCAGGCCGGCCGCGGTCAGGCCAATGGTTGCCTCACCCGCGGTTTCGGGCGACAGTCCCAGGCTCAGGACCACGGGTACGGCCGCGAGCCTGGCCACGGTGATGCCGCGGACCCTGCCCAGGCGACTGGCGATGATTGGCGCGAACAGGCCGCCGATAGCCACGAACAGCGACGCCGTGGCGAACGTCGTGCCAATCTGCGCCTCGTCGGCATGCAGATGCTCGTGGAAGAAGACATTCATGAACGGCAGGGCTGCACCGTAGCCAACGCTGAGCAGCGCGCCCGTGGTCACCAGCCGCGCCACCATCGCTGGGTGCTTGATGCTGCCCAGGCCAATCTTGACCCGTGTCGAGGTCCCGCCAGTGCTGACCGGCTTCTCTTCTTTCAACATCAGCGCGGGAATCAAAGACAGGAACCACAACGCAATGCCGATGAGCGTGGCTGCGCGGTACGCGGGCAATTGTCCGCCGAACCAGCCGACAAACGCGGGAAAGCTCGCGGCGATGAGGCTACCGATGATGCCGACGGCCGTCGACAGCGAGCCGCCCACGCTGAACAGATGAACGCGCTCGCGCTTGGTGCTGTTTTCGGCCATAAAGGCCGTTTCCGAGACGTGGTGCAGGCTGCCCGCCAGGCTGCTGACCAGGGGCGTGGCGAGCAAGAACACCGGATCGACGATCAGCACATTCAGCAACGAGATCACCGCGCCGACGCCGTCGCCCAGGATGAAGCTCGCCTTTCTGCCGATCCTGTCGGAGAGGAGTCCCGCCGGCAGCGATACGATGCCACTGGCGACCGCGCCGATCGCCAGGCGCAAGCCGACGAACTCGATGGCATGCATGTGCTGGCCGAACAGCACGACGCCATGGCTGGGTTCGAACAACGCCAGCAAGTACAGGTTGAACAAAACTTCCCACGTGCCGTGGATCATGTCCATGCCCACGATGTGGATCATGTACAGCCGCGCATTGCGGCTGAAGTTCTTGACCGCCTCGACGTACTCGCCCAGCTCCGACTGACGCTGCGCCATCAACCCCATTGTTGCCGCCTGCGGTTCTCCCGTACATCGCGCCCCCGGCCAGGCCAGCCACCTGTCCAAATGGACAGTACGCGCGGCCGATCTCCACCCGTCGATGGCCCAGCCGCCGCCACCAGCGCTTCCGGTTCACACTTGCAACTTGGTAACAGCCGGAAGGCGGCGCGCCAGCGCCGAGGAAGCCACGGTGCCACACGTCGCAGCGCTACTGAGGCGGGCGGTCGGCGAGGACCTCGGTCAGGCGCTCTTCAACGGCAAGCGCACGGTGACCGTCGTGCCCTGGCCGACGGCGCTCTCCACGGCGATCGAGCCGCCGTGCTGTTCCAGGATGCTGCGCACGCCCGACAGGCCAATGCCTGTGCCAGGAATACGGCCTTCGACGTTCCGGCCGCGCCGAAAGCGTTCGAAGATATGCGGCAAGTCCGACTCGGGGATGCCTTCGCCACTGTCACTGATGCGCAGTACCGCCCAGCGGTCGGGCTGCTGTTCGAGGTCCACCCGCACCTCGATCGTCCCACCGCGCGGCGTGTACTTGACCGCGTTGCCAACCAGGTTGTCCAGCACGCGTCCGAGCCGCACGCGATCCCAGATGCCGACCAGATCCGGCACGTCAGCCTGTAAATGCAAGACGTGCCGATCGGTCGTCTGCTGATACTCGGCAATCGTCTGGCGGGCGAGCTCGACCAGGTCGGTCATATCGCGCCGCAGCTCGAGCGGTCGCCCCGCTTCGAGCCGCCCGGCGTCGACCAGCTCGTCGAGCATCTGGGCCATGCGGCCGGCGCCGGATTCGATCTGTTCCAGAGCGTCCACGAGGGGCGCGGTCTCCGGCACCGCAACGGCGCGTCGACGACGCAGGTTGGCCATGCCTTTGATAAACGTGAGCGGCGACTTCAAGTCGTGCGACACGGTCGCCATGAACTCGTCACGCGCGGTGATCTGCTCGCGCAGGTCCGCCGTGGCGCGCTCGACGCGCTGCTCGAGCTCGAGATTCAACGCGCGGATCGTTTCATTGGCCTGCTCGAGCTCGGATACCCGTTTGCTTAGCTGGATCGCCAGGCGACTGCGTTCCAGTCCGCGTTTGACCGAGTTGCGCAGCTGGATGATGTCGCACGGCTTGATCAGGTAGTCATAGGCGCCCTGGCGTAGCGCGATCAGCGCCGTATCGAGCGAGGCGTAGCCCGTCAACGTGATCGTCACGGACTCCGGCGAGATGCGCTGCAGCTCACTCAGCAGCTCCAGCCCGTCCTTGTCGGCCAGGCGCAGGTCGGTCAGGACGAGATCGAAAAACTCACTGTGTGCCAGCTCGAGCGCATGCACACCCGAGGTAGTTGCCGCCACCTGGTAGCCATCGAGCTCGAGCACGCCCTGGATGCTGAGGAGCACCGTCTCCTCGTCGTCGATGACGAGAATGCGCGCTGGCGCGCCGGCCGGGGCTTCCATCGGTGGGGCGATGGATTCGTCCAGGACCATAGGTTCCTACCAGGGTACGCCATGCGCTCGCTAGCTGTAGGCAACGTTGCGGTGCGTGATTCGCACTAGTGGGCAGTGGCGTACTGGCTGACGAGGTTGAGCAGGCGCTGGGAGCTGAAGGGTTTGGTGATTACGGCCGAGGCGCCGCATTGCAGGAACTGCTGGTGCTCGGGCGGATCGGCGAACGAGGTCAGGATCACGACGGGCAGGTGTGCCAGCCGTGCCTCACGCCGGAGATAGGCAAGCGTGGTCAGGGCACTGAAGGTCGGCAGCAGCACGTCGAGGATCACCACCTGTGGCAGGCGCTCGCTGGCGGCCAGGCAGCCGATGACTTCGGCATGCGATGACGCCTCGCGGACTTCAAAGCCGCCAATCTCGAGGACCGTGCGCAGGAGCTGTCGAATCGACGGCTCGGCGCCAGCAACCAAAGCGCAGCGCCGGCCCAAAGCTGACCGGCTGGTCCGACCACGGTGCGCTTCACCCACCGCGGATCCGGTCAGCACCGCCCAGCCCCCTATGCCTGGCTGTACAACCACAATTCACCTGTGTGCGCGAGCCGTGCGTGCCGAGGCACGCGCCCGTCGCTCCTGATCAAAGTGTCTGCCAGTGGGCGCTAGCAGGGCATCTGCCAGGCAGCATAGGCAGGCCTATGCCAGCCGGGGGGTTTTGACTCACCCATTCGGCCCGGCCAGGGGTCAGGGGTCAGGGGTTCGTGATCCCCATCTCGACGGCGCGGACTGCTGCCTGCGTGCGATGCGAGACGCCCAGTTTGGCCAGGATGCGTTCGACGTGCACTTTGACGGTGCCTGCGCTGAGGTGCAGATCGGCGGCGATCTCGCGATTGGTCCAGCCTAGCGCGACGAGGCGCAAGACGACGAGTTCGCGCGACGTGAGTGGTGAGGCAGGCAGTGGCGGCGGGGTCGCAGCTTTCTCACGGACCAGGCGCACCAGCAATCGCGAGGCAATCTCGGGCGTCAACAGCGCCTCGCCGTCGACGACACGCCGTACGGTGCGCAGCACCTCCTCGTGGGTCGCGTCCTTCAGCACGTATCCAGCCGCGCCCGCTTTCAGCGCCTCCAACAGGTATTCGGGGTTCTCGTGCATGGTGACCATGACCACCGCGGTGCGCGGCGACTCTTCCTTGATGATGCGCGTCGCAGCGAGACCGTCGAGGTCGGGCATGCGCACGTCCATCAATGCGACATCAGGCCGGAGTCGACGGCACAGCGTCACGGCCTGCTGTCCAGTAGAAGCTTCGCCGACCACTTCCAGGTCAGGCTCACCAGTCAGCATCCCGCGCAGCCCCGTCCGCGCGAGCTCGTGATCGTCGGCGATGACCACGCGTGCAAGCATCCGTTCACCCGACATCAGCGGACCAACCCCGTGCTGGCTACGCTGACGAGCTCAGGCACGGGCACGCTCGCCTCGATGGTCGTTCCTCGACCAGGCCGACTGCGAATCGAGAACTGCCCGTCGAGCAAGTCGATCCGTTCGCGCATCCCTTCGGCACCGATATGCCCACCCTGTGACGAATCGAGGACGGCCTCCGAGGGCGCGCTGAAGCCGTTGCCCCAGTCACGCACCATAAGGCGCACCGTCTGACCGCGGCGGCGCAGTGAGACCTGGACCCGCGTCTGCCCAGCGTGTTTGCGGATGTTGCTCAAGGCTTCCTGCAACACTCGATAGAGTGCCGTCTCGATCGGCGCGGGCAGGCGCGCATCGCCCAGCCGCTCGTCGAGCGTGACGCGCCAGCCATCCGACTCGAGCGCCTCGGTCTCGACCAGTACCGCCCGCGCGAGGCCGAAGTCGTCGAGGACAGTCGGTCGGAGACCGCGAATCAGGTTGCGCGCCTCGCGCACGGTGCGCTGCGCCAGGAGCAAGCCGCGCTGTAGCTCGTCACGCTGTTCGGCCGAGGCGGGCGGGTAGTGGCTGGCCAGCACTTGCAGATGCTGGTGGGTGGCCGTGGCGACCTGCGCGAGTCCATCGTGCAGCTCATACGCAAGGCGGCGGCGTTCCTCTTCCTGACTCGCCAGCAGGCGGCGTACCAGGTCACCCAGGCGCTGCTCGCGTTCGGCCAGTTCTTGATACAGCCGCGCCCGCTCCAGCGCTTGGCCGCATTGCCGAGCCAGCAAGCGCATGAACAGGCGCTCTGACTCGGCGAACGTGAGATCGTCCTTGAAGGTCAGGATCAACGCGCCGGCCACCCGCCCGTTGGCGACGACCGGCAGTGCCGCCGTGGCGCGCTGTCCGCGTGGGCGCGTCTGGCCAACACTTGGATAGCGCGCGCGAAAGGCGGCGCGCGATTCGACGAAGACCTGCTCGCCGGTCCGAATTGCTTCGGCAGCCGGAATCGGCGTGTCGATCGGAAACCGCTGCCAGCGTTCGAACTGCCGCCGTGAACCGCGGTACGCGACCAGCTCGATTGCCGTGCCGGAAGCGTCGAGCAACGCCAATGCACCGACGACCGCACCCAGGACGCGCACACCCTGGTCGACGATGACGTCGGACGTGCTCGATGGTCAGCGCCCCAGAGAGCGCGTCGGCGACCGATTGCAGGCTCATGAGTTGTTCGAGCGTATGCTCGGCCGTCGCGCGTGCCTCGCGCTCGCGTTCCAGCAAACGCGCATTTTCTTCGGCCGCAGCGCGCTGCTCGGTGATATCGCGCGACACGATCACGATGCCGCGCACGTTGGGATCGTCGAGCAGGTTCGTCGTCGTCGACTGCATGATGCGCCAGGTGCCGTCCTTGTGCCGGGCACGAACCACACTGCGCACCTGCTGCGCGTGGCCACTGACCAGGTCGTTGAAGATGGCCGTCATCCTCGGAATATCGTCTGGATGGACGAGTTCGGCTGCGGTGCGTTGCTCCCGCTCCCGAGGGTCATAGCCTAGTGTGCGCAGGACGCCCGGGCTCTCGTACTGGACCGTGCCAAACCGATCGAGGATGACGACGGTGTCGAAGCTGTTTTCCAGGATCGCCCGGAAGACGGCGTCGCTGAGGACGAATGCGGGTCGGTTGAGCAGCGCGGTTTCAGCTGACACGCTGCGACTCCTCGCACACCGCGCGTAGCCGATCGAGCGACGCGCTCAGCTCGCGCCTCAGGAAGCCCTCGGCGAGCATGCCGCCGAGTCGTCCGCCGGGTACTTCGCCCGAGACATCGAGCCTGACGCGGGTGCCCTCTGGCAGCGGTTCGAGCTCGAATCGGCTGTTGAGCCGCGGCCCGCGAATCGCACGCGTCGCGAAGAGCCGCGGCGGCTCGAACTCTACAACCTGCGTCTCGCTCTCCAAAATCTGGCCCAGGAGGCGCCCAGCGAAGATCGCGCGCGAGCCAAGGCAGACCACTTCATCGGGCGTGCCGCGACGGGCGGACTCGACCGACGTGTTCCACTCTGGGAGCCGTTCAGGCGTGCTCAGCACCGCGAAGACCACGTCCGCGGGCGCTCGGATGTCCGTCGCAGCGCGCAGGCTGAGCACAACTTCAGAGTCTAGCGTCGACTCACAGCAGGGATGGGCATTGGCCGGCTGGCATGTTGCCCACTGCACAAAATTGCCTCGGACGTGCAACGCCTCGGAGGTCCTCGCGCTCCGCGCGCCGCCGGCTTGAAGCTCACAGGTGTGGTGCTGTCCGGCCCTATCGGCAGGCCGGCCGCGTTAGAGAGCGCCGCGTTCGGGCGCGCTCGACGCGTCCATCTTGGACTTGATGTCGGCCAGGATGCGGTCCTTGTCGGGCTGGTCCATCTCGTCCACGTAACCCCAGGCGACCACGGCCACGGCGTGATCCATGTTCTGGTAAGGCGTGATGACCAGGTGCCGCACCCCAGGAATGACATTCGATCGGGGCGCGCTGTCCCAGACCTGGGCCAGGAGCGCCACACAGCTCGAGTCGCACACGTCGGGCCGATACAGCACCGCGACGGCACCATGCTCGAGCATGTGTACCCAGCGGCCAGGCGAGAGTGGCTGGTCGTACATGCGGTATTCCGAGACTTGGGGCAACGTCCCGTAGTGCATGCCTGATGACGGCGGTCGATTGCGGTACGTGAGTGGTGCGCCCTCGTCGACGTGATTGGCCTGCTCGAGCGGCACCTGGCGCATCTGGTCGCCAGCGCCCGGCTTTGGGAAGAAAAAGACGACAAGCGCAACGGCCAGGACCGCTCCGAGTACGGCCAGGCCGATGAACGTGAAGCGCTTGCGACGCTGCTCACGATGCAGCGCGTCGAGCTTCTTGCGCTGCTCTTCAATCCGTCTCTGGCGAGACGTCATGCGCTCCGGTTCAGTCTGCGTCATGCCCGAACCGGAGTTGCGTCAGGATTGGGTTCATCGGCCGCGCGCGCTGGGCGTGCCAAAGCTACGGCCGGCCGCGTCTCGCCGCCGATCACCAACTGATTGCGGACGGAGTCAACTGACGGCACCTGAGCGGCTATCTCGAGCGCGGCATTCTGGACCGCCTCGGAGGGAACCTCGCCGCGCAGCGTCACGATGCCATGGCGCGAGTCCACGCGGATGACGTAGGCCGCGGTGCGCTCATCCTGGGCAAGCGCATCCGCGACAGCGCGGATGACTTCAGGATCGGCGATCAGCGCGTTCGTAATGCTGCCGACGTCGGTCATGCGCCGCACCAGCACCTCGGCGATGATCTTCTGCGGCAACGTCCGCACGCGGCCGCGCAGTTGGACGGTATCGCCTTGAATGTCGATGAAGATCTCCGCATGCGAAGCGCGCAGGGGCTCATAGTCCCACAGCACGCGGCGGATGCGCGTGAAAAGCTTCTTTTCGTGCCTCTGTAGCTCGCTAGACGGTGCGCGTACGACCCAGCTCATCGTGCCTATCGCGTCAAATTCGAGTGCGGCGCCGATTCTTCAAGACAGATGCTAGCGCCAGACCAGTGCCAAAGCCGCTGAGGTGCGCCCACCAGGCGATGCCGGTGCTCGCTGTGCTCGTCGTCAGACTGGCCACGCCACTCAGCAATTGAGCCGCCAACCACACCAGCAGCAACAGCAGGACTGGCGCGCTTTCGACCACTCGCAAGAATAGCACGGGGGCCAGCGAGCCCAGCGTTGCACCAGGAAACAGCACCAGGTGCGCGGCGATGACTCCGGAGATCGCGCCACTGGCGCCCACAGCTGGCACCGTCGACCCAGGTTGGATGAGCAGGTGCGCGGCGTTGCCCAGCGTGCCGCTGGCAAAGTAGATCATTCCGAAGCGCGCTGCGCCAATACGTCGTTCGACGGGTAGGCCGAAGACCGCCAGGTACAAGAGGTTCGACAGCAGGTGCAGCCAGCCCGCATGTAAGAACGTGCTGGTCAGCACGGTGATCCATGCGGCCGGCCCCTCGCCCAGGTCCGCTGCGACGAGGCCCCAGCGCCGCAGGAAAGGCTCGAGCTCGCTGCCCATGCGCAGCTCGAGGGCGAAGAGCGCCACGTTGGCCACGACCAGCGCGGCGGTCAGCATGGGGTGCCGTTGTCGTTGTCATCCAACTTTCTGTGCGGCTTTGAACTCGAGACGGCCATCGGCACCCGTGTCGAGCAGGATCGTATCGCCGTCGCGGAACTCGTTCTGGAGCAGCTTGACCGCCAGCGGCTGGACGAGCTCCTTCTGAATCGTTCGCCTGAGCGGCCGCGCACCGTAGACCGGATCGAACCCGGCGCGCGCCAGCTCCTGCTCGGCCGCCGGCGTAAGCTCGAGGCTGATCTTGCGCTCGGCCAGCCGATCGCGCAGCCCGCGCAGCTGGATCTCGACGATGCGCTGGATCTGCTCCAGGCCAAGCGACTTGAAGATCACGATCTCGTCGATGCGATTGAGCAGCTCAGGCCGGAAATGCGAGCGGACGGCGTCCATGACGCGTTCGCGGATCTCGTCCGAGCTCAACCCACGTTCGACGATCCATTGGCTGCCCAGGTTCGAGGTCATGGTGACGATCGTGTTGCGGAAGTCGACCGTGCGCCCCTGGGCGTCGGTCAGTCGACCGTCGTCGAGCAACTGGAGCAGCACGTTCAGCACCTCGGGATGCGCCTTTTCGACTTCGTCGAAGAGCACCACCGAGTACGGCCGGCGCCGAACTGCCTCAGTCAGCTGCCCGGCCTCGTCGTAGCCAACGTAGCCCGGCGGCGCGCCAATCAGGCGCGAGACCGTGTGCTTTTCCTGGTACTCGCTCATGTCGATGCGCACGATGGCCTGCTCGTCGTCGAACAGGAACTCGGCCAGCGCGCGCGCCGTCTCGGTCTTGCCAACGCCGGTCGGACCAAGGAACAAGAACGAGCCGAGCGGCCGATTCGGGTCCTGCAGGCCAGCGCGCGCCGCGCGCACGGTGTTGGCAACCGCCGCAAGCGCTTCCTCTTGGCCGACGACACGCTCCAGCAGCCGCTCCTCCATGTGCAGCAGCTTCTCGAGCTCACCTTCGATCAGCTTGCTGACGGGCACGCCCGTCCACTTGCTGACGACTTCGGCGATGTCGTGCTCGTCGACTTCCTCCTTGACCAGTGCCCGGCCGTCCTTGCTGCGCTCGCGCTGCGTCGCCTCGGCCTGCGCCAGCTGCTGCTCCAGCGCTTGCACCTCGTACTGCAGCCGGGAGGCAGCTTCCCAATCCTGGCGGCGTTGGGCCTGCTCGAATTCCAGCCGGGTACGATCGATCTGCTCCTGGATGCGGCTGACGCTGTTGAGCTGCTCGAGTTCGGCCTGCCACTGCGCCTCCAGGCCGGCCGCCTGCTCCTTGAGACTGGCGAGCTCGTGCTCGATGCGTTCCAGGCGCTCCTTCGAGGCAGGGTCCTTCTCTTTGCGCAAGCCTTCGCGTTCGATCTCCAGCTGCATGATCCGCCGTCGGACCTCGTCGAGCTCGGCGGGCGCACTGGTCGCTTCCATGCGCAGTCGCGCGGCCGCTTCGTCGACCAGGTCGATCGCCTTGTCAGGCAGGAAGCGATCGGCGATGTAGCGGTGGGACAGGACCGCGGCCGCGACGAGCGCAGAGTCCTTGATGCGCACCTTGTGGTGTTGCTCGTAACGCTCACGCAAGCCGCGCAAGATCGAGATCGTGTCCTCGACACTGGGCTGATCGACGAAAACAGGCTGGAAGCGTCGTTCCAGCGCGGCGTCCTTCTCGATGTGCTTGCGGTACTCGTCGAGCGTGGTCGCTCCGATACAGTGCAGCTCGCCACGGGCCAGCATCGGCTTGAGCATGTTCGAGGCGTCCATGGCGCCTTCGGCGGCGCCGGCGCCGACGACCGTATGCAGCTCGTCGATGAACAGGACGATCTCGCCGTTCGAGTCGGTGACCTCTTTCAGGACGGCTTTGAGGCGCTCCTCGAACTCGCCGCGATACTTGGCCCCGGCGACGAGTGCACCGAGATCCAGAGCGACGATGCGCTTGTCCTTGAGTCCTTCGGGCACGTCGCCGCGCACGATGCGCTGGGCGAGCCCTTCGACGATGGCCGTCTTGCCCACGCCGGGCTCGCCGATGAGCACCGGATTGTTCTTGGTGCGCCTGCTGAGGACCTGGATAGTGCGGCGGATTTCCTCGTCCCGACCGATGACGGGATCGAGCTTGCCCTGACGGGCGGCCCTGGTCAGATCGCGGCCGTACTTCTCGAGTGACTGGTAGGTCGCTTCGGGGTTCTGGGAGGTCACGCGCTGACCGCCCCGCACTTCCTGGAGGGCTGCCAGCAGCCGTTCGCGGTCGATGCCGACCAGGTCGGCCATCGCGAGCAGGAAGTGTTCCGTGCTGACGTAGTCGTCCTTGAGTCGATCGGCTTCCTGCTGGGCCGCATCGAACATGGTGCGGAAGCGCGCTGAGACGTAGACCTGCTGTGGCGTCTGTGCTTGTGCAAACCCGTTGACGGTGGCCTCCAGCCGCTGGGTGAGCTGCGCGGGCCGAACGCCCAGCTTTTCGAGGACCGTCGGCACCACGCCGGCCTCTTGGCGGACGAGCGCCAGCAGCAGATGCTCGGGCTCGACCTGGGTATTGCGCCGACTTTCGGCAAGACGTTGCGCGGCTGCAATTGCCTCCTGCGCTTTTTCAGTCAGTTTGTTCAAGTCCATAGTTGTGTGTTCCCCTGTCGCGTTAGTGACGTGACTCGAGGCGACGTATGTCGCGTTCGAGCTCCCCGATGCGCTCTTCGAGCGCGCGAATGTGGTCGGTCAGGCGCATGATGACTTCGACCCCGGCCAGGTTGACGCCCATCTCGTCGGTGAGGCGTCGAATCTGGCGCACGCGCTCCAGGTCATGGAGCGAGTACAGGCGAATGCGACCCTTCGAGCGGGCCGGCTCCACCAGCCCGGCCCGTTCGTAGTAGCGCAGTGTCTGCTCGTGCACGCCGACCAGACGCGCGGCAACGCTGATGACGAAGGCCGCGTTGGGCGGCAGTTGTTCTTCTGCGATGAAGCCCGGCTCGGTGCGGGGCGGTTGCCTGGGCAAGTCAGTAGCCTCCGGGCTCAGGCGCTCGCCGCGGTCGCGGCGTGCGCCCGGGCGAGCTCGGCAAACAGCTCCCGCTCGCGGTCAGACAGGCCCTTCGGCAACTGGATGTTGATTTCCGCGTACAGGTCGCCTCGACCGGTCCCGTGCAGATGCGGCATGCCCTGGCCCGCCAGGCGGATGCGCTGACTGTTACCTGTTTCGGGTGGCACCTTGAGCGCCAGCTGCGTGCCCTTCGGCGTCGGCACCATCACCTCACCGCCCAGCACGGCCGTATACAAGGGCGTCGGCACTTTGACGCGCAGGTCATCACCATCCCGCTCGAAGGCCGGGTGAGGCTTGATCGAGACGATCAGGTACAGGTCGCCGGCGGGTGCGCCGGCCAGCCCTGGCTCGCCTTTGCCCGCCACGCGCACGCGCAGGCCTTCGGTCGCCCCAGCGGGAATCTTGACCTCGACTTTGCGCGACTCACCCGTCTGGACATCACGTACCTGGAACATGACGTTGGTGCCATTGAAGGCTTCCTCGAGGCTGATCTCGACCGGGTGCTCGATGTCGCCGCCACGGCGCGGCGCGCTGCGGACACGAGTGCGGCCGCTGGCTGCGCGGCCAAACAACTGCTCGAACAGACCGCCCAGATCGTCCGATTCGAAGTTGAAGCCGCCGGGCGAGGCGCCAGGACCGGTCGTCGTCCAGGTGTAGCCACCCGGACCCGCACCGCCCCTGGGGGCGTACCCGCCGGCTGCTTCGATTTTCTCGAAGTCGTGCCCCCAGCGATCGTACTTCTTGCGCTTTTCGGAATCGGACAGGACCGCATAGGCCTCGCCGATTTCCTTGAACTGCTCTTCCGAGCTCTTGTCGCCCGGATTGACATCCGGATGGTGCTTGCGCGCGAGCTTGCGATAAGCGGACTTGATCTCTTTTTCGGTGGCCGTTCGGCTGACGCCGAGGACGGTGTAGTAGTCGCGTTTCGCCTTCGCCGCCGCCACGCGCACTGCCTCCCAGCAGGACTTCTATTTGGCGACAGTATAGAATCCTGATAACGGAATTGTCAATGTTGATGTGTCTTTGGGTCGCACCGGGGCACGCCTGGCCAGCCGACTCTCCCCTGACTCTGCTTCTCTTTAGAGAAGAAAAATCACCGATAGCGGTAGCTGATGCGCCCGCGGGTCAGGTCGTAGGGGCTCATCTCGACGCGCACGCGATCGCCTAACAAGATACGAATACGGAACTTGCGCATCTTGCCACCCGTATAGGCCAGCAGCTCGTGGCCATTATCGAGTTTGACTTTGAATTGCGTATTCGGCAGCGCGTCGACGACGGTCCCGTCCATCTCGATCGCGTCATTCTTTGGCACGACCGAATACTAACGCAGGGCCCTGGCGATCCTAGCGATAGGTCGTCCGTGCCGAGCGACTCGCGCCACGCTGCGTCTCGAAGCAATCGGAGCAGTACACCGGCTTGTCGCCGCGTGGCTGGAAGGGCACGCGTGCCTCGCCATTGCAGCTCGCGCAGGTGGTCAGGAACAGCTCGCGCCGCGGCGCGGCGCTATAGCCACCACCCCCGCCACCGCCGCCACCACTGGCATACGTGGTCGGCCCAAACGTATTCGACCGTTCAGCTTTACGCGCTGCACGGCATGTAGGGCATCGGCTGGGCGGATTGTCAAAACCGCGACTTGCGTAGAACTCCTGTTCACCACTGGTGAACACGAACGTGGCATTGCAATCGCGGCAGGTGAGTGTCTTGTCTGCGTACTGCACGCCGACTCCCGAGAAAGGAAGTGGTGGAATGAAATCGCTAATCGAACCGGTTGCGTCGGCGCACTGTCCGAAGTCGTCCGTGCATCGCTGCGCAGGCGGATCTCAAAAGCTTTAGCTTCCAGCCACGCGCCAATATACACCCCCTCGTCAAGAGCTGCGCTAGGTCGACCGTGTACCGTCGTCAGTCGACCATCCACAGTGCATCTTTGGCACGCTTGTTCACGCCCCACCGTTGCATGCACTGTTCGAAAGTCGTTAGTCGATAGACCGTAGACGCGACCGAAGCGAGCCATCCGACCTTGGTCTGATGCCTAGGCCTGGCCATTGAACGGAGTTCGGCCCTGCAACATTGCCACCGGCACGTTCCGGCCGAACTCCTAGAATCAGCGGCGGAGCAATGCATCAGCCGTCGGTCTCATTGGCGTTCGACGGCTCTGATGCCCTCGAGGCGCCAGTTCGGTCGAATCGCCGTGCCGCCGGCACACGTCGACCCACGTTGGCGGTGCAGTTCTTACTGGCCAATCTGGTCGTGTTGCTGCTCAGCATGCTCGTGCTTGGCAGCTGGGTCGGTCAACAGATCGAAGCGGGTGTGCTCGACCATGCCGCGGCGACCGAAGCGTTTTTCGTCGACAGCGTGATCAGCCCCAGCTTGCAGGGGCTGGCCGCCAATCCGGAGCTCGATGCTGCTGACATCGCGCGCCTCGATTGGCTCCTCGATGCCACGCTGCGCGGCCGCCGCGTTGTGACCGTCAAAGTCTGGTCGCCCGACGGGCATATTCTGTACAGCCGCAGCCGCCCGTTGATCGGCCGCCAATATCCCGTCGACGAGGACCTTGGCGACGCATTGCGGGGCGAAGTCAACGCCAACATCAGCGACCTTCAGGACGAAGAAAACGAGCTCGAACGCCAGCAATATTCGCGGCTGATGCAGGTGTATGCGCCGATTCGCGCGAGCAGTGACGGGCACATCATTGGCGTGACCGAGTTCTATTCGCCGCCCGACGAGCTCTTCGCCGACATCACCGCGGCGCGCGCGCGCTCGTGGCTGGTCGTCGGTCTGGTCACCGCGGCCGCGTATCTCCTGCTGGCCGGCATCGTCAAACGCGGCAGCGACACCATCATTCGCCAGGAAGGCTTGCTGCGCCGACAATTCGCCGAGCTGTCGGTGCTGCACGAACGTATACGTCAGGCAGCCGCGCGCACGACGGCGCTGAACGAACAAGCGCTGCGGCGCATCAGCGCCGACCTGCACGATGGGCCGGGCCAAACCCTGGCGCTGGCGCTGCTGCGTCTCGACGGCTTGCGCACCCCGCCCGAGTGCCTGGTCTGTGGCCCCACGTCGGCCGACCACGACGTCGTCGTAGCCGCGGTCCGCGATGCGCTCGCGGAAGTGCGCACGATCACCGCTAGCTTGCGCACGCCGGAGCTCGAACGTTTGAGTGTCGCCGAGGTGGCCGAGCGGACCATCACGACCCATCAGCGGCGCACTGGCGCGCATGTCGCGCTGTGGACCGAAACCCTGCCCGCACGTGTACCACTCGCGATCAAGATCGCCGTGCTGCGCACGCTGCAGGAGGCGCTCTCGAATGCCACGCGTCATGGCGGCGCCGGCGTGGAGATGGCGGTGCGGCTGCATGGACTGGGCGAGACGCTGCACCTGACCGTCACCGATCATGGCTGCGGATTCGTCGTCGAGCATGCCGACCAGAGTGGTGGGATGGGCCTCGTCGTCATGCGCGAGCGGGCGGAGCTGCTCGGCGGTACGTTCGAGATCCAGTCACAGCCGGGCCAGGGTACGGTCATCCAGGCATACTGGCCGCTGACCCAACACGAGGAAGCGTGGCTGAGCCCCTCCGTGTCGTCGTAGCCGACGACCATCCCTTGTTCCGTGAGGGCGTGATCACGTCGCTGCGCACGGCGCCCGACATCGCGGTCGTCGGCCAGGCCGCCGATGCCGATGCGGCGGTCCGCGTCGTGCGCGAGCATCTGCCCGATCTGGCCCTGCTCGACGTGACGATGCCTGGTGGCGGACTCGAGGCGGCGCGCAAGATCGCCACGGCGTGTCCGGCGACGCGCATCGTGATGCTCACGGTGTCCGAGGATGAAGACGATCTCCTGGCGGCGATGAAGGCGGGCGCGTCAGGCTATGTGCTGAAGGGCGTGTCGTCGCAAGAGTTGCTGGCCATCGTGCGGGCCGTTAGCAGCGGCGAGGTGTACGTCGCGCCGTCACTGGCATTTGCCCTGTTGCGCGAGATGAGCAAGCCGCCTCCCGCGGATCCGCTGGCTGAGCTGAGCGCGCGCGAGCGTCAGGTGCTCGAGCTGGTCGCGACGGGGCTCAGCAATCAGGAGATTGGTTCGAAGCTAGGCCTCGCCGAAAAGACGGTCAAGCACTACATGACCAATATCTTGACCAAGCTGCAAGTGCGCAGCCGGGTGGAGGCGGCCCTGCTGGCACACCGCGCTGGCCTCACGGCCTGAGTACGATCCTCGACGGCCGACTGTGGTGTCTGCTTCTCTTCACAGAAGGAAATAGTCCCGCGCGGCGCGTGCAATGACGGCGGCGTATCGTCACGGGCTGACGCCAAGAAGCCAGTGCTGCCGGCGGAATGTCGATTCTGCCGAAGGCCGTGCGTCGTATTGCTGAGTTCGCCACGATGCCACTGGCGAGCTACGCTCCCGTTCCTGAGGAGGCCTCTGGCCCGTTATGCGATATGCCTTGCTGATCTACAACGACGCCGAGCAGTGGCAGAAGGAATATGCCGATCGCGCTCCTGACCAGGAGATCCAGGACTACGGCACGTACACCCAGTCGCTCGTCCAGCGCGGTTTGATGAAGGGCGGCGAGCCGCTGCAGTCCACGACCACGGCCACGACGGTCCGCATCCGGGGTGGTCAGCGGCTGGTGACCGATGGTCCATTTGCCGAGACCAAAGAGGCGCTGGGCGGCTTCTATTTGATCGAAGCGCGCGACCTGGACGAAGCCATCGAGCTGGCCGCCCAATGTCCCGGCGCGCGCACCGGCTCGATGGAAGTCCGCCCGATCATGGAGCTGCCGCCCGACTACGCCATGCCCACGGCCAACGCCACGACCGCATAACTGTTGTCATCCTGAGCTTGCGAAGAGCCTGTCTTTGAGCTAGCTCAGGATGACATTGGCCGCCAGCTGGCCCGCTGCGTGCGGATCTGGGCCAGCGTGATCGACCTCTGGTACAAGAACGCCGTTCTCTATTGCCTCGACGTATCCACGTTCGCCGATGGCAATGGAGACGGCGTCGGCGACTTCCGCGGTCTGTGCGACCACCTGCCCTACCTGGCCGGCATCGGCATTACCTGCGTGTGGCTGTTGCCGTTCTATCCGTCGCCCAGGCGCGACGACGGCTACGACATCGAGGACTATTACAACGTTCACCCCAGCAACGGCACGCTGGGCGACTTCGTCGACTTCATGCGCCAGGCGGACGAGCTCGGCATCCGCGTCATCGTCGACCTCGTCGTCAACCACACGTCTGATCAGCATCCCTGGTTCAAAGCCGCGCGCGCTGATCCCAAGTCGCACTATCGCGACTGGTACGTATGGTCCGAAAAGAAGCCCAAGAAGAGCACCACCGGGCTGGTCTTCCCCGGCGTCCAGACGACGAACTGGACCTACGACTCGGAAGCCAGGGCCTACTACTTCCATCGCTTTTACGACTTCCAGCCCGACTTGAACGTCGGCAACCCGGCCGTGCGCGAGGAGATCGAGCGCATCATGGGCTTCTGGTTGCAGCTTGGCGTGACCGGTTTTCGCATCGACGCGGTGCCGTTCTTGATCGAAGACAAAGCAGGCGGCAAACCGCTCGGACCGGAGCAGTACGGCTACCTGACTGACTTCCGCCGCTTCCTGTCCTGGCGGCGCGGCGACGCGATGATGCTGGCCGAAGCGAATGTTGCGCCCAGAGAAACGCTGAACTTCGTCGGCGACGGCGACCGCATGAACCTGATGTTCAACTTCTGGGCCAATCAGCACCTCTTCCTGGCCATGGCGTGCGAAGAAGCAACGCCACTTCTGGAGGCGTACAAGAAGCTTCCGCCAATGCCACAAACGGCGCAGTGGGCCAACTTCCTGCGCAATAACGACGAGCTCGATCTCGGCCGACTGACCGACGAACAACGCGCGGCCTGCTTCGCTGCCTTCGCTCCCGACAAGAACATGCAGCTCTATGAGCGAGGGATACGGCGTCGCCTGGCGCCGATGCTGCAGGGCGACCGGCGGCGGATGGAGTTGCTGAACAGCCTGATATTCACACTGCCCGGCACGCCGGTCATTCGCTATGGCGAGGAGATCGGCATGGGCGAGGACCTGTGTCTACCGGAGCGCGAGGCCATTCGCACGCCAATGCAATGGACGGGCGAGCCCCCGCACGGCGGCTTCACCAGCGCACCCGATGCCAAGCTGCCGCGACCGGGCATCTCCGACGGCGAATATCGCTACGAACGGGTGAACGTCGCGCGCCAGCGGCTCGACTTCGATTCGTTCTTGAACTGGACGGAGCGTGCCATTCGCACGCGCAAGGAGTGTCCGGAGTTCGGCTGGGGCGTCACGTGTTTTCTGGAGACCGATGATCCGTCGGTTATGGCGCACATCAGCTGCTGGCGCGGGCACAGCGTGGCGGCGGTACACAACTTTTCGCGCGCCATGAAGTCGGTCGCGGTCAAGTGGCCGAAAGGTGTCGAGCAGTTGCAGCAACTGTTTGGCCGCGATCTGTCCGAGCCGCTGCCCGGCCCGCGGGCAGTGCTCGACCTCGACGGATACGACTATCGCTGGATGCGTGTGCGCGGTCCGGTCCAGCTCTAGCTTCGATAGCCATTCCCTCAGAATTGTCCGAGGTCAGTCAGGCTGGCGCTGCTGGCTCTTGACCGCGGGTACTGGCGACGGTGTTGGCACCGCCTTCTTGGCGGGCAGCACAGTTGGCAGTGACGTTGCCGTGGCTACTGACGTCCGCGTAGCCGCGCCTGTCGGCGATGCTACGGACGTCGGCGATGCCACGACCGTTGGCGTAGCGGGTGGCTTGCCGGGCAGCTGCAGGACCTGGCCGGCCTGGATGCGATCCACGTTCACCACAGTCCGATTCAGGGCCACGATCTCTTTCAGCGGCACGCTGTACTTGGCGGCAAGCTCGCTCAACGTGTCGCCTTTGGCCACGGTCACGTTGAAGGTCAGAGCCGGTGGCGCCGCGGGCGCGGCGGACTTGGGACCGCCGAATGCCGCGCCCTGGCCGGGCACGCTGCTGTTGCGCTGTGCTGTCTGGAGCTGCTGCTCCGAGATGGTGCGCTTGGCGCCCGCGCTCATGCCCGGATCGTTATACGTATAACCCTTGCCTGACGCGCCGGTCAGCAGCACGTAGTGGTCGAACGTGCTCGTCGCGGAGTAGCCGGGCAGGAATGCCAGCTTGACCAGCACGATCACCGGGTGGCCCTCGGCGAGGTGTTTGCGGATGCGCTCTGGACCCCAGCCGGTCGAGCTCGGGCCATCGCCCATAACGACCTCGACGTCGTGCGCGCGCGCGATCCGCGCCAGGTCGCCGATCGCCGTACCCGAGCCCGGATTGCTGGCGTACTGGCCACCGGGAAGTTTCGTGATCGCCAGGCGCACGTCGAGCGGTTTGAGGTGCTCGCCGGTCGCGTAATTGATGGCCATCGCCACCGAGGCCGGGCCGCAGTCGGTTCCTGCGTACGCCGAGCCGTCGAATTGTTGCATGAATGCGACTGGCAGCGCGTCCGGCTGGTCGGCATTCGTAATAAAGGTTTGGAACGCAAGCGAGCCGAGCAGCACGCCCACGATGAACAGCTTCCAGGGCATTGTGTGCTGAAAAACGCGCCCCGGCCGCGGAACGGGATGGGTCTGACGCAGATGCGCGCACGCGCTCGTCGCAACACGAGCAGTGATATCCACGCGGACGGCTTCTTTTTCCGGTCGATGCCGAAGCCAACGGGCCGATGTGGCTCGGCACGCCGCGTCCAGCACCGCAGCAAGTAGTCGACGCCCGCGCTCGACAGCTGCGTAGGCGCGCCAATCGAGTGCGCACCAAGCGCGCGCAGCACGTTCAGCGTGCCGAAGGGGCAGCTCGGCTCAGCCTCGCGCGGCTGCCCAGGCAGGCTCAGATGATGTGGATGCCAGCCACCGTCGAGGCGTTGCCAGCGTTCGATGTGGTGGTATGCCCGTGCGCCATCTTCGGCTTGCGCCGTGAACATGCGTTCGGCGATCACGGCGATCGCGGCGATGCGCGGATCGTCACGCCGCAGACCGAAGTCGGCCAGCAGGGACAGTTTCCACAGTGCATCCTTCGGGTCATACGCGCGGGCGAGCGGCGCAGCCGGCCAGATCGCGTAGCGCGATATAGGCGACCCACGGCTCGTCCGAGGCGATCAGGCGCTCGATGTCCTCCCCGGCCGGGATCAGCCCAGTCTGTTGAGTGGCGCGCCGCGGTCCGCGCGCAGGCGCAGCACCAATGCGGTCAACAAGGCGTACGTCGGGGCGATGCGATTGAGCGTGTCGCTGACCGAATGCGAGTCGCGGTCCATGATCACGAAGACCAGCACCGCCAGCACCAGCGCTGCGACCAGGACGCCCCACATTTGCCAGGATCGGTCGCCCGTTGGTTGCGGCGCTGGTGACCCGCTGCGCAGCACCAACAGGGCCGCGGCGCTCAGCAGGGTCACCAGTTGCAGCAGCGTGGTCGGCTCCTGGCGTTCGAGGAAGAACCGCCCATAGTAGAGGCTCACTAGCAGGCACAGCCCGCCGAGCGTCTTGACCAGCATAGTCGCTAGTTCAGCGCGTCGATCGAGCGTGTGCAATCCCCTTGGTGCATTCAGGGCCCGGGTGCATTCAGGGCATGGATGCAGTCAGGGCGCCGGGACGCCTTCAGGACGTTGCCGATGGCGGCGGAAGCTCGCCCCCTTGCCAGGGTCCAGTGATCAGCCGCGCACCGCGTTCATAGCTCAGGTAGGACCAGGCCCATTGGAACAGGACCAGCATGCGGTTCTCGAACCCGATCAAGAAGAAGATGTGCACCACCAGCCAGGCCATCCAGGCAAGGAAGCCCGAAAGGTGCAGTCCGCGCAGGTCGGCCACGGCCGCGGCGCGCCCGATGGTGGCCATCGTGCCTCGATCGAAGTAGTGAAATGGTGTGCGCGGCTCATGCTTCAAGTCGTGCACGATGTTCTTGGCCGCGTGGCTGCCGGCCTGGATCGCAACCGGCGCGATCGCCGGCAGATACTCGCGATCACCGGTCTTGAACGCGGCCAGGTCGCCGACGACATAGATCTCGGGGTGGCCTGGCACGGTCAGATCGGGCAAGACGGGCACGCGTCCGCTGCGATCGACGTCCACGCCCAGCTGGCGTCCGAGCGGTGATGAGGCCACACCAGCGGCCCACAAGGTCGTATGCGTCGGAATGACCTCGTCGCCTACCGCAACTGAGCTGGCGCCGACATCGGTCGCAATCGCGCCAGTGCGGACCTCGACGCCGAGGCGCTCGAGGGCTTGCGCGGCGCGCGCCGACAGATCAGGCGGGTAGGTCGCAAGGATGCGATCGCCGCCCTCGAGCAGGATCACGCGCGCCTCGCGCGGATCGAACGTCCGGAAATCCTTGCTGACCGTGTGCCGGGCGATTTCGGCGATGGCGCCTGCTAGCTCGACGCCTGTCGGGCCGCCGCCGATGACCACGAACGTGAGCAGCGCGCGTCGGCGCGCCTCGTCCGTCTCGCGCTCGGCCAACTCGAAGGCCAGGAAGATGCGTCGGCGCATCTCGAGCGCGTCCGCGAGCGACTTCAGGCCTGGTGCAAGCGATTCCCACTCGGGATGGTTGAAATACGAATGCCGCGCGCCGGTCGCCAGAACGAGGTAGTCATAGTCGAGCTGGGCGCCGTCGCTGAGCTTGACGGTGCGCTGCTGGGTGTCGATCGAGAGCACCTCACCCAGCAGCACGTGGACATTCGAAAACCGTCGCAGGATGGCGCGCAGCGGCTCGCCGATATCGCCGGGTGACAGCGCCGCGGTCGCGACCTGGTACAGCAGCGGCTGGAACAGGTGATAGTTGACGCGGTCGACGAGGATGACGCGCACGTGGTGCTTGGCGAGTGTGCGCGCGGCATACAGTCCACCGAAGCCACCGCCAACGACGACCACCGTTGGTGCCGTAGCGCTGCGCTGGGTCCTGCCGTCTGCCGCCACAGAGACACGATAGCCGTGAGGACCCGCCGCCCGTCTCACTTTCGCACCACGCCCTGCCGCCACGCCCTGCCGCCACGCCGTGCCGCCCGCACCAGCCACCCGCCAAGCAGGGCCCACCGGCCCCCGCCGCCACCCGCAGGGTACGTCGGGCACCGTCACGCGAACCGTCACGGGACGGCGCGCACCCGTCAGCGCAACGTCACAATGCGGCACCCAACCGTCAGCGCGAAGTCACAATCCCATCCGAAACCGTCACCGCGGTTGCACCCTTGGCCGCGACACATCACGCACGGTCACACCCTGCTCCGCAAGCGCCAGCGCGGATGTCCTGGCTTGGCAGGTCGGCGCCTTTGGCAGTAGGCGTTACGCTCCAGCTACGGGCATGGCGCCGCTATACGTCGGGCTTGACGCGGGCGGGAGCGGCACGCGCGCGGCGCTGGCTAGCGCTAGTGGTGAGCTCATCGCAATCGGCCAAGGCGGGCCGTCGGGCGTGCTGGGTGGCGCGGCCGGACAGCGCATCTTGCGCCGAGCGCTGGCAGAAGCGCTGGCGCCGATCGTCTCGGGCGCCAGAAGCGAACCAGTCACAGTGCACGCCGGCCTGCGCGGGCTGAGCATCCCTGGCCGGCGCGAAGCCGCCCTGGCCGAGCTGCAAGCACACTTTCCACGCCAGCGCATCAGCATCTCGAATGACGCGCTGATCGCGCAATGGGGCGGTCTCGGTGGACAGCCTGGCGTCGCGCTGCTGGCAGGTACTGGCTCGATCGCGCTGGCGCGGCACGCCGATGGCCGCGAGGCGCGCAGCGGCGGCTACGGCTACCTGGTCAGCGACGAGGGCGGCGCGTTCTGGCTCGGCCGCGAGGCGATCGCCGCTAGCCTGCGCGCGCTGGATGGTCGTGGCCCACCCACGGCGCTGGCTCAGGGCCTGCTACGCGCGACGCGCCAGGAAAACCTGCTCGATCTCGTCGGCTGGCTGTATCGTGGCCACAGCCAGGTCGAGCGCGTGGCGCACCTGGCGCCGTCGGTCACGCGCGCCGCCACGCTCAATGACCCTGTCGCTCGAGACATCGTCAAACGCGGTGCGCATGCGCTCGCCGATCTGGCGTCGTCGGCGGCGCGCCAGTTGTGGGCCGATGCGCCACCCAATCCATTGCACGTGGCCCGCTGTGGTGGCGTGTGGACAGCTGGCGACGTGCTCCGCAAGCCATTCGATCGCGCGCTGCGTCGCACGCTGCCCACAGGGCGTTCGAGTCCTCCAAGGCTGTCCCCAGTCGGCGGCGCGCTGCTATTAGCCATGCGTGCCGATGGCGTCTTGCTCGAAAATGGCCTCGTCGCGGCGCTAGTGAAATCCTTCGAACGCTAGGCGGCGTTCGCCCACATCCCCGGCAGCGTCGCGCACACGCCAAAGGCGACCGCGAGCAGTACTGCCATGCGGCCCGTCAACCACTTCGGCGCATGCAGCCGGCCGAGGATGGTCGCATGATCGATGCGCCGCATTGGTGAGCCGGACGGCTTGGCCGTCGCCTGTGCCACTTTGGCGTCGCTGCCAGCAGGCGTCGGCGCCGTGGCCGTAGGCGTCTTCGATGCGCCGCTGGTCGGCTTGGTCGGCGTGCCCGAGCTCGGCTGGGACGCCGCCGACGGACCTGGTTCGCGCTTGACGAAGCCTTCGCCTGACTGATCGAGCACCGCGATCAAGCGTAGGCTCACCTCCGATGCCAGGCCCTTCAGGACTGGGCAGCTCGGCTCGGCGCGGCGCACGATCGCATCGAACACGGTCTGGTCGACCTCCAGTCCTTCGATCTGCGCGCGCACCTCGATCGTGATCGTTTCCGTGTCGCCCTCGCCCGAGGTGCAGTCGGCGCTCAACCGCAGCTGCTGCACCGTCAGTTCGGACTGTGCCAATGCGTGGCCGACTGCCGAGCCGTAGCAGCCGAGGTGTTCGGCGATCTGCAGCTCGTGCTCGTCGACGATGTCCTCGGCGTGCTCCACGTGGGCCGACCAGCTGACGGTCCAGCCCGCCGCGGCGCGGGTGGGCATGAAGCGAGCGAGTCGAGTGCGAATTGTTTCAGGGCGCAGCCCTGGCTGGCGCGCGGCAATGACCACCATTGGCGTGATGTCTCCACAAACTTGGCGTTGTTTGCAGAGAAAAACGCAGCGCGGGAGCGTCGAGGGACGGCCCCGGCCGCCGTAGTAACGTCTTCCCGCGCCCACATCCGCCCGCGTTCGCCGCACTCGCCGCACTCGCCGCGTTCGCCGCACTCGCCGCACTCGCCGCGCTCGCTGGACGCGCCCGGCCGGAAGGCGCCGTCGGCACAGGCGGGTCGTCGGGCGTGCTGGGCTGGCCGCGGGCTGCCCATCGGCGAATAGCCCCTGCCGCGGGGGGTCGCCGCGGGAAGAAGCGTGCAGCGAGGAACGAGCGGAGCGGCGACTGGCGGCGGGGGGCTGCAAGTGCACCCCGCGGAGCGTGGGCTCCCCCGACCCAAAGACGCAGCCCGACCCGGACGCGCTGTAACTAACAGCCTTATCTAGGTGCGCGAATCGATCGAGGACGACCGCGTGGTCACCGCCGAACGTGTGTCGCCGACCGCGATCCAGACGAGCCGCGCCAGCAGCCACGCCAGCAGGCCGTACACGATCAGCGCCACGAGCGAATTCAGCTCCAGCACGCTACCCTGCGCCTGCGGACTGCCGAACAGTCCGACAAACGGTGCGACCAGGATATTGGTGATGCCGTAGATGAACTCGGCGAAGCCGGCCGACGGATTGGCGCCCAGCGCTTTGAGCACGAAGCGAATAGCAATCAGCCCTTCGACGAGCCCGAAAATCCAGTAGACAAGCTGCTGGAGACGAATCGCCGCCAGGCGGCGCCCTTCATACGGGTCGTAGGCCACCGATTCCATGCGTTCAGCGGTCGACGCTGGCCGGGGTGCCGTGCGCACCTCCGTCACGTGCGGCGTCGTTTCGACGACTTCACTCGTGCGTCGGGGTGGGGTTTGGATAATCTCCGTTCGATCTTCTTCCATTGTTTCTCGCCCTCTCTTCAAATGAGTTGTCCCCTCCGAGCTCCTTTAAAAGGGCACACGCCGTGCCATCGCATGGCATACCTAGTACCGTGGCGCGTGCGCGTGCTTGGGCGGCAGTCCTGCATGGTGGGTGGGTGCTGGCCAGCGAGGGAGAGTCCGCGGGCTTCGCCATCTGGGGCGAGCAGTCGTCCAACGTACGCGTGCGGCCCCGCTCCACGCGCCGCAAGCCAGCAGCTGATGGCCGTCCGCTGTTTGGACGAGCCACGCCGCCGCCGCCCCCGCCCACACCGCATCCGTTTGCGCTGACCGACGACGGCGTTCGCCATGCCCTGTCGGTGATGGGCTTGACCCGCTGGGCGACGCAGACCCACGTCCGCGAAGTCATCGCTTGTCTGCCCTCGTCCGACTCGGCGCCACATCGCTCGAGCGAGCCGATCCATCCCGAAGCAAATCCGCGACTGGCCCAGTGGGCGGTTTCGGCAGTCATTCTCGACGAGGTGGCGAGCGTCAGTCTGCTGCCGCGCATCGCCGCCGCGTCCGCCGCGAACCCCGGCCTGCTCGGCGACGACCTGCGCGCGTGGATCGTCGCAGCCCGCTTCGCGCTGTCGCTGCTCGCCCGCCAGCGGTTCTTGCCGCGCCTGCAAGCGCGCGACGAGGACCTGGTCAGTCGCTGGTCGCCGGTCATGGACGATCCGGCTGATCGCGCCAATTTGCAGGCGATCGAGCGAGCCATGCCCGCGGCGTCTGTTGCGCTGACCTGGGGTGCCTCGACGTCATGCCCGTCGGCGCACGACGCCCTGGCCGACTATCTCGCCGCCGCCATCGACGGCGTCGCGCGCGATGCCCATCCCGAGCCCGGCAAGCCAGCCCATGTGCCCGCCGCGGTCGGTGCCTGGCTCGCGGCGCTGGGTCGCCGCGATGCAATGGTGCAGCTACCCGATGACGCCGCGCGCGGATTGCGTCGACAGGTCGGCGCGTGGACCGACCTCACCGCTGATGCGGCGACCGAAGACGCCTTTCGGCTGTGTTTTCGGCTCGATCCACCGACGGCTGATGAGCCTCGCTCGTCGGAGCGGCCGTGGCAGCTCGACTACCTGCTCCAGGCCACTGACGATCCCAGCTTGCTCGTGCCGGTCGGCGAAGTGTGGCGGCATCGTGGGCACACCGCCCGCTTCCTCACGCGGCGCTTCGATCAACCTCAGGAGCGTGTGCTGGCGGCGCTCGGGCGCGCCTCGCGGGTATTTGGTCCGATCGAGGCGAGCCTGCGCGTGCCGCGGCCCGAGTCGTGTGCGCTGTCCACGCGCGAAGCGGCCGACCTGGTGCGCGACAAGGCGCTGCTGCTCAAGGCGTCCGGCTTCGGCGTGCTCCTGCCGGGCCTCGATACCCGGCTCAATGTGCGCTTGCGCCTGCGTGGTCCGCGCGAGCCTGACCCGAACCGGTCCGACGGGCCCTCGCTGCTCACGTTCAACAGCCTCGTCGGTTACGACTGGCAGCTCGCGCTGGGCGATCAGCCGCTGACACGCGAAGAGTTCGAGATGCTGGCGCAGCTCAAAGAGCCGCTGGTCCAGTTGCGCGGTCGCTGGGTCGACGTTCGACCCGACCAGATCGAACGCGCGCTGGCGTTCATCCAGAAGCACCAGGGCGGCCAGATGCAACTGGCCGAGGCGCTCTCGACCGCACTCGCGCCGACGACGCTCGACGGCGTGCAGGTCGCCTCAGTCGAGGCCAGCGGCTGGATCGACGCACTCCTGCGGGATGTCCAGAACGGCACGCCAACCGAGATCGCCGACGAGCCGGCCGGCTTCGTCGGCGCCCTGCGCACGTACCAGAAACGCGGCGTCACCTGGCTTGCCACACTCCAGCGCTACGGCCTGGGCGCCCTGCTCGCCGACGACATGGGTTTGGGCAAAACGCCCCAGATGATCGCCCTGCTCCTGCGCGAGCCGACGCGGCCGACACTCGTGATTTGCCCGACGTCGGTCGTCGGGAACTGGCGACACGAGCTGGCGCGGTTTGCGCCCGAGCTCAAAGTGCTGGTGCACCATGGGGCCGGCCGGGCGACTCGGGACGAGCTGGGCGTGGCCGCGGCGCAGCACGACGTCGTGCTGAGCACGTATTCGTTGTTGCATCGGGATGAGGCGAGTTTGACTCGGGTGCGCTGGGATGGGCTCGTGCTCGACGAGGCGCAAAACGTGAAGAACGCCTCGACGCGAGCCGCGCAGGCCGCGCGGGCGATCACCGCGCGCTGGCGCGTGGCATTGACCGGCACGCCGGTGGAAAATCGCCTGGCCGACCTGTGGAGCATCTTCCAGGTCGTCAACCCCGGCTATCTCGGCTCGGCCGAAGAGTTCCGGCGCGAGTTCGCGACGCCCATCGAACGCGCCTCCGACGCCGACGCCACCGCTCGCCTCAAATCGCTGACCGCGCCGTTCATCCTCAGGCGCGTCAAGACGGACCGAAACGTGATCGCCGATTTGCCCGACAAGCAGGAGATGAAGGTGTATTGCTCGCTCACGCGCGAGCAGGCCACGCTATATGAGGCGGTACTCCAGGACGCCATGCGCCAGATCGCCGAGTCGGAAGGCATCCAGCGCCGCGGCCAGGTGCTGGCGCTGCTCACTCGACTCAAACAAGTCTGCAATCACCCGGCACTGCTCATGCACGACGGCAGTAGTCTGGGTGGTCGATCGGGCAAGCTGGCCCGGCTCGGCGAGATGCTCGAGGAGGTCGTCGCCAGCGACGAGCGCGCGCTCGTGTTCACCCAGTACGCCGAGATGGGCCGCCTGCTTGTCGAGTATCTGCGCAATGCGCTCGACCGCGACGTCATCTTCCTGCATGGCGGCACGCCCATGAACGAGCGCGACCGGCTCGTCACCGAATTCCAAACCGACGCCAATGGTCCGCCCGTCTTCGTGCTGTCCCTGAAAGCCGGCGGCACCGGCCTGAATCTGACGCGCGCCAATCACGTTTTTCACTTCGATCGCTGGTGGAATCCAGCGGTCGAGAATCAAGCGACCGATCGCGCCTTCCGCATCGGCCAGACGCGCAACGTCCAGGTGCACAAGTACGTCTGCGCCGGCACCTTCGAAGAGACACTCGACGAGCTGATCGAGCGCAAAGTCCAACTGGCCGAGTCGATCGTCGGCACCAGCGAGGCATGGATTACCGAGATGAACACGGACGACCTGAAGAGCCTGTTCCGTCTGCGTCGCGATGAGGCG
This sequence comes from Chloroflexota bacterium, assembly GCA_036506475.1. GTDB lineage: Bacteria > Chloroflexota > UBA6077 > UBA6077 > CF-72 > CF-72. The sequence goes on from DASXRR010000057.1 coordinate 76,315, forward strand.
GTCGCGGAGGACTGATGGCTGAGCGCGAAGCATGGTGGGAGCGGCACGGGCCGCGTTTGCCGTCGCACGGCATCAAGGCGCACACCCGCCGCGGCGCGTTCGGCAAGTCGTGGTGGGCGTCGCGCTGGATCGCGGCACTGGAGCGGCTGGTCAATCTTTCGCGCCTTGCGCGTGGGCGGACGTATGCGCGGACTGGCCAGGTGGTCTCCATGGACGTCGGCCGCGATGGCGTGGAGGCCGTTGTCCAGGGCAGCCGGCCCGAGCCATACAAGGTCAGCATCCGTTTTCGTCAGTTGACGGAGCAGGAGTGGCAGCGCGTGATCGATGCCCTGTCGAGCCAGGCGCTGTATGCGGCGCGGTTGTTGAGTGGTGAGATGCCTGAAGACATCGAAGATGCCTTCGCGTCCGTCGGCGCCAGCCTCTTTCCCCGCGTGTCGGGCGATATGGAGACGCGCTGTTCGTGTCCCGATTGGGCCAATCCGTGCAAGCACATCGCGGCTGTCCACTATTTGCTCGGCGAGCGTTTCGACGAGGATCCGTTCCTGATGTTCCTGCTGCACGGGCGCAGCCAGGAGGAGATCGTCTCGGCCTTGCGCGCGCTCCGCAGCGGCCCAACCACCACAGCCGACGCCTCCGCCCCGGAGTCCGAGTCCGCGCCCGCCCCGCCGGACCTCTTTACCTTCTGGAGTATCCCAGAGCAGAGCGAAGAAGTCGCGCTCCACTTCGCCCTGCCCGAGACGCACGCGCTCGCCATCAAGCGACTCGGACCAGCCCCATTCGTGCGCGACCAGCATGGTTATACCGTCGCGATGGAACGCATGTACCAGCAGATCGGCGAGCACGCGCTGCTGCTGGCGCTGGGCGACACCTAGAATGACCCAGACTTCATGACTTCACATGACGCGCAGTCCGCACCGGTGCTGCGCGCGGATGGCCGCGCGCCGGATCAGCTGCGCCCGGTCAGCATCGAACCGCGCTTTCTGACGTCGACGCCGGCATCGTGTCTGATTCGCATGGGCACCACCTGGGTGCTGTGCACGGCGGCCGTCGAAGAACAGGTGCCGGGCTTCCTGACGGGCCGCGGCCAGGGCTGGGTGACGAGCGAGTACGCAATGATTCCGCCGTCGAGTCCACAGCGCATTCCCTGGAATCGCGGCATCAGCGGCGGGCGGCAGCAGGAGATCAGTCGACTGATCGGCCGCGGTCTGCGCGCGGCAATCGATCTGAAACGGCTCGGCGAGCGGCAGATCATGCTCGATTGCACGGTGCTGCAGGCTGATGGTGGCACACGCACGGCGTCGGTCACTGGCGCGTACGTGGCGCTGGCCCTGGCGGTGCATGACCTGCTGGCGAGCGGCAAGCTCGCGCTCACGCCACTGGTTGCGCCGGTGGCCGCGGTGAGTGTTGGCCTGGTGCATGGCGAGGCCCTGCTCGACCTCGCCTATGTCGAGGATTCGGTCGCCGACGCCGACGTGAACGTGGTTCAGACCAGCAATGGCCACCTGGTCGAGGTGCAGGGCACGGCCGAAGGCGCGGCGTTTCCGCGCACTCAGCTCGACGAGCTGCTCGACCTGGCGGCGCTCGGCAATCGGCAGTTGTTCGCGGCGCAGCAGACTGCGCTGGCGAGCGTCGTGCCACCCGAGATCCTCGCCCGGCTGTGCCTCCCGCCCGACTAGCCCGTGGTGCGCAGCACCACACCCGCTCGTCCTGACCCTTCGACAGGCTCTGGGGAAGGATGTGCGGGTCAAACATTCATAACGGAGTCCGCATGCGTATAGGCGTGGTTTTTCCGCAGACCGAGATCGGCGCTGACCCCGGCGCGGTGCGCGCTTACGCCCAGGCCGCCCAGGACCTCGGCTATCAGCACCTGATGGCCTACGACCACGTGCTCGGCGCCGACCCGGAGCACTACAAACCGTGGTCAGGTCCGTACACCGCGCACACGATGTTCCACGAGCCGCTGGTCCTGTACGGCTACCTGGCCGGCGTCGCGCCACTACTGGAGCTGGTGACCGGCGTCATCATTCTGCCGCAGCGGCAGACGGCATTAGTGGCCAAGCAGGCCGCCGAAGTCGACGTGCTGACCGAAGGCAAGTTCCGCTTAGGCGTCGGCATCGGCTGGAACTGGGTCGAATACGAAGGCCTGGGCATGAACTTCAAGGACCGCGCGCGGCGCTACGAAGAACAGATCGAGGTGCTGCGGCGGCTGTGGACCGAGCCTGTGGTCACCTTTGAGGGTCGCTACCACCGCGTCGTCGCCGCCGGCCTCAATCCGCTGCCCGTGCAGCGTCCGATTCCGATCTGGATCGGCGGCTCGGCTGAGTCGGCGATCAAGCGGGCGGCACAGGTCGCCGACGGTTTCTTCCCACAGCGGCCGCTCGAGGGCGGCTGGCAGGTCACGCTGCGCAAGCTGCGCGAGTGGCTCGTCCAGGCGGGCCGCGATCCGAGCAAGTTCGGCATCGACCAGCGCATCAACGCCAGTGCCGATTCGCCTGACGATTGGCGTACGACGGCGCTGGAGTGGCAGGCGCTCGGCGCGACCCATCTGTCGGTCAACACGATGGGGGCTGGCCTGGCTGGCCCGGACCAGCATATCGAGTGCATCCGCCAGGCGCGCGAGGCGCTCAGGTTTTGACGAATAGCTGGCCGATCAGTCCGGCGACGAGATAGACGCCGACGATCGCAACCAACGTATAGAGCTCGAGCACGCCACCGGCGACTCTGACGGCCGGCAATAGCAGCTGAAACGGGTCGACGATCGGCTCGGTCACGGCCGCGACCGGCGCGAGCAGGGCCGTGACGCCGATAAACCGCAAGACCACTCGGGCGCCCAGCAGCAGCGCCAGCAGATCGGCCACCGACGAGATCAGTCGTGCCGGCCCTGGGGCGTCAGCGCGTTTGAACGCTGGCCCCGTCTTTTGGCCTGGGCTGCCGGCGCTAGTACTGGCCGGCAGCACTTTGATGGCCGCTGCGCCGAGCACGAAGCCGGCGATGTGCGCCCAGATCGCCACGTCGCCGGTGGCCCGACTGGCCTGCGTGATGGCGGTGACGCCGGTGAAGAACTGGGTGACGAACCAGAAGGCGAGCACCAGCACGGCCGGCAGATCGAACGTCCAGAAGAAGAACAGCACCGGCATAAGCACGCGCACCCAGGCCGCGGGATAGGAGATGAAATACGCGCCCAGCACGGCCGCGATGGCGCCGCTGGCGCCGACTAGTGGAACAATCTCGGCCGGCCCCGAGACGAAGCACTGGACGAGTCCCGCGATCGCCCCGCCGAGCACATAGAAGCCCAGGTACAGCGGCCGGCCGAGTCGGTCCTCGACGGCGCGACCGAAGACCCACAGAAAGAGCATGTTGCCGCCGAGGTGCAGGAATCCGGCGTGGATGAACTCACTGGAGATGAGCGTGAGCAGCTCAGTTCGGGGCACACTGGGCGAGCCGTTCAATGCCGCCAGGACGAGCCGCGGCACGGCGCCCCAGCGTTCGACAAAGCGATCGAGCGCCACGCCGCGCAGCGTCAGCTCGTACACGAAGACGACCAGGCAGGCCACGATGAGCGCCTGGGTGACGATGGGCCGGCGCCGACTGCCCAGACTATCGGCCAGTGGGATCACGTGACGCTTTTTCGCCTCCGCGTGACGGTTCGGCCATTTTTGTGACACAGAAATGACGCTTCGCGTGACGCTTTTCGCGTTTCCCGTGACGGTTCGCGTGACGGTACCCCGGGTAGGCTCGGTCCAGCACCTGAACAAACTCCACAGTAGTTTGCGACCGCCACTCCGGTCGCCGGGCCCGCGCGGCCAGCAGACGCGGGTAGTCTTGCGGACCTGGCTCGCTGAGTGTCTCGAGGCGCAGGCCAGCATCGGCAAAGGCGTTCAGCAGCTCGGCCAGCGGCAGGTGGAAGGCGCCCACCCGCCGCCGCGGGCCGGGCCGGCGGCCGGGTCCGCTGAAACTCCAGCCAGCAGTCTGGCGATCGCCCGCGAACAGCTCGGGTGGCGCATCGCCCGGGTAGCGCGCCGTCGCGTGCGGGAAGCACGGGTGGGTGCCCACGTACGCGACGCTGCCGCCCGGCTGGACGACTCGCGCCGCCTCGGCGAGCACGACCGGCCAGCCGTCGAGGTCGGTATGGGTGAACGCCGCACAGACCACCTCGAACGTCGCCGCCGCGGCCGACCTCCAGGCACGGGCCGCCGCCGCTGCCGAGCAGTTGCTGCAGCACGGCGCTGCCCCGTCGGGCGAACGAGCTCGTGTGCATGGCGTAGTAGTCGGCGAAGCCATCGTAGGGGGCGGTGCTGACCGGGCGAGCCACAGCCGCCATCGTAAACGGCGCGCAGGGCACGGGCATCTACGGCGCGTGCGTATACTCTGGCGTGGTCGCGCACGCGGACGCTGTGTTCGGCCGAGCCGATCTGCACCTGCATACGCGTGCCTCGGATGGCCTGGTGTCCACCCAGGCCGTGGTCGACTTCGTCGAGCATGAGACCGACCTCGACGTGATCGCCATCACCGACCATGACGAGACCAGCGCCTCGCTCGAGGCGCGCGAGTATGCCGCGCAGCGCGGCTACCGCGTCCAGGTGGTGCCCGGTGTCGAGGTCACCACGCGCGATGGCCACCTGCTGGCGCTGTTTGTCGAACAGCGCCCACCAGCGCTGCTGCCCGTCCTCACCACGGCCGAGTGGGTGCGCGAACGCGGCGGGCTGTGCATCGCGCCGCACCCGTTCACGCGCTGGACGCACTCGCTCAGCAGCCGCGCGCTGCTGGCGGTCCACGAGCAGCAACTGCTGGCCGGGGGCGAAGTGCTGAACGCGAGCCCAGCCGGACGTGCATCGCAAGCGCGCGCGGTGCGGTTCGTCGACCAGCACGGGCTCGCGCCTATCGGCGGTTCCGACGCACACATGCTGGCCGTGGTTGGCCTGGCCTGCACGCGTTTTCGGGGCCACACGCCGGACGACCTGCGGCGCGCCATTGAGTCGGCCCAGACGTACGCCGAGGGCCGCTTTGCCTCGCCCCGCGAAATCGCCGCCGAAGCGCTGCCCCAGCTGGCGCGCTCGATGGTCCACCTGCCCCTCCGGCGCATCGTTCGCTATGCCCGCGGCGAGCACGCCAGCGCCCACCAGCGGCCCTGAGCTGCGCCCACTTGCTAGGCGGTTCCGCTAGTTGGCGGGGGCATTGCGCTAAGATGCCGGCAGCATGAGTGAAGCTCCCGGCGGGAGCGCCGGATTCGGCCATGGGTCGGATCCTGAAGAGCACGAGGCGCTCCTGCGCCGCATTCGTGAGTTTCTGCGGCATGGCGCCGCGGCTGAAGCAGGCGTCGAGGAATGGGGCGAATTCGCGGCCCAGCTGCGCTTTCTGCGTGAAGAGCTGCCGCCGGAGGAACGCGCCGCGCTACTCGAGCGCTGGGATCGCGTGCTGCTGCGCGCACTGCCCGACCTCCAGCTGCCGACCGATCAACGCGAGAATTTGCTACTCGCGCTCGAGGCCGCGGCGGCCGAAGGCGCGGCCTGGGCGGCGCTCGAAGATCGCGCCCCACCCGAGCAGACCTCGGGCGTTGCGCCGGTCCTGCGGCCGTCGGTGTGGACGCTGGACTGGGAATCGGCCGCGGGCGCGGAGGAGGAGGGCGATCACCGCGAAGACGAGGCGCTGGTGCTCACCGCCGCCGACGCGCGGACCGAAGCGCGCTTCGTGCTCGCCGACCGGCTCGTGCTCGCCCATCTAGCCGCCGACGTGCGCGGTCTCTTGGCCGAGGGTCAGCCGACGCCCGCCTTTCCCGACGCCGATCAGCCGGCCGGGCTGCCGTCGCTGCGCGTCGATGCCGAAGCCGGCTTCGCGTGCACTGGCTTTTCGATTCGAGGTCTGCCCGCGATCGGCATTCAGTCGTCGCGCAACGATCCACCACTGGCGTTCCTGGTGCTCGACGCCGAACAGCTGGGCGAGCTCCTCGAACGCGCGCGCGAGCTGCTGGGCACCAGCGCCTGACCGATGTTCTTGTCATTCTGAGGCCGCGGCCGAAGAATCCGCTTGCTGGCCGGGCCGCGGTCACAAGCGGATCAGGATGACATGGGGACCTTCGAACATATCTTCCACTCGGGCTGGGTGGGGTGTATACTGGCGATGACCATCTACCACCTCACACGCTGCCCGCCGGGCACGTCGCACAACCGCGTTTTTGCCGGTGCGACATTTGCCTCACCTGGGCGCGAGTATGGGATGGGGGGAAAGTGCCACCCGACCGTCGTCGCCGACGGTTCAGGCGGCCTGGCACTGGTCGCTGGCTCACCGAGTCGCTCCCGACGCTTCGGCTCGAGTTAGCGCCCACAGTTCGCGCGACGTTGACCGCCTGGATGCGGCTCTACGGCGAGGCGAACAACGTGCGAGGTCTCGCCACTGGACCGATCGAAACTCGCTTCGCCCGGCTGCTGCAGAACACGGCAGCCGACAATCTTGTTGTCTGGACCACGCCTACCCGCTGGGCGGCTGGCGAAGGCCTGTCACTGCGCTTCCCGCAGCTCCACCTCGAATTCAGCTGCTCACTCGGTGAGGGGCACCTGGTGGCCACCAAAGTGGCCCAGGTGCCCGAAGATGCCCGGCCGCCTGACCGCGAACCTGGCGCCGTCGGCGTAGTGGTTCACCCCGAACGCATTCTGCTGCCGCCGGACGACGCAGCCAACGGGAGTTCCGACCCGGGCGTGGACATCCTCGAGGCACACTTTGCACGCCTGGCCGGACAACGCTGGGGCGGGTTCGCGGCGCCCCTGCGCGCCGCCCTGGAGGCCGAAGCCCGCGAGGACGAAGCGCGTACCCAGCGCCTGACCGTGCCGTTCAAGGACGCCACTCTCAGTCATGGTGGCGAAGAAGATGTCTGGCGCTTGAAGGGCCTGCCGGTCGACGCGCTGCGCGCGTTCGACGACGGCGAGTGGCTCGAAGTGATGGACGATCAGGGTCGCTCCCGCACCAGCGCGCGTGTGATCGACACCCATCCGAGCGCGGGCACCATGATCGTCGGCGTGCGCGCGGCATCCGATCCGCCGCGCTCAGGCTTTGTCCGCCCGCGCTCGCGGCGCAAGATCCTCGAGCAAAAGCGCGCCCTGCTCGAAGAATTGGCGAGCCCGACGGGCAGTCTGCCGAACCTGGTGCACCTGGTCGCCGCGCCGGCGTCGATGCCCACGCCGCGCCAGGTGCGTCCGGAGCGTTTCGTCAACGCCGCCGTGGTCCGCAATCGCAGTCAGTCGCGCGCCGTGGCGCTCGCGCTCGGCCTGGAAGATGGCCAGGCGATGATGATCATGGGCCCGCCCGGGACGGGCAAGTCGACGACGGCGGCCGAGATCGACGTCCAGCTCATTCTGCGCGACCCAGGCGTGAAAATCCTGGTCTGTTCGCACTCCAACCACGGCACCGACAACATGCTGATGAAGGTGCTGCCATTCCTCGAGGACGCGCACGAGCGCATCGCGCGCATCGGCTTCTACGAGCGCGTCGCCAAGGATGCGCGGCCGTATTACGCAACGCCCGATGCCGACCTGGGCGACCGCAACATCATCTTCACGACGATTGATGCGCTGGTGCTACAGGACGTCGCCGGCGCCCGGGTCTACGACTACGTGATCGTCGACGAGGCCAATCGCGCGGGTGTGCTCGACTCGCTGCTGGCGCTGGCGCGCGGCAAGCGCATGATCATGGTCGGCGATCCGATGCAGCTGCAGCCGGTCATGTCCGAGGCCGAGCAACAAATCGTGGCTGCCAGCTCCAATAACGGAGCAGGTGGCCGGCGCGGACGGCCGGGCGGTCGACCGGCGCTGGTCGGCGTGGCCCAGCCCGGGGCGCAGCACGTCGTCGGCAAGAGCTTGTTCGCCTGGATCCAGGAACGGCGTTTCGCGCCGGCCGCGACCGTCCTGCTCGATCAGCAGAACCGCATGCATCCGGCCATCGGCGAGCTCGTCTCGCGCGTCTTCTACTCCAGTCGCGTGCGCACCGGGCCCGCCGCGCCACGACGTGGCACTGGCCTGCCCATGTTCCCCTCGCCCGTGACGTGGGTGGATACACGCTCATTGCGCGGCAACGTCGAGTCGCGCGCCGGCGGCACCTCGCTGTTCAACGTTGCCGAGGCCCGCCTGGTCACCAGCGTCACGCGCTACCTGGCCAGCCAGGCGCCGCCGAACCTGACCATCGGCGTGATCACCGCCTACGCCGAGCAGCGCGACCTGCTGCGGCGGCTGATGGGTCCGCATGACTGGCCGACCGAGCGCCAGCTCGAGATCGACACCGTCGATGCCTTCGAGGGCCGCGAGAAGGACATCATCGTCCTGTCGCTGGTGCGTGCCAATCGACGCCGCGATATCGGCTTCCTGCGCCTCGAGCAGCGCCTGAACGTAGCCATCTCCCGATCGCGTCGACTGCTCATCCTGGTCGGTGACACCTCGACGCTGCGCGGTGGGTACTTCAATTACCTCGTGGCGACGACGCAGAACGTCGGGCACATCGTGCCCGCGCCGAAGCTGATCGGGCAGCTGCTGCATCGCGGACGGCGTCCACAGCGCGAAGGCCTACCAGGCCAGGGCCCGCGCATTGACGATGGTGGTCTTGCCGCCGCGTCTGCCGCGGACGGTGCCGGCGTGGCGCCGGTGGCCGCGCCAGGCCAGGAGAGCGGCTTGCCGACGAGCGCCCGCCGCCGCCGGCGTCGCGCCTGGGAGCGCCGCCGGGAACGGCTACGGCAGCAGTCCGAGCAGACGCCGCCAGATTCGGACCAAGCCGCCTCGGCCTCGCCAGGCGCTGACGGCGGAGTGCCCGGCGCCACGCCCCTCGAGTTCGGCGCCGAGGACGCTCCGTCGACCGACCAGTCGCCACGTCTACGCCGCCGTCGTCGCCGCCGTCCAGATGTCCGTGGCACGTCGCCAGGCGCCGAGGCCGCTGACGCGCTCGAGACTGCTGGCGAAGACACCACCGAACCCGGTGTGCCAGGCGCTCAAAGCGCACCTGCGGCCCCGACCGCGCCGTCAACACGGCGTGGTCGACGGCGCGTGCCCGAGCCCGCCGCCGAGACGCCCCTGCCGCCAGCCGCGCCCGCCGCCGAAGCGCCAGTGCCGTCAGCCGAGCCCGCGCGTGATCGGTCTCGCCGAAAGCCCGCCGTCCCCGTGGCACCATCAGCTACCGCCGCGCCACCAGGCGTGCCCATCGAGCCGCAGGGTCCGCCGGCCGCGGCGCCTGGCCCGAGCACCAGGCGCCGTGCCGCCACCGCGCCGCCTGGCCCGAGCACCAGGCGCCGCGCCGCCGCCGCGCCGGTTGCCGCTGCCCGAGTTGACGTTGAACCCGCGGCCGTGATGC
>DASXRR010000058.1:0-18333 GCA_036506475.1 Chloroflexota bacterium
GTGTGCTTGCTGTGGTCGTTCATGAACCCGGCCCACGAGCAACGCGTGGGCGAGATCGTCCGGGCGGCGTATCCCGACCTGCCGATCAGCCTATCCAGCGAGCTCGCGCCGGTGCTGGGCGAATACGAGCGCTGCGCGACGACCGTGATCAACGCGTACCTGTCGCAGCGCGTCGGAGCCTACCTGCGCGACCTTGATACCCGGCTTGCCGCGAGTGGACTGCACAGCCGCGTCATGATCATGCTTTCGAATGGCGGCGTCGCTCCTGCCAAGGAGGCCGCTCGCCAGTCGGCGGCACTGTTGTCCAGCGGACCGGCCGGCGGCGTCATCGGGGCGCGCGGCCTTGGACGCCGGCTCGACTATGCGAACGTGCTGACCACGGACGTTGGCGGCACGAGCTTCGACGTCGGCCTGGTCGTCGACGGCGAAGCCGAGTTTGCGCGTGAGCCCGTCTTCGACAAGTACCACCTGACGTTTCCGATGGTCGACGTCGTCTCTATCGGTGCGGGCGGTGGCTCGATTGCCTGGCTCGACGCCGACGGCTTTCTCAAGGTCGGACCGCAATCTGCTGGTGCCTTGCCCGGTCCGGCGTGCTACGGCCGTGGCGGGACCGAGCCGACCGTCACCGATGCCAACCTGGTCCTCGGGCGTATCGACCCGGACTATTTCCTGGGTGGAACATGGCGCCTGGATCGTTTGGCCGCCGAGGCGGCCATTCGCACGCGCATCGCCGAGCCGCTGGGCATGTCGCTCGAACAAGCCGCGCTCGGCATCGTCGATATTCTCGACGCGCGCATGGCCGACCTGGTGCGGCGAGTGACGATCGGCCGCGGACTCGATCCGCGCGACTTCGCCCTGCTGGCTATCGGCGGCGCCGGGCCGCTGCACGTCGGCGCCTATGGGCGCGACGTTGGCGCACGGGCGGTCATCGTGCCCGATCACGCTTCGGAGTTCTCCGCGCTGGGCATCGCTACCGCTGACGCGGTCGTGGTCAAGCGGGCGAGCTCGCACATGGTTGGGCCGTTCGAAGCTTCGGCTGTGGGCGAGGTGCTGCGGCGGTTGGAAGACCTGGCGCGTGGTCAGTTGCAGGACGCGGGGGCCAACGGGGGTGTGGCTCTACTGCGCAGTGTCGACATGCGCTACAAGGGCCAGATCCACGAAGTCAGCGTGCCCATCGCCGCGCTCGACGGCGAGGCGATCGTGCGCGACTTCCACCAGCAGTACGAACGACGGTACGGCAAGGGCACGACCAATCCGGCCGCGCCGGTCGAGGCGCTGAGCTGGGAAGTCCGCGCCTCCGCGCCGGCCGCCACGCCTACGGTTGCCGAACTCACCTCGTCTACGGCGGCGGTGTCGCCAAAGGCCACGCGGCAGGTCTACTTCGCGGGCGCCTGGCACGCGACGCCCGTCTACGACCGCGCCGCCTTTTCAGCCAGCCACGTCGTAACCGGCCCGGCGGTCATCGAAGCCCCCGACACGACCATCCTGATCAACCCCGGCCAGAGCGCCCGCATGGACCGCTTCGGCGACCTGGTCATGACTGTCGCCTGATGGGCCAGTTGCGGGTCGTTCACTATGTGGACCAGTTCTTCGGCGCGCTGGCATTCCCGTCGCCCTGGTCACGGCGATGACGCCCGTTGCGCAGCGCGTCGGCGCGAGCCGCATCGTGACCGGCGGACGCATTCCGCATCCGGCGAGCGACCCGACGCGGCCGCCCGATGCCGAACGCGCCTTCCGCCGTGCCCTGGTCCGCGTTGCCGTGCGCGCCCTCACCACGCTGGTCTCCGAACCGACCGTGTTCGCCACCCAATGACGGCCGTCGTGCGCGGCGTGGCGTGCGTGCTGGTCCACACCCCTGGCCTCGTACCGCACGGCTCCAAACCGAACCGTGAGCTGCAGAAGGAAGGGCCCGAGTCGCCGCTGCTGAGCACCATTCGCGCGCATCTGCGGACCTACGACCAGGCGGTGGCGTATGCGCCCAATCAGGCGTTCATTGGCAATCTGCGGCCCGAGGCGCTGTTCGATCATCCCCAGCCATGGTGGACTGCCGAGCACTTGCTGGAGCCGCGCCGCACAGGCGAGTTCGGGGAAGTCATGCCCGAGGAAGAGTTCTTCGGCTTGCTGCGGCTCGCCGACGAGTTCGACCTCGTCCACCTCGACGCCGAGGTCGCTGCCGACGCCGCCGCACGCCTGCATCGCCACCCGCTCTTCGGTGGCGTAGACCTGACTCGGCTGAACAACGGTGAATCGCCCACGCATGTTGCCGAACGAGCCAGCTTGCCCGGCCATGTTGCCCTGCACGACAGCGCCGGCCGGCTCGTCGGCTATGTCGTGCCCGGTTATGCAGGCGACGTCAGTCAGACCGCCGACATCTTGCTCGAGAACCTGGCGGCGAAGGCCAGCGGCGCGCTTGCCTTGCGCCACTTGCTGCGCCTCACAGGCTGCCCAGCAGAGCGAGTCGACTACCTGCTGGGCTGTGGCGAGGAGGCCGTCGGCGACCGTTATCAGCGTGGCGGCGGCAGCCTGTCCAAGGCGATGGCCGAGATGGCGGGCCTACCCAAGGCCGCCGGCGTCGACGTCAAGGCATTCTGCTGTGCGCCGCTCCACGCCACGGTGATCGGCGGGGCGCTCGTGGAGGCTGGCGTCCAATCCAATGTCGTGATCGTCGGTGGCGGCAGTCTGGCCAAGCTGGGCATGAAGTTCCGCGGCGCGCTGGCCCACGACATTCCAATCCTCGAAGACACGCTCGCCGCGCTGGCGATCCTGGTGGGACCGGACGATGGCTCGGGTGACCCGCGCCTGCGGCTGGATGTTGTCGGCAAGCACGACGTCTCCGTTGGCGGAGCACCGCGGCCGCTGTACGAAGCGCTGGTGCTGCAACCGCTGACCCGCGCCGGGCTGAGCCTGGCTGACGTTGACCGGTACGCGGTCGAGCTGCACAACCCGGAGATCATGGAAGCTGGCGGCAGCGGCAACGTCGCCCGCACCAACTATCGAACGATCGCCAGCCTGGGCGTGTTCGCTGGCCAGATCGCGCGCGAGGGCGTGGATCGCTTCGAGCGCGAGCACGGCATGCCTGGTTACGTGGCCACGCAAGGGCACATTCCGGCTGCGCTGCCCTACCTTGCCCACGCGCGCGCAGAAATGCGCGCCGGCCGCATGCGGCGCGCCATGTTTGTGGCCAAAGGCAGCCTCTTCCTGGGCAAGATGACCAACATGGCCGACGGCATGTCGCTGCTCGTCGAGGCCGCACCACCTGACGAGATGCACGTACCGCCGGGAAGTGAAGCCTGGCTGCCTCGGCCGTCTTGACACACCCAACGCCAGGCGCCCGACAGGCCGGAACCGTCCGGCTCAACCAGGTTCAAGCTCTGGGCGGCCACTGGCACCGACCCCCACCGCCAGCCCGATACCTGGATGACCGGGCCAGGATGAAATTGAAACCTGAAGGGAGACTCTTGTAGTGGAGGTTCAGTTCAACTGGCACGTGCCGTGTGGTGGTGATGGGCGCTGGATGGCGCAGTGGATGCCCGAACGCCTGCCCCACGTCGATTACCTGCAACAGGTGGCGGTGGCCGCCGAAACGGTCGGCTTCGATCGAGTCCTGGTGCCGTGTGCCTTCAGCAACGGCAACTACAGCCTGGCCGCGCCGTACGTCGATTCGTGGACGCTGGGCACGGCGCTGATGGCCGCCACGCGCAAGATCGAGATCCTCGTGGCGCATCGGCCTGGCTTCATCAACCCGGGCGTGTTCGCCCAGATGTGCGCCACGGCCGACGACTTCAGCGCGGGTCGACTGGCACTGAACATCGTCACCGCCGGTGCGCCAGGCGACATGGAGCAGTTCGGCGACGTGCTCGACCACGATGCGCGGTATCGGCGAGCTTCGGAGTTCGTCGACGTGCTGAAGTCGCTCTGGACCCAGGAGGAGACGAACTTCGACGGCGAGTTCTACTGCATGCAGCGCGCTGGGCTATCGCCCAAGCCTGTACAGGCGGGTGGCCCGCGCTTCTTCCTCGCGGGCGCCTCGGAATCTGCCATCGACATGGCCGCGAAGCAGGCCGATGTGTACATGATGTCGGCCTCGACGGTCGAGAACATTGGCGCACGCATCGCCGACGTTCGTGCGCGTGCTGCCGCGGTAGGTCGCACCGTTCAGTTCTGCGTTGCCGCCACGATGTTTGCCGCTGACACCGACGAAGAAGCTCGTCGGTGGGCCACTGACTTTGTGTCCAGGGCCGACCTCGAGGTGGTGGCTGAGCGCACGCGCCTTGGGCGCATGACCACTTCTGTCGAGGATCTACGGGCCAGGGCCGGCACCAACATGCATACCTGGCTGACGCCCAACATCTGGTCAGGCATGGTCCACCTCACCTACGGCGCCGCCTGGGTCGGCTCCTACACCGACATCGCCGCCCTCTTCGAGCAGTATGCGCACGCCGGCGTGAACATCTTCCAGATCTATGGCTACCCGTTCCTGGAAGAGGCGTACCACGTCGGCGAGCGACTGTTGCCCGTAGTCAAGAAGCGCCTCGCGGCTGTCTGACGGCGGTGTAGCGTCCATTGACTGAAGCTTCGGCCGGGGCGACAATGTGCGCCACGATGCGCAAATTCTTGCAGCAAGTCCTTTCAGCATGACCAAGGCGCTCAAGATGCGCCGCCTCTTTGGCGGCGACGGCAAGATGCTGCTGGTCGCCATGGACCATGCCGGTTTTATGGGCCCGGCTCAGGGGCTCGACCTGCCGACGATGGCTGCCGTCGTCAAGGCCGGCGCCGATGCCGTCATGACCACCTATGGCACCGCGCGCCGCACCAGCCAGCAGCCGGAGGTGCTCCAGCAAGCAGCGCTGGTGGTGAGCCTCGACATCAACGCCACGGAACCCGAAGAGCAGGTCCTCAACGCCCTGCGGTTAGGTGCGGACTCGGTGAAGGTCCTGGCCGGCAGCGCCGACAAGGAACAGTGGTCGGCGTTGCAGCGCTACGCGCTGGTGTGCGAGCGCTGGGGCATGCCGTTCCAGGCGGAGGTCATCCCCGGCGGATTTCATCTGCGCGAGCAGCACACACCCGAAAACATCGCGCTGGTCAGCCGCCAGGCAGCTGAGATGGGCGCCGACTACGTCAAGACGCTGTACACAGGCGACCCCGAGAGCATGCGCCGCGTGGTCGAGGGCGCGACCGTGCCGGTGATCATCCTCGGGGGTGACCAGGCGAAAGATGAGGCCACCCTGGTTCGCCAGGTGTCCGACGCACTATCCGCGGGCGTATCGGGCATCGCGTTCGGGCGAAACATCTGGAGCAGCCCCGATCCGGGCGGCACCACCGCCCGTCTGGTCGAGATCATTCATCCGCAGCGCGCAACGTCACGCACATCTGGCCAGGTGCTGGCCGGCGTGGCCTGAACGAGAGAGTCAGCGATGACCCACCCCGCACCCCTGGCCACAGCCCCACTCGAGAGCACCAACAGACAACTCACCTATCGCCGCTCGGTGATCGCCGCGCCGCGCCAGATCGAATTCCAGGACGTCGCGCTTGCCGAGCCCGGCCCACGCCAGGTGCTGGTGCGCGTCAGCGCGGCAGCGCTGTGTACCTGGGAGCAGCGTGTGTACGCCGGCGTGGACGCCTCGTCCTACCCGCTTGTCGGCGGCCACGAGTTCGCGGGCGATGTCGTCGCGGTCGGCGCGGGTGTCGCTGAAAATCTGCAGCCCGGCGATCAGGTGGCCGTGGCCGGCCTGCGCCGCTGTGGCGAGTGCTGGGCCTGCCGCCGCGGATACGACAACATCTGCGACAACCAGCACCACGCGACGCGCGAGCCCGGCCGACCCTGGGGACCGGGCGGCTTCGGCCAGTACGTGCTCGTCGACAGTTACCAGGTCTTTCGCTTCCCACGGCGAGTCTCCGCGTTCGAGGCGGCACTCGCCGAACCACTCGCGTGCGTTCTGCACGATGTCAAGCGCTTCTCAGCGCGGCGGGGCGACACCGCGGTCATTGTCGGCGCCGGCATCATGGGCCTGCTGCACCTGGCAGTGCTGCGCTCGTCGGGGGCGAGCATCGTCGTATCGGAGCCCGATCCGACCCGGCGGGCCAAAGCGCTCGAGATGGGCGCGCACGCGGCGATCGACCCAACGGCTGAGAACTACGTCGAGGCCGTGCAGCGGCTGACCAATGGTCGCGGGGCGAGCGTGACGTACATGGCGATCGGCATGCCCGCCGCGATCGAGCTCGCGGTACAGGCGGCTGCCAAGCGCGGCATCGTGTCGGTGTACGCCAGCATCAACCCGCGCGGGCAGACGATCCAGGTCGATCCGAACGTGTTCCACCACAAGGAAGTCATCCTCAGCGGCTCGCTCGCCCAGGACCACGAGGATTTCCTCGATTCGGTGTGGTCGATTGCCCATGGCACGATCGACCTGAAGCCCGTTCTGAGCGGCGCCTTCGCGTTGGAAGACCTCGACCAGGCATTTGCCGCGGCCAGTCGACCCGACACGTATCGGGTCTTCGTCACGCCCAACGGAGCACCAGACGCATGACCGTGGCCGCGCAGCGTACGGCCTCGGATCGGCAGGACTGGTCCCAGATCGCGTCCTCGCCGTACCCGCTGCTGATTGATGGCGAGCTGAGTATTCCAGACGAACGCGCCACACTCGACGTCGTCTTCCCATTCAACAATCAGGTCGTCGGCCAGATCTACGTGGCGGGTCCGACGGAGGTCGAGCGCGGCATCGCCGCGGCCCGAACGGCCGTCGACGGTGACTGGGGCCGGTCTACTGCCGCCGAGCGGCAAGTGCCGATGCTGCGGCTGGCCGAGTTGATCGGCGAGCACGCCGACCGCCTCGCATTCCTGGAAACGGTCGACGGCGGCGGCGTCTACGGCAGCAATCGCTACTGGGTCATTCCCGCCGTCCAGGACTATCTGCGCTACTACTCGGGCCTGGCGCGCACATTTACCGGCGATGTGGTGCCCACGTCGGTCGGCAACATGCTGGCGTATCGGGTCTGGGAACCCGTCGGCGTCGTTGCCGAAATCCTGCCCTGGAACGCGCCGCTGCTCATGGGCCTGTTGAAGGTCGCGGCGATTCTGGCGGCGGGCAACAGCGTGGTGGTCAAGCCGCCGTCGGACGCGTCGCTGGCGTTCACCGCGCTCGGCGAGTTGTTCATCGCGGCGGGCTTTCCGCGCGGCGTCGTCAACATCCTGTGTGGCTCGGGCGCAACCGTCGGCGAACAGCTCCTGGCCGACCCGCGGGTAGACATGGTCTCCCTCACGGGCGGCACCGCGACCGGCCGGCACGTCATGCGCCAGGCAGCAGGCACGTTGAAGAAGGTGTCGTTGGAGTTAGGCGGCAAGAGCCCGAACGTAGTGTTCGCCGACGCCGATATCGAGCGCGCACTACCGATGGCGGCGCAGGCCATCTTCATGCACCAGGGTGAGATCTGTGTGTGCGGCTCTCGACTCTTGCTCCAGTCGTCCATCGCGGCTGACTTCACGTCGCGACTCGTCGAACTGGCCGAGCAACAGGTCCTGGGCGATCCATTCGATCCCGCCACGACGATGGGTCCGCTCATCTCCAGGCGTCATCAACTGAGCGTCCTCGAGTACATCGAGAAG
This sequence comes from Chloroflexota bacterium, assembly GCA_036506475.1. GTDB lineage: Bacteria > Chloroflexota > UBA6077 > UBA6077 > CF-72 > CF-72. The sequence goes on from DASXRR010000058.1 coordinate 7,604, forward strand.
GGCATCGCCGAAGGCGCCACGCTGCAGACCGGCGGCGGTGCGCCAACTGATCCGGCGCTGGCGCGCGGCAACTTCGTCCAGCCGACGATCTTCGGCAGCGTGGCCAATCAAATGTGCATTGCCCAGGAGGAGATCTTTGGTCCCGTTCTGTCCGTGCTGACCTTTGACACCGAAACGGAGGCGATCGGCGTAGCCAATGAGGTCGCGTACGGCCTCGCGTCGGCCGTCTGGACACAGAGCGTCGACCGCGCGCTGCGCATGGCCAGAGCGATCAAAGCCGGTCAGGTCTACGTCAACGGCTATTACTCGCCGAGCATGCACGAGACGCCGATGGCCGGCCAGAAGCAAAGCGGCGTCGGCGAAGCCGGCCTGTCGCGCTACCTGCAGTCCAAGGCCGTCTTCGTCAGCGTCGGCTCCGCCTAACGCAAGACGACGTGGCCGCGCCGCTCGCGATAGAACAGTCCGCCCTCGATATCGTCCGTCTGGCCGTCGCGCCCCGCCTCCAACCACGCGGCGTAGTTGGCCACCCGGCGGCCCAAGGCGCGTGCTTGCCCCAGATCGTCTTCGCTTGGTCCGCCGACCGCCGTCGGCCCGTAGTACGAGCCGCTCTTGACCATGCGCTTGCTCCACGGCAAGCCCACGATGACCATGCCGTGCGCGAGCAACGTGTGGATCAGCGTCAGCAGCGTGATCTCCTGGCCGCCCGCGCGCGACCAGCCGCTCGTAAATGCCGCGCCGACCTTGCCGACGAGCTTGCCCTGTTCCCAGATCAACCCGGTCTGATCGATGACTTTCTTCAGGTCGGCAGTCATGCCGTGCCAATTGGGCGAACCGAGGATAATGGCATCCGCGGCCACCATCTGCTCGACCGTAGCTTCGTGCGCGCGATGCAGCACCGCCTGTGTCCCCTCGACCCTCTCGGCACCCTCGCCGATCGCCTTGGCCAGACGGTCAATTGGTCCGTCCGGATCGCCGTCGTAGATGACGTACACCTGCCTGGACATTGCGCCATGCTACGCAAATGACTGCCGATGGCGCCCTGCACGGGCTGCGCGTCGTCGAAACGGGACAACTCATCGCCGGACCGTTCTGCGGCCATCTATTCGCCGATCATGGCGCGGAAGTGATCAAAGTCGAGTCGCCCCGCGAGGGCGACATCATGCGCCGCTGGGGTGGCATGTACAAAGGCCTGGGCCTGTACTGGCCCATTCTCGCGCGCGAGAAGAAGTCAGTCACCCTCGACCTGCGCACCAGCGTCGGTCAGGACTTGCTGCGCCAGTTGCTGACGACCGCCGACGTGCTGGTCGAGAATTTCCGCCCAGGCACCCTGGAGAAGTGGGGGCTCGGATGGCCGGAGTTGAGCACGCTGAATCCGCGCCTGATCATGGTCCGCGTCTCGGGCTACGGCCAGACCGGTCCGTATCGCGACAAGGCCGGCTTCGGCGCGATTGGCGAAGCCATGAGCGGGTTCCGCTACCTGTCTGGTGAACCCGGTCGCCCGCCAGTCCGCGTCGGCATCTCCATTGGCGATGCCCTGGCGGCAACGCAGGGGCTGATTGGCGCTCTGCTCGCCCTGTATCACCGCGATCGGCCCGCGGGCAGCGGTCGTGGGCAGGTCGTCGACGTTGCTATTTACGAGGCCATGTGGGCGTACATGGAGTCCATCCTGCCCGAGTACGAAAAGCTCGGCCTGGTGCGCCAGCCAACCGGTTCGGCGCTGCCGGGCGTCGCTCCGTCGAACGTCTACCCCACTGCCGATGGCCAGTGGGTGGTCATCGGCGCCAACCAGGACAACGTGTTCCGCCGCTTTGCCGCGGCGATCGGTCGACCGGAGTGGGCCGCCGAAGGCGCCGAGTTGGCGTTGCACCACGGTCGGGGCATCCACCAGGCGGTGCTCGATGCAGACATCGCCGCGTGGTCGGTGCAGCACTCCGCCGAGGTGGTGCTGGCTCAGATGGACGCCGCCGGCGTGCCGGCGGGGCGGATCTTCACGGCCGCCGACATTGCCGGCGATCCGCACTATGCCGCGCGCGACATGGTCATCGAAGTATCTGAACCCGCGCTCGACGGAGAGACGGTGCGCGTGCAAGGCGTCGTGCCGAAATTGAGCGAAACGCCCGGCCGGGTACGGCGCGGCGGACCGTTGCTCGGCGAGCACAACGCCGAAGTCTGGGGCTCGTTAGTCGGCGCCGAGCGGATGGCCGAGCTGTCGCAAATGGGAGTGATTTGAACCCGGTCGAGTTCGGCGTGTTTCTGCCCGTCGGCGAGGGCGGCTTCGTGGTGTCTACCAATCGGCCGTCGACGCCGGCGACGTACGCCTACAACCGTCAAGTGGTGCGGCTCGCCGAGGAGCTCGGACTGGGCTTCGTCATTTCACAGGCGAAGTGGCGCGGCTTCGGCGGTCCCTCGCGCCACAACGACGTGGCACTGGAGTCGATTACCACTACGGCCGGGCTGGCCGAAGCCACCGCGCGCATCAAACTCTTCTGCACCATCCATACAATGGCCTTTCACCCGGCCGTCGCGGCGAAGATGATCGCCACGCTGGACGAAATCTCACTCGGTCGGGTGGGCATCAACCTGGTCGCTGGCTCCAATCCGATCGATCATGGCCAGATGGGCATCTGGCGCGACGTCGACCATGCTGAGCTGTATCGGGTGGCCGCGGAGTGGCTGACCGTCGCCGACCGGTTGTGGACCGAACCACGCGTCGACTTTGACGGAGACTACTATCACCTGGTCGACTGTCAATCGGATCCGAAACCGCTGCAGCGACCACGCCCCCCGATTCTGTGCGCCGCGACATCCGATACGGGGTTGCGCTTCACGATCGAGCGCGCGGATGCCTCCCTCGTGAATGGCATTGACGTGGCAGATTTGCAGCGTAACGGTCAGCGGTCGAAACGCCTGGGCGAGCAGCTTGGGCGCACCGCACGCACGGTTGGGCTGGTGATGTTCGTGCCCGGCGAAACTGACTCTGAGGCACGCGCGCGTATCGACCACTTCAACGCCGCTGCCGATCTCGAAGCGCTTGCCGCGCGCGCATTCGAGTTCAGCCAGGGCGCCAAAGAGTGGCCTCGTGACGAGACGCTGCGCCGCGAAACGTTGAAGAACTTTCCTGATGGCCGCACCCCGGCCGCCATCACGCGCAACGCCGTGGTCGGCTGTGCCGAGAGCCTGGTCGAGCAGATCACCGACGTCATCGTCGGCGGCGAGTTCGACTGGCTCGGGTTCTATTTTCCCGACTACATCGCCGACCTGGAATTCTTCGGCCGCCGGGTCCTGCCGAGCCTGGTCGCCGCGGGCGTGGGACTCCGGGATTCGCCGCTGCCCGCTGTGGCTCCGTGATACTCCGGTTCAGGTGGCGAAGCGATAGACCAGGATGTGGACGCCGTCATTGACGGTCTTCGCATGGGCGAGCTGCAGCTTCCTTGTGCTGCTTGTGCCGGCGAACAGCCGCTTACCTGCGCCGACGATGACCGGGTAGACCATCAGGTGTAGCTCCTCGACGAGGTCGTGTTCGATCAAGGTCTGCGCGAGCTGCGGGCTGCCGTGGACGACAATGTCCCGCGCGTAGCGCTCTTTGAGGCGAGTGACTTCCTCGACAACGTCACCGCTGAGGACTGTGGTGTTGTTCCAGTCCGGTTTGCTCAGAGTCCGGGACACGACGTACTTCGGCATACCATTGAACTTGTCCGCGAACTCCCCCTTGATACGCGGCCACACAGCCGCGAAGGTCTCATAGGTCACCCGCCCGAGCAGCAGCGCATCCGACGCCATAGTCTCGTCGACTTTGTACTGGTCGCCCTCGGGGCCGCGGGTGAAATCGTCCGTCCACCCGACCCGCTCGAAAGCCTCGGTTCCGCTCGGGGCCTCGACGACACCGTCGACGGAGATGTACTCGGTTACGATGATCCTGCCCATCTAAGGCTCTCCCTTCGGTGTTGGCGCACACACGCCTACCCTAGCGGGACCGTCGCGAGCAGTCTTGTACGGAAACGCAGCTTAAGTGGTGCAATGCGTGATCTGATCCTCGGCGGATCACTGCTACAGAGTGAGCAGGTGTTCCAGCGAACGACGCACCCACACGGCGACCATCTCCTTCTTGTACGCGGCGCTGCCGCGCGAGTCATCAAGCGGGTCTGCAGCGGTACGCGCTAAGGCGCCGGCTTCGCGCATCAGCTCGGGCGTGAGTTTCTGGCCGCGCAGGACGTCCTCCGCGGCGCGGGCGCGGAGCACGGTCGGCGCGGCGGCACCCAGCACGATACGCGCGTCCTCGACCATGCCATCGGCGTCGAAGTCGATGGCCGTGGCTACAGCCACGGTCGCGTAGTCGTCGGCAGTGCGCGGCAGGAACTTCACATAGTGCGTCCGGCGCGCCGCCGGTTTGGGTGGCAGCTCGACGCGAGTCAGGACTTCACCGTGGCGGATCGCGGTTTCGAAGTAGTCGACAAAGAACTCGTCCAGCGGCACGCGGCGCTCACCGTCACGTGCGAGGAGCACCACTTCAGCGCGCAGCGCGATCAGCATCGGTGGCGGGTCCTGGGCGGGGTCAGCGTGCACGAGGTTGCCGCCAAGCGTGGCCATCGACCGGATGCGGATCGTGGCGACCTCGGCGAACGCGCGCGCCAGGCTGGCGTCGTAGGCACGCACGGCGGGCGACACCTCGAGCTGGCGGTGCGTCGCCAGCGCGCCGAGCGTGAGGCCCGGGCTGGCGTGGATGGCGCCCAGTCCATCGACGTCACGCAGGCTCACGACGTGGGCCGGCTGGACCAGGCCCTGCTTCATCAGCAGCACCAACGCGGTGCCTCCGGCGATCAGATGCGCGTCCTCGCCATACGCGTCCACCACCTCGAAGACGTCGGCCAGCGTGCGCGGCGCGTGATAGCTGAACGACTTCACTGGCGGTTGGCCGCGGCCAGGATGCTGTCGACGATGGCGTAATACCCCGTGCAGCGGCACAGGTTGCCCATCATCCAGCGCTTCACTTCGGCCTCAGTCGGCCGCGGGGTTTCATCCAGCAATGACTTGGCGGCCATGATCTGACCCGGCGTGCAGATGCCGCACTGGAACCCTCCGTGCTCGATGAACGCATCCTGCAGCGGGTGCAGGCGTTCGCCATCGGCGACCCCCTCAATGGTTTCGACCTGGCGACCGTCGACAAACGCCGTCAAGGTGAGGCATGCACTGACGGGCATGCCATCGAGCAGCACGGTACACACGCCGCATACGCCGATGCCGCAGTGATCTTTGGTGCCAGTCAGGCCCAGCGTGCCGCGCAGCGTGTCGACCAGCAGCTGCTGGGTGGGAATCTCGAGTTGGACATCCTGGCCGTTGACGCGAAAGCTGACAGTGTGGGTCGGCATTGCAGCTAGCGTTGTATACACCGGCCGGGTTAAGTTTTGCAGCGCATGCACGCCGAAATCGTCAATGCCCTGGACGACGCCGAACGAAGCCGTGTCGCCATCCCGCCGCTGACCGAAACTCACCCACAGCTCACGCTCTCCGACGCGTATACCGTGCAGGCCGGGTGGCTGGCTCGAAAGCTGGCAGCCGGCGGTGAGCTCGCGGGCCGCAAAGTTGGTCTAACCAGCCAGGCGATGCAGAAGCAGCTCAACGTCCACGAGCCGGATTTCGGGTTTCTGTTGCGGTCCATGCTGGTGGCTTCAGGCGGAACACTCCAGCGCGCCGAGCTGGTCCGACCACGCGTCGAGCCCGAGATTGGATTCTGGCTCAGCTCCGACCTGCACGGACCGGGAGTAACGGTGGAGCAGGTGCTGCGGGCGACCCGAGGTGTATGCGCGGCGCTCGAGATCGTCGACAGCCGCATTGCTGACTGGCGCATCAAGCTGGTGGATACGGTTGCCGACAACGGCTCGTCGGCGCGCGCGGTGCTGAGCGACCAGGTCGTCGCGGTCGACGATCTGGAGCTGGTCAAGGAGCAGGTCACGTTGGTGCGTAACGGGGAGCCAGTTGGCAGCGGCGATGGCGCAGCCGTGCTCGGCCATCCAGCTGAAGCCGTTGCGTGGCTCGCGAATACGCTGGCGGGCTTCGATCAGAGTCTCATGGCAGGTCAGGTGGTGCTGCCCGGCGCGATGTGTGCCTCCGTATTTGCTGAGGCTGGCGAAACCTTTGAGGCGCGTTTTACGCATCTCGGGACGGTGTCGATTCGGTTCGCGTGAACAACGGCTCAGCGAGGGGCCGAAGTAGGATCGAGGGCTTCGATCTCGTGTTCGTGAAACTCACGTAGCTCGGGCTGCGTGCCACGCGGGCGCTCGCACATCTTGCGCCAGGCAATGATCGAGACATCGGGTCGGTACAGGCGCTCGGGCGGGATGTCCATGGTCTCGACCATGGCTGCGTCCTGGTCGTTGAAGCGCGTGTGGAACACCCAACCGATATAGGCGCGATAACGCAGCTTGAACAGCGCCGCGTCCAGGCCACTCGCTTTCTTGGCGGCGACCTGGATGTAACGATGGTGCGTGGCGTCCATCGGCACGTACCACTCGTAGTGCGCCCACTCGCCGTAATCCACGCGCAGGATGCCGGGCAGCCGAATCGACGTCCGCGGCCCCTTGCCGCCGCCCTTCCACCACGGGTGGCGCGGCCACGTGCCGACGACCGGGTATTCGGCTTGCATGCTGACCATGCTTGGCACGCGGGTGATCCACTTGCCGTCAGGCGTCGGCACCACGCTCGCGCGGGAGTAGGCCGGCAGGCGACGGAACAGCGTCCAGAGTGAATCGCGGTGCAGGTACTTGGCGTGTCCTTCGTCGTAGCCGTTCTCGGCCGCGTAGCGCCAGTTGCCGGGCCGCTCCGTGATGCGCCCGCCCATCGCGACGGGATGCTCGATCAACTCCTCTGGAATATCCGCTTCGACCGGCGGCACTTCGCCAGCGCCGAAATACACCCACACCAGGCCGAGCCGTTCGGCGACGGGGTAGCTGCGCACGCGCACCTTGCCGACCAGTGGCGAGTCGGGACCGTCGGTCAAACACGCCACCATCACGCCGCTCGAAACGTCGTACGTCCAGCCGTGATAGATGCAGCTCCACGTGCCTGGCACTTCCTGTCGACCAAGAGAGAGCGGCACTCCCCGATGCGGGCATCGATCGCGCAGCGCGCGCGCGTGGCCGTCGGCGTCGCGCACCAGCATGACTTTCTCGCCGAGGAGCGTCAACGCCAGTGGCTTGCGGCCCAACGCGTGAGACCAGGCGACCGGATACCAGTAGTCGCGAAAGCCCAGCACGGCGGCGTCGTACGTCGGCCAGGTGTCCCAACTTTCGCGACCGAGTGAGGCGGCGCCACGCGGGTCCATGCCAGCACGCATGGTAGGCCTGGACAACGCACCGGGCAAGTTGCATACAGTCGTCGATTGACTTAGCCTGGCTGCCTCGGGCCATGGATATTGTTGGCGCCTTCGCCTGTTCGCACGCGGGTTTTCTGATCTCCGACTACGAGCGAGCCGACCCAGCAGCCCGCGACGCGGTATACGAAGGTTTTTTCCGCATGCGCGAAGACATCAAGCTCGCGCAACCCGACGCGCTGGTGGTGATCGCTACCGACCACGGACGCGTGTATCCGCTCAACCATCAGCCGCAGTTCGTGATCGGCGTGGGGGCTACGGCGCGTGGGATCGGCGACGCCGGGCTGCCGCCATGTCAGGTTCCGATCAACCAGCGCATCGCACAACAGGTACTGGAAGGATGCGTTGAAGGCGGGATCGATCTGGCGTACTCCGAGGACGTGTCGATCGACCACTCGTTCGTGACGCCGCTCATGCTGGCAACGCCTGAGTTGGATGTGCCCATCGTGCCTATCGTCCAGAACACGCGCATGCCGCCGATGCCGACACTGCGCCGCAGCCACGCCGTCGGTCAGATTCTGGGCCAGGCGCTGCGTTCTTTGCCCTCAGGACGGGTAGTGGTGCTCGGAACCGGCGGACTGTCGCACTGGGTCGGCGACGATGCGCGCCGTGGCTTCCTGCAGCAGCCAGCTGGTACGCGGCTTGGCCACGAGCAGGAGTTCCCGCTCCTGCTGCCCGAGCGCGGCCAGATCAACGAGGCGTTCGACCACCTGTTTCTCGAGGCGCTGCAACGCGGCGCCGCGAAGCAGTTCATGCACGAGTGGACGAACGAACGCATGGTGGCCGAGGCAGGCAACGGCGCGCAGGAGATCCGCAACTGGCTGATCGTCGCCGGCGCTGTGGAGGACGCACCGCTAGACGTTCTCGGCTACGCCGCCGTCCCAGAGTGGCACACCGGCTCAGCCGTCGGCCAGTTCAGAATCTAGCCAATCGGACCCATCCGGCGGCCAAGAACGCATCCGCGTGCAGCGTCCACCTGCGGCCATGCAGCCCGAGGGCCGAGCGACGCCGACGCCGCGAGCATGCAGCGCGAGGGCCGAGCCACGCCAGCGGCCTGCGCGTGCTGACGCTGCGGGCCGAGACGGACGACCTCCCGGTGAGCTGACCCTGAGCGTCGAGACGCGCCACCGCCGCGAGCTGCCGAGCTTGCCGCGAGATAGCCATTGGCGAATAGCCCCTGTTGCGGGGGGGGGTCGCCGCGGGAAGGAGCGCAAAGCGAGGAACGAGCGGAGCAGCGACTGGCGGCGGGGGGCTGCAAGTGCACCCCGCGAGCGAGCGGAGCGTGGGCTCCCCCGACCCGGAGCCGCTGTACGAACGCGAGTGGTCCAAATTAATCAATGGGCTGGACCTGGACAGGAAGCGCTGAGACCTTGCCGTCAGTGCCGAAAAGGTCGGGCCAGCGCTGGCGAAGTCGGTTGGCGTCGGCTTCGCTGGTCCCGACAAGGGTTGGGAAGGTCTTGAGCCGGTCGTATGGCCGACATGCGTCGATGATCATGCGGTTGTTGAAGTAGGCGCGCCCGTCCTCGCCGGCGTAGGCCATCGGATCGAGCGGCGTGCTCCAGCAGCGCTTGATGACGTCGATGTCCTCGGCGACGTCGGTGCGCGTACACAGCGCCCACAGCACCTGGTTGGTGTCAGCGGGGTCGATGTCCTCGTCGACCACCACGACGTAGCGGTTGGCGTAGGCGCCGGCGTGACAGCTCGCGACAGCCATCCCGACCTGGCGGGAGTGGCCGGGGTACATCTGTTTGATCGAGATGATGTTGAGCAGGCGGCCGCCGCCTGCCTCGTGCGACCACACGCCGGTAATGCCGGGCACGCCGGCCCGCTCGAGCTCGTCCCAGATCAGCGCCGCGCGCATCGGGCTGCGGTAGAACGTGTTGTCGTTGGGCGGCTTCCCGGGCACGCAACCCAGCACGATCGGGTCATCGCGATACACAACCGACTGCACGCGAATGATCGGCTCGTCCTTCTGGCCGCTCGCGTAGTAGCCGGCCCACTCGCCGAACGGGCCCTCGGCTCGCAGTTCATCGGGTGGGATTTCGCCTTCGAAGACCACCTCCGAGAAGGCCGGCACAGGCAGACCGGTGTGCGGTCCAGGGACGACCTCCAGAGGCGTGCCACGGATCGCGCCCACCACGTCGTACTCGTTCTGACCGTAGGCGACCTCGAGTCCGCCGTAGATGAGCAGCAGCGGATCGTGTCCGACCGACACCGCCACCGGGCAGGCCTGACCGCGCGCCCAGTACTTGTCGCGAATCAGGCGGCCGTGCTTGCCCGGTGAGATGTAGATGCCCAGCGTCCGCTCGTCGTGCAGTTGGACGCGGTATGTGCCGGCATTTACCCAGCCCGAGTCCGGATCTCGCGTGACGACGATGCAGCCGGTGCCGATGTAGCAGCCGCCATCACCCGCGTGCCATACGGGCGCGGGGAACTTCGTGGCATCCACAGCCTCGCCACAGTCGCGGTTTTCGAGCACCGGACCCGACTCCACGGTGACGGCCGCGTTCGGCGAGAGTTGCCTGGACTGCTCGCGGCACGCGCGTACAAGCTCAGTTGCGCTCAGCGTGGGGGGTAACCCCAGCGTCAAGGCAACGCGGGCGTTGGAGGTCAGGATGTTGGCAACCAGGCGATGCCCGGATTGGTAGCCGACAATGCGGTCGAAAAGGACGGCCGGGTTGCCAGCATCCTGCATGTGCAGGTCGACGATGCCGCCGATTTCGGTGACGGGATCCGCGCCGTCGACGCGCGTGAGCTCGCCGATCTCTTCAACTCGCTCGATCCATTCGCGCAGGTCCCGCATAGCCATAGTGGCGCCATTCTAGTGGGCTGCATACACTCCCAGCGCGGAGGTGCGATGAGCCCCAGGACCCCAGCGTCTGGGCAGCGTCGGCGGAAGCCGGTCGTGCAACGTGGAGCCTCAGGGCGGGCGTCGAACGCCAGTCCGCCCGTTCGGCTCGTGTCGCGCGACGGTACTGAGGAAGTGTCCGCGCTGCCGAACAGCGAGCGCGTCTATCGCAGCTTGCGTGACCAGATTTTGACCGGGGCACTCGCGCCCCTCACGCGCCTGGTCGAGTTGCAGGTGGCGCACCAGTTTGCCGTCAGCCGCACCCCGGTGCGCGAAGCGCTCAAACGTCTGATCGCCGAGGGAATGGTCGTCGGCGACCCGCAGCGTGGGATGGTCGTGCGCGACGTCGACCCGGCTGAAGTCGAAGACATCTACATCATCCGCGAGGTCCTTGACGGCCTGGCCGCGCGGCTGGCGGCCGGCCGCGCCTCGGACACCGACCTGATCAAGCTGCACCTGCTGATGGAGTTGATGCAGGAGAGCGCCGCTGCGCAACGCTGGGAAGCCGTGGTGCAG
>DASXRR010000059.1:0-29315 GCA_036506475.1 Chloroflexota bacterium
GGCACGGACGGTGTCGGTCTGAACGCATCGGGTGATGCGGCTGCAAGGATCTCGGACGGTCGGAGCCGCGAAGCGTTAATAGCGGCGCAGCCGCTGCGCCCGAAGGGCCTACAAACGTTCGAGCCCGCCCGCGGCGCATGCGCCGTTCGGGCCCGCGTGGTTCTGCTGGAGGTAACCGACCCGCATCGATTCGGGTAGCGCGCCAGCGGCCGGGGTTGAGGGGCAGCGCCCCTCCGGCGCGCAGCGCCGATCCAAAGCTGCCAAATAGAACGCGTGCGGCACATGTGCCGAGGAACTAACTAGCTCTGCTTCTCCTTAGCGAGAAGAGCCTGATATTCCTGCAGCAGCTTGCCGACGTTCTGCGCAGCGTCGGGATCGAAAAAGCCGCGCAGTTCTTCAAGGTCAATCTGTAACGGACGGGCCCCAGTGATGGACTCGTCAAAAGAGAACCCTTTGGCGGCCAGGCGGGTGGGGTCCTGTTCCAGGAGCTGACCGGTCGACTGCAGGCGTCGACCGATGCGCATCAAGGCCTGCTCGTACTGGCGGCGATCGCTGAAGGCGGGCGCGGTCGCTTCTCCCCCGTGGGTCATGTCCAACAGCTTACGATTCGGGCGCGCCATCGGGCAGCGTCTTGAGCACCTTGGCCGGCACGCCGCCGACAAAGGAGTTCGGCGGGACATCGCGCGTGACCACGGCGCCCGCGGCCACGATCGAGCCACGGCCGATCGTCACCCCCGGCAGGACCGTTGCGCCGGTCATCACGACAGCGCCGTCCTCGATTGTCACTGGCCGAACCAGCACTTTAAAGGTCGAGCGTTCCGAAGCAGGGCCAAGCTCGTGCTGGGTGGTGAAGATGCGCACGAAGGGCGCCAGGCCGACGTTGCGTCCAAGATGGACCTTGCCGTCGACGCCGAAGGTGCACAGTGGCGCCACGTTGGCGCCCGGCTCCATGGACAGGTTGCCGGCCTTGTTCCAGGTTGTGCCGTACAGATTCAACCGCCCGTGGATAGCCACAGACGGACCGAGTCGACAGCCCGCCAGGCGGTACAGTTTGGCGCGCAGCTCGTACGCGTAGTAATCGGGAATCAGGCGCACCAGCCAGTCGATGACCAGCAGGCGCGGCTGCAAGCAGCGCAGGAACCAGTCCACGTTGCGCCCGAGCTTGGCGACGAACGATTCGCCCGCAACGGGAGAGCTGGGCGCCTCAACGTTCTGCGGAGCGGCTAGCAGCGTGGCGCCGACGGTTTCCAACTCCACAACCATCGGCGCCAGCCGCAGCGTCGCCTCGTTGGCGACGGACTTGCTCATCCGAGAACGGAGAGCTCGTTTTCGAAACGCGGTCCAAAGCTGGCCAGCATGAGCTCGTCGACGTTGAGGGTGGCGCGCGAGAGCTCGTGTTCGGTCGCGAAGCGATGGAACTTGTATTCGGCGTGCTCGGGTAGATAGAAGACGCTACACACGATATCGACGTACGCACGCGCCTTGCGCGTGATCGTCAGCGCATCGGCGCTGACCTCGACCAGCCCGTCCTGGACCAGCGATTCCACCTGCGGCGCGTACAGCTGGAGCACGTCGAAGCCGTGGCGTCCCTTGAACGCCTGGCGATCGAAGCGCAGCGTCTTGAGGCCGAGGATGACCTCGCGCGCCATCTGCTGCTTGCTGTTCAGACGCAGCCCGCGGCCGACCGGCGTCTCGCCGTTGAGCGCCTTGCCGACGTACGTGCCCCAGTCCGAGGTGTTCTGGAAGACGGTGTTGTTGAGGTACGAGTAGGACGATACGCCCATGCCGAGCAGCTCGCCGGCGCCGCCCCAGATGTCGGTGCGCTGGACGTGATCGAAATCCATGTTGGCGCCGCGCACGAACGAGTGGCCAGTGGTCTGGCCGTAGCCAGCGGCCTCGAGCTTGTCGACGGCCTGGAACCACAGCGCATGCTCCTCTTCGTCGGTCGGGATGCCGCCGACGCCCGGGCCGGTGTAGCCAGCCGCGTACAGGAGCGTGTTCTTGTAGATCTCCATGCGGTAGATCGAGATGTGCTCGATGTCCAGGTCGATGAATGCCTGCAGGCTGCGATCCCAGGTCTCGGGCGTCTCGTCGATCACTCCCGACATCAGGTCGAGGTTGACCACTGGGAACGCGTTCTCACGCGCCCAGCCGACCGCCTTATAGACCCACTCGCTGCTGTGCGAGCGACCGTTCTTGTGCAGCAGCTCGTCGTCCATGGTCTGGACGCCCATGCTCAGCCGTGTGACGCCGATCTCGCGCAGCGTGGCGACCTTCTCTTCGCTCAGCGTGCCCGGCTCGGATTCCGAGGTCCACTCGACATCGGGGCCGATGTCGAAGTTGTTCTTGAGTCGCGTCGCCAGCTCGCGCAGCTGTTCCTCGCTCAGTGTGGTCGGCGTGCCGCCGCCGAAATACACCGTGTCGACCTTGCGACCGCCCAGCTCGGGCCGCTGGCCGTACATGTCGATTTCCTTGAAGACCGCCTCGAGATAGCGATCCATCGGCTTGGCGTTGCGATTGGTGTAGACCTTGTAGAAGCAGAACGTACAGCGCTTGCGGCAATACGGCAGGTGCACGTAAATGCCGAAGCGGCGCTTGTCGAAGGCAGCGTCGATGTGTTGCGCGTGCAACGTCTCGAAGGGCGGATAGCTGGCGATGAAGCCGCCGCGCTTCAGCTCGAGCGACTGATGCGCCCGAGCCTGGCCATGGGATGACCCGTTGACGCCATTCGAATGGCCGTTGCCGTTGCTGCTATAGCCCATGCTGCCCCCTAGATCAGGAACCTCAGATACGCTTTTGATGCGGGAAAAAGATGTGACCAACGGTGTGCCCGTGGTCTCTTAATACGGCACTCTACGAGCGCATCCTTAGTAGTCCGTCGTTGCCTGGTTGAGAACTTGTAAAGTCGGCGGGCAACTGGGAGAAGTTGGTTGGGACGCACGCCATCTCCACTTCGGGGCAACGCGCGCTCAACCTGGCAGGGCTACATATGAGCCTTGAATGGGGGCCAGGAGTTCCAGTCATGACATCGGTCATATACAGCAATGGGTCGGGTCACACGCCAGTCTCGCCCAGCTTCGAACGGTCCGTTCACCCGCTGCGGCGCACCCCGATCCAGCGCATCCTGCTGGTGACCGATGGCACCGTTACCGAGATTCTCGAGGCCTACGCCGGCGAGTCGATGCGCTTGATCAAGCTCTACGAAGAGCTTGTCGAGCTTGACGCCGACCTGCCCGGGCTGGACCTGAAGGCTGGTACACCGGTCCTGCGGCGCAAAATCTTGCTGCAGGGCAAGATGAGCCTGACCAACTTCCTCTACGCCGACTCGTTTGTGGCCCTGGATCGCCTGGACGACTGGATGCGCCGCGGCCTGCTCGAATCGCACAAGCCGATTGGCTTCCTGATGCAGGAGCACCGCCTGGAGACATTCCGCGAAATCGTCGGCTGCGGCCGCGAGCTCGCCGACGGGCTTGGTCCGTACTTCAACGTGACTGAGACGGATGGCATGATCTGGCGCACGTACCGCGTTATTTCTGGGCGCCAGCCGATCATGTTGATTACCGAGAAGTTCCCCGACACGCATTTTCCGGCTTAGGTAGTTTGGGACGCCGCCGCACGTCGGGATCCGTCGGTGGCGCCCAGCCGACGATCGCCTAGACGGCGGGCTGAGACTGCCGCTGGGCGCGGTGGTCGGTGACCAGGCGCTGGTAGCGACGGTGGCCGACCAGCGTTAGGACTACTAGCCGGACCAGGTGGCCGTAGAAGAGTCGCGTGCGCAACAGCGCAGGATCGCGGCGGGCGGCGTCGGCGAGGCCGGACCAGGCGCGGCGCACGCGGCCGAGCGAGCGGTCGCCCCAGGTGGTTTTCATCAGGGCGTTGTGTCTCGCGGCCGCGCGGGACGCCAGGATGTCCGGCGGGGTCGACGACGGTAAAGCGGCGAAGGCTTTGTCGACCGTCAGCAGGACCTCACCATTGGCGTGGCTGGGCGAGTATCGCGCGATGCTCATGTTGGTGCCGTGCACGCGGTACGCATAGAGCTGTTCCGAGACGTAGCCGACGTCAAAGCGCGAGGCGACGCGCAGCCACAGGTCCCAGTCGCCGGCGTGGGGCAGCGCGGTGTCGTACAGGCCGACGACGTCATGGGCGGACCGGCGGACCAGCGTGCCCGAATGCGGAATGTAGTTCCGAAACATCAGGTCGCGGAACTCGACGAAGCCGTTGCGCACGTAGTCCGCCTCGAACGGCTGAAAGGCGCGGAACGGTTTGCTCTGCACATCAACCATGGCGTACGCCGAGTAGACGAAGCCTACCTGTGGATTGGCATCGAAGACGGCGACCTGGCGCGCTATCGCGTCCGGGCGCAGGCAGAAGTCGTCGGCGGCAAGGACGCCCATGAATTCGCCACGTGCCAGAGCCAGGCCCTCGTTGTACGAGCGAATGTGGCCCTGATTCTGCTCATGCAACAGGAGCTTGACGCGCGGATTGTCGGCGTAGCGCTCGAGCAACACCTCACGGCTGTTGTCTGGCGAGGCGTCGTCGACGACGATCACCTCGAGCTCGGCAAAGGTCTGGCCGAGCAGGCTGTCGACAGCTTCGGCCACGAAGCGGCCGTAGTTGTAGCAGGTGACAATGACCGAAACGCGCGGCTGCATGCGTAGTTCTAGCTTGTGGCGCTTGCCTGGCGCTGGACGAGGTGCAGGCGGACCTGGTTGAGGTCGCCTAGCGACACCGCGCCGAGGACGAGACAGGCGCCGAAGTAGACGACCGCGCCGAGCGCCACCGGCACGACAATCGGCAGCTCGCGGGTCAGCAATACGACTCCGGCCATCGCTACGCCCGCGGCAACCATGCGCATGACCTCGACGGTCGTCTCACGGTTCAAAACCCCGCGCGGCATCAACCGCAGGCCAACGACCATCATGAACAGCTCGGTGACAGTGGTAATCGCGGCGGCGCCGACCGCGCCATTGCCCAGCATGTTCTGCGCCAGTGGAATGGCGAACGCGTTGAGCAGCGGGTTCAAGCCAGCCGCGGCAACGGCCGTGAGCGCCCACTGGCGCTGTTTGTCGCGCGTGTTGAGGACGCAGCCAATCATGACGTCGACCGCCGCCACCGGCAGGTGTGGCGCCAGCAGAACCAGCGGCAGCGCGGAGTGACTGAATGTCTCGGGATAACCGAGCAGTTGGATGATCTTGTCGGGCAGGAGCATGATGCCCAGCGCCATCGGGATGGTCACGATGGCGGCGGCATGGACCGCGCGCCGAGCAATGGCGTTGAAGTCGCGGGCATCGCCTGAAGCGGCGGACAGCGCAGGGAAGATGACGGTCACGATGATCGTCGGCATGAACACCGGGATCATGACGATGCGGTATGCGGCGGCGTACCAGCCGACGACTGCGTCGGACGCCAGGAACGACAGCAGAATCGTGTCGATCTGGCCATAGATGAGCAGCGCCGCCTGCCAGACGAAGAAGGGCAGGCCGCCGATCAGCACGGTCCAGCACAGGCGCCAGTTGATGTCGAACGTCGGGCGCACCTGGCGGAACATGACGATGGCGCCGATACCGAGTGTGAAGCTGGCGACGATCACGTAGCCGGCGGCGAGCTCGAAGGGCCCCGCACCGCCGAACAGCAAGGCCGCGGCCAAGCCGGCATAGCCGAGCTTGTTGAGCACATTGGTGATGGCCAGGATCTTCATCTGGTGCAGACCCTGGAGCGTGCCGAAGACGACGCCGCTCACCGCCGTCACGAGGATGCCCACGCTGAGCACATAGAACACGCGGCGGGTGAGCTCGTCGTAGCCCATCAAGTGCGCTGCCACGATGGCGATGGCGCCGGTCAGCAGGCTGAGCGGCACGCGCAGGAGCAGGACGGCCGTGGCTAGCCTGGCGGCCTTGTGTTTGTCGCGCGCCACTTCGCGGGTGAGATACGTCGCCAGGCCGAGGTCGGCGCCGAGGCCAATCAGCGTGGTGAAGGCGAACGCGAGGGTGTATTTACCGAGGTTGACGTCGCCGAGGAAGCGCGGTAGCAGCACGGCCAGCGCGGCGCCGCCAATCCAGGTCAATCCCTGGGCGATGCCAAGCTGGAACACACTGCGGATCAGATGGGCTGGATTGGACACACCACTCCTGGTCCCCAGCTTGAGCCAGGGGACAACTGTTGTCGAAAAGGTAGCCGGGATGCGCGGCCGGGGCCGTGGACGGTCGGATGAGAAATGGTTGAGACGGGCTGCGCGGGTGATGGGTGATGGGTGATGGGTGATGGTGGTCGGCAACGGTCGGCCGCTTTGCCAACACCCAACCCCCAATACCCAACACCTAACACCTAACTGGCGGTCAACGCGAACTCAACCTGTTGTAGTCAGTATGGGCATCAGCCTCACCGCGGGCTTCTATGCCT
The DNA here is from genome assembly GCA_036506475.1 of Chloroflexota bacterium. Lineage (GTDB taxonomy): Bacteria > Chloroflexota > UBA6077 > UBA6077 > CF-72 > CF-72. The sequence continues at coordinate 6,400 of DASXRR010000059.1, forward strand.
GTGTCTCGAACAACTCCAGGAGCGAATCCATTCGTGTCTTCGACCAGTCCTGTTCCGGCGGCAACCGCATCGCGCCCCCACTTCCTCACTCGAGCCCCTGCGCGCGTCCTGCGCACGGTGCGCCGTGAGCTGACCACCTGGCAGCAGACCCAGGAGCTGCGACCCATTCTCGAGAAGGTCCGGCCCTATTCGATGGTGCCCGAATTTTCGCTCATCCATCTCGCAGGTGTGGTCAACAACGTGGTCGCCGAACGCCTGCCCGGCAACGTGGTCGAGACTGGCACGTGGCGCGGCGGCGCCTCATTCATGATGGCCGAGCTACTCCGTCGCGCCGGCGTCGACGACAAGACCGTCTTCCTGTGCGACAGCTTCGAAGGCCATCGCCCACCTGAGGACATCGACGGCCAGGCGGCGCTCGAATACGCCGCCAACACCGACGATCCGGAGTACCTCAACAACTGCCGCGCTGACCTGAACGACGTCCTCAATACACGCAAGCGGCTCGGCCTCGAGTCGCGCACGGAATGCGTCAAGGGCTGGTTCGACGAGACCCTACCCAAGAATAAGGAGCGCTTCGGTCCAATCGCGCTGCTGCGCATCGACTGCGACTGGTACGCGAGCGTCAAGACCGTCCTCGAAGAGCTGTACGACCAGGTCGTCGACGGCGGCTACGTCATCTTCGACGATTACTTCTCGTACGACGGCTGCGCCGTGGCGGCGCATGAGTTTCTGGGCCAGCGAAAGTTGAGCCACCGCCTCCACACGGACGGCGGCGTGGCCTACTTCCGCAAGGTTTAGGAAAGGTAACGCACGATCCGGATGGCCCGCACCCTCCGTCGATCGGCGCTGGTTCTAAGCCGAGCGCTGCTGGTCCTGATCTCCGCGGCGCTCGCGAGCGGCACGCTGCTGACCATAACGCAGCCGGCCACGCCTGTCGCGGCAGCGCCGTGCGATCCACCGCCGGTGGGCAATCCGATCGTCTGTGAAAACCTCCAGACGGGCAACCCGCAGAGCGAATGGGACCTTGGGTCGACGACCGCCGGCGACCCAAGCATCCAGGGCTTCGCTACCGACATCAGCGTCAACAAAGGCGCAACGGTGACCTTCAAGGTCAACACACCGGCGACGTCCTACCGCCTCGACATCTATCGGATGGGCTATTACAACGGCCTGGGCGCGCGCAAGCAGGCGACTGTGCTGCCCTCGGCGTCCTTGCCGCAAACGCAGCCAGCGTGTCTGACGCAGGTCTCGGTCGGTCTGGTCGACTGCGGGAATTGGGTGGTTTCGGCATCCTGGAACGTGCCCAGCAGCGCTGTTTCAGGCATCTACTTCGCCAAGCTGGTGCGCACCGACACGGGCAGTGGCTCGAGCCACATCTTCTTCATCGTGCGCGACGATGCGAGCACTGCGCCATTGCTGTTCCAGACGTCGGATACGACCTGGCAGGCGTACAACAGCTACGGCGGCGCCAGCCTGTATGTCGACGCTGGCCTGGGCACGGCCGCCGGCCGGGCGTACAAGGTCAGCTACAACCGCCCGTTCAACACGCGCAGCACGATCCAGAACCTCGGCCCGCGCAGCTTCGTGTGGAACGCCGAGTACCCGATGATCCGCTGGCTCGAGGCCAACGGCTACTGGATGAGCTACCAGAGCGGTGTTGACACCGATCGTGCTGGCGCGACGCGCATTCAGCAGCACCGTACGTTCATGTCCGTCGGGCACGACGAATACTGGTCGGCCGGACAACGCGCAAACGTCGAAACGGCGCGCGACGCGGGCACCAACCTGGCCTTCTTCAGCGGCAACCAGACCTTCTGGAAGACGCGCTACGAGAACAGCATCGACGGCACCAATACGCAGTACCGCACGCTGGTCAGCTACAAGGAAACGCACGCCAACGCAAAGATCGATCCCAACGCGGCCTGGACCGGCACCTGGCGCGACCCGCGCTTCAGTCCGCCGGCCGATGGCGGGCGACCCGAAAACGCGCTGGCCGGGCAGATCTTCATGATCAACGGCCCGACCTACCGCGCGATGACCATCCCGTACGCGTACAGCCAGCTACGCCAGTGGCGGAACACGTCGGTGGCGAGCATGACGCCCGGCAGCACTACGACCGTAACCGCCGGCTGCAGCTGCATCCTGGGCCACGAGTTCGACGAGGACCAGGACAACGGATTCCGCCCGGCGGGCACGATCAAACTGTCCGAAACCACCACGAGCGTGTCGCAGTATCTGCTTGACTACGGCTCGACGTATGGCAACGGCACGGCCGTCCACAATCTGACCCTGTACAAGGCTCCGAGTGGGGCGCTGGTGTACGCCACGGGCACCATCAACTGGTCGTGGGGCCTCGACGGACACCATGACATGGGCAGCTCAGTCGACGATCCGATCATCAAGCAGGCGACGGTCAACGTGCTGGCCGACCTCGGGGCGCAGGCAGGTTCGATTCAGGCTGGGCTGGTCGTGGCCACCGCATCGACCGACACGACCCGCCCCGCATCGTCGATTTCTACACCGGGCGCCGGGGCCAATCTGCCCAGCGGCACGCCGGTCACGATTACTGGCAGCGCCTCAGACACTGGCGGCCGGGTGGGCGGCGTGGAGGTTTCCGTCAACGGCGGCACGACCTGGCATCCGGCCACCGGCACGACCAGCTGGAGCTACACGTGGACGCCCAGCGCACCTGGCTCGATCACACTCCGATCGCGCGCCGCCGACGACAGCGGAAACATCGAGATTCCTTCGGCGGGTCGGACGGTAACGATCACGCCCAGGACTTGTCCGTGCACGCTGTTCCCGAGCACGGCTACGCCGACCGTACTGGCCAACACCGACACCAACGCGGTCGAGGTTGGCGTCAAGTTCCAGTCCGACCAGGCTGGCTTCGTGCAGGGCATTCGCTTCTACAAGGCGTCGACGAACACCGGCACGCACGTCGGCAACCTGTGGACGTCGACGGGCACGCTGCTGGCAGCGGCGACCTTCAGCGGCGAGACCAGTTCGGGCTGGCAGCAGGTGTACTTCTCATCGCCGGTCGCTATTTCGGCGGGGACGACGTATGTCGCTTCGTATCACACGAACGTCGGCCGCTATTCGGTCGATCAGAACTACTTCGCTGCGCAAGCCGTCGATGCCTGGCCGCTGCATGGCCTGCTCAATGGCGGGCCAAGCGGCAACAACGGCGTCTTCATGTACGGCGCGAGCAGCGCGTTCCCGACGAACTCGTACAACGCGTCCAACTACTGGGTCGACCTGGTGTTCAGTACGTCGAGCCAGCTGCCGACGCCGACGTCGACGCCAACGCCGACGAACACGCCCACGCCGACCAATACGCCTACTCCTGGGCCGCCGACGGCAACGCCAACGGCGACCAGCACGCCCGTGCCGGCCAATTGCCCGTGTACGGTGTTCGCGCCAACAGCTGTGCCCGGCAGCACCTCTGTCGGCGGCTCGGTTGAGCTGGGCGTCAAGGTCCGCTCAGACAACAGCGGCTTCATCACGGCGATCCGCTTCTGGAAGCCAAGCACGGAGACCGGTACGCACTCCGTGCGCTTGTGGACGGGCAGCGGCACGTTGCTGGCGACGGCCACCTCGAGCGGTGAGAGCGCTTCTGGCTGGCAGCAGGTGACGCTGCCGACGCCGGTGGCGATTACATCGGGAACGACCTATGTGGCGTCGTATCACTCGAACGGGCGGTTCGGCTACGACCTGAACGCCTTTACCAGCACGGGCGTGGACAATCCGCCGCTGCACGCGCTGCGCTCGGGCGACGACGGACCGAACGGGCTGTTCGTCTATGGGTCTACGCCCGTGTTCCCGACCGGCTCGTATCAGGGCAGCAACTACTACGTGGATGTGGTCTTCAACTCGACGACCAGCACTCCGACCGCGACGCCGACGCCTACGTCGCCTCCACCGCCGACGAATACGCCCACGCCGACGAATACGCCGACGCTCACGCCGACGCCGACGTTGACGCCCACTCCTGAGCCGGGTGTCCCAACGGCGACGCCGACGGACACGCCGGTGCCGACCAACACGCCGGTGCCGACCAACACGCCCACGCCGACCAACACGCCGGTGCCGACCAATACGCCCACGTCGACGCCCACACCGCCGCCGTCCGCTTGCCCGTGCACCATCTGGCCGTCAACGGCCGTGCCGGTGATGGCTTCGAGCTCAGATACGGGCGCTGTGGAGCTGGGCGTCAAGTTCCGCACCGATCGGGCTGGCTCCATTACCGGTGTGCGCTTCTACAAGGGCCCGACAAATACGGGTGGACACGTGGCGCATCTATGGGCAGCTACGGGAACGCTGCTGGCGACCGTGTCGTTCACAGGTGAAACTGCGAGCGGTTGGCAGCAGGCCAACTTCGCAACGCCGGTGCCGGTCAGCGCGGGTGTGACCTACGTGGCCTCGTACCACACCGACGTTGGGCATTACTCGGCCGACCAGGCGTACTTCAATGCCGCGGGCGTGACCAACGGTCCGCTGACCGCGCTGCAGACAGGTGTCGACGGCGGCGACGGGGTATACGCCTACGGGCTGGTGAGCGCCTTCCCGAGCAACTCCTATAACGGCACCAACTACTGGGTCGACGTCGTCTTCATCAGTCCCTGACCCGGGTGGTCGGGGGTCGGGGGTCGGGGTTGAGTCTGCCGTCTACCGTCTGCGTGTACCGTCTAGCACCCAAATGCCTGCTTCTCTTCAGAGCAGAAAAGTCACTCCCGCGCGGCGTGTGGAATGACGGCGGCGGAGCCTCGTTGTCCGAGACGGGCCCGCCCACCCGACCCCCAACCCCAACCCCAGTCCCCGACCCCCAAGCGGGCGTCCTCCACGGCACCTTCAGCATCCTGCGCAGTCTGGCGGCACCACCAGCTCGCGTGTTCGCCGCTTTCGCCGACCCGGCGCGGTGCCAGCCTCGTCCAGTTGCGGTGCCACCAGCGTGTCGGGACCGCTGGACGCCATGTATGTCTCACCGCCCCGTGGACCATCCCCCAGCTGCTGCAGAAGCCCGAGCAGGTCGAGTTGTAGCCAGTGCTCAGTACACCGGCCATCCCGCAGCCGCCAGCACTCGAAGGCACCGACGCTGACCCGCCGGCCGGTGGGCGCGACGCCCAGGAAGCGACCTGTGTGCGTGCCGGTCGCTGTGAGCCGGGCCAGCAGCTCGCCGTCCAGGGCCAGCAGCGTGTCGATGCTCAGGTGCAGGTCCGGGAAGGCGCTCAGGTAGCTGGCGACCAGCTGCCAGGTGCCGGCCAGCCCCGCGGGAACACCCGGCGCGTGCACGATCACGTCCGGGGCCAGGTAGGCCGCCAGGCGATCGAGCTGGTGATGATTCAGCACCTCCTCGACGTACTGGCAGTAGCGGGTCTCGATCTCATCCACAGGCATGGCAACCAACTCCCCTCGATGAACGGGTGGGACAGAGCCGAATATGGCGCGGAGCGGACGGTTGCCCGTCCGCCCGCGCCGTGCTGAACAGGCCGAGCGTTCTCGCGGGGGTACGCCTCAGCGGATAGGCAACCCCGTCGGCAGGGCGTCCAGCGTGCTCTGGGGCACCTGCTGGATCTGGCCCCAGTTGAAGTAGAACGTGTCCATCACCGCCGGGCTGGTGACCCCGCGTTTCTGGCCGTTGTCGACCAGGTAGACGGTCTGCATCGTCTCCTGCGCGATGGCCAGGTAGGCGCCGCTGGTGACGGCCGGACCGGTGGCGATGCCCGAGACGTCGGCGACCTCCTGGATGCCATTCCAGTCACGGAACAGGCTGAGGTAGGTGGGCGGATCCGGGATGTAGCGCTTGGAGCCGCTATCGTCGATGAGGTAGATCTGCACGGTGCCGGATTGCCGGATCCGGGCGCCCTCCACCTGTCCAGGCAGCGGGGTGCTGACCATGAAACCGCCCGGCACGCCCTGGTAGCCTGACAAGCTGTAGCCGCTTGGCGCGTTGAGGCCCGAGCAGGTGTACCCCTCGAGGGTGTACCCCCCGGGGAGGTTCAGGTGCGCATCGATCGCCAGGTTGTACTTGTTGGGTTCGCCAACATGAGTGCACGAGAGTGTACCCATGAGCGCCACGCCCGCTGGGTTGGTGGCGTACGTGAACAGCGCACGCGGCATGCCGTTGACGTAGAAGCCTGAGACCAACACGCTCACCGGCGTCGGCAGCGTGTAGCTGATCGTCACCAGCCCATCTCCGGAGCGCACGCCCGGGGTGAGCACGGTGCCGACCGGGCCGCCGCCGGTGCCGCCCTGGCCCCCCATGGCCGGCGAGGCAGGGTCGTAGAAGCCCGGGTACCCGCCGCTGCCGCCATAGACACCGGCGCCGCCGCCGCCGCCGCCGCCAGAAGTTTTGCCGCCGCCAGAGATACCGGCGCCGCCGGTGCCCAGAACCCCGCTGCCGCCGCCGGTCTCGCCTGCCTGGCCGTTGCCGCCCGGCTGGGCGCTGAAGATGCCCTGCCCGGCCCCGCCGCCCCCGCCGCCGCCGCCGCCGACGATGAGCCGCTCTGTCAGGGTGAAGCCGCCGGACCGCACGTCCGAGGCGCCGCCGCCACTCCCACCAGGGCTGCCACTGCTGGCTGCGAAGGGAGTGCCCCCGGGGCCGCCGCCGCCCTGGCGGCCGACGTTAATCTGCAACGTCGCACCAGGGGTGACCGGCAGGGTCGCCCAGGCCTCGCCGCCAAGCCCGCCGCTGCCCCCGCGCGCAAAGGAACCTGGAAGATTAGCCTGGGGACCAGACACTTGATAGTCTCCGCCATCGGCGCCTGCTGCCCCAAACAGGCCGAAGGTGGCCGAGGTCACGCCGACGGGCACCGTCCAGGTCTGAGCGGCACCGGTGTAGGAGAAGATGCAGGCTGCCTGGGTGCCACTGGGCGCGCAGGTGCCGTCGGCATGTACCACCGCCGCCTGGGCCGGGCCGAGCAAGGGCGCCAGCGCCAGCAGCAGCGCCGGCGCCAGCCGCCGGCCCAGCGCGAGCCGGCGTCGGGATGCACTGTGCAGTAGGCGTGTCTGGGTCGCGTCGAGCGGGGTCATGTGCGGTCTCCGTGCCAGGCGAAGCCCTGGCGAGCGAACGCCTCCTCGGTGGAGGCCAGGTGTGCGCGGCTGTCGTGGCCGAAGCGTGCGGCCAGCAGCGCCAGAGCGATGAACAGACTGAGAACCAGTAGCGCTTCCATGACAAACCCCCGTGTTGGAGTGGGAGATGGGCTTGGATCTGAGGACGGGCCCTCGCTCGCCAGCTTCTCAGCGCAAGGACCTCGTTCCCAGCGACAGTAACCCCTCGTCTACCCTTCGACTTACCCCTCGTCTACTCGCCCGACCCCTCGTCTTGAGGGTGCGGAGCATTGGCCAAGCGGCCGGTACACTGCCGCGCATGGGCGCGCCCGATACGCTGGGAGATACTGTCGGGCAGGATGAGCCCTCGTTTGGCCGCATGCTGCGGAGGCTGCGGCTACGCGCGCTGCTGACGCAGGAGGTCCTGGCGGAGCGGGCTGGCCTGAGCGTGGCGACCATCGGCGCGCTCGAAGAGGAGCGGCGCCGCCAGCCCTACCCCCACACCGTGGCCGCCCTGGCCGCGGCGCTGGGGCTCGGACCGGACGAGCGGGCGGCGCTGCTGGCGGCCGTACCGCTGCGCGGCGAGGCCCTGGAGCTGGCCACCAGCAGGCCGGCGGCTCAGCCGCAGGAACCTGGTCCCACGTCACCACCCCAGACGACGCGGTCGGTGGCGCGCGTGCGGTTGCCGGTGCCACCGACCCCACTCATCGGGCGCGAAGCGGACGTGGCGGCCGCTACGGCGCTGCTCGACCCGGCCCGCTCGGCGGTGCGGTTGCTGACGCTGACGGGTCCCGGTGGGGTGGGCAAGACCCGCCTGGCCCTGGCCGTGGCGGGTGCCCTGGTCGGTGCCTACCCAGACGGGGTGGTGTTCGTCGACCTCGCCCCCGTGCGCGACCCGCGACTGGTGCCTGCTCGGATCGCCCACGCCCTGGCGCTGCGCGAATCCGACGGGCGCAGCGCCCGCGAGCTACTGCTGGACTATCTGCAGACGCGAACGATTCTGCTGGTGCTGGACAATTTCGAGCAGCTGCTGGGGGCGGCGCCGCTGCTGGCCGAGCTGCTGGAAGGCTGCTCCCGACTGGCGCTGCTGGTCACCAGCCGAGCCGCGCTGCGCCTGCGCGCCGAGCATCGCGTCCCCGTGTCGCCCCTGGCCGTACCGGCTGAGGAGCGACCCTCACTGGAGATGCTGCAGGCCACGCCCGCGGTGCGCCTGTTCGCGGAGCGGGCGCAGGCGGCCGCCCCGGACTTCGCGCTTGATGCGGGCACTGCCCCGGCGGTGGCGGCCATCTGCCGTCGGCTAGATGGCATGCCGCTGGCCATCGAGTTGGCCACTGCGCGGCTCACGCTACTGCGGCCTGAGGCGTTGCTGCAGCGGCTGGGGCGGCGGCTGCCCCTGTTGACGGGCGGGGTCGCCGACCTGCCCGAGCGGCAGCAGACGCTGCGCCGGACGCTCGCCTGGAGCCACGACCTGCTCGGGCCAGCCGACCAGGTGCTGTTCCGTCGGCTGGCGGTCTTCGCCGGCGGCTGGACGCTCGCGGCGGCGGAGGCCATCTGCGCGGGTGCGGACCTGGCGCCCGAGGAGGTGCTCGATCGACTACAGGTGCTGATCGACAGCAGCCTGGTTGGACGGCTCGAGGACGGCGGGAGCGAGCCACGCTTCGGCATGCTCGAGACACTGCGCGAGTATGCCGAAGCGCGCTTAGACGAGAGCGGCGAGGCGGACGTGGTGCGCCGCCGCCACTGCGCCTGGTACCTGGCGCGCGTGGAGCGGGTGCCGTACGAGCAGTTCGACCCAGCTCAGGTGGCGTGGCTGGCTGACGAGCTGTTCAACCTGCGAGCGGCGCTCGGCTGGACGATTGAGGCCCGCGAGGCAGACACTGGCCTGCGTCTGAGTGAAGGCTTATGGCCGCTGTGGTATGTGCGCGGGATGTACACGGAGGGACGCGACTGGTTCCGTGAACTCTTAGCCCTGCCCGGCCAGCGAACTGCTGTCCGGAGCCGAGTGCAGGCGCGTGCTGCACACCTGGCGTGTTGTCAAGGGGAGTATGCGGTGGCCACGCTCGAACTCGACGAGGCGCTGGCCCTCGCGAACGAGCTTGGCGACGCCTACGCCGCCTCGCTTGCGTTGTCCCTTGCTGGGAATGTCCTGAGAGCACGTGGCCACCCGGCCCAGGCGATGGACCTGTATCGTCAGGCGTTGGCGAGCAGCGAACCGCTCGGCGACCCCTTCCGCGTCGCCACCATCCTGGAGCACCTTGGTCGGGCAGCCGAAGAGGCGGACGACCATGAGGCCGCGCAGACCTTCGCCTCGCGCACTCTCGAGCTCTGTCGGGCTCTCAACTACCACTGGGGCATCGCGCGAGCCCTTCAAACCTTGGCACGGGTCGCCACCCGTCACGGCGATCGAGCGACCGCCACCGCGTACTACGCCGAAGCCAGCGCGATCCAGCGCCATCTCGGCGATCGGCAAGGGCTCACCTGGTCGTTGCTCCATGCCGCCTACTTGGCTTCTGCCGCCGGCGACGACACCCATGCTGGCACATGCTTCAAGGAGTCCCTCACGTTGGCCTGGGACGCGGGTGACCGCTTGGCCATGGCTCGGGTGCTCGACGGCGTCGCCGCGTTCGTGGCCGTCAACCAACCCGAGTTGGCGTTTGGATTGGCCGGTGCCGCGGCAGCGCTGCGGGAGCGCCTCGGCGTGGTCGCCCTGTCAGCGGAATCTGCCCGGCTGGACGGCTGGCGAGCCGCGGCGCACCGGCAGCTGGGCGAAGCTGGGGCCGTCAGGAGCTGGACACAGGGACGCGCCGCGAATCTGGAAAGGACCATTGGTGCAGCGATCACCGCGTCCGAAGAACGCATCCAAGCCAGCGGCAGCGGTGCGGCAGCGGTCGATCCGGCAGCGCTCTTCATCGCTGGACCTGCCGCAGGGCGTGGCCAAGGCGCGCCGGACACCGGCTGCGCCGCTGGGTGACGGCGTTCCAACAACCAGGCGGTCCTGCGCCGTTGCCCCGCCAGGGCCGGCCGGTACCGTCACGTCAGCTCAAACGCCCGCGGCCGACGGCCGACTGCATCGGTCGCGCACGGCTGCTGACAATGCGCGGACGCATCGAGGTCATCCAGCAGAAGACGCTTTAGTTCTTCGACGGATCGCTAACCAGGCCCGAGGCCGGGGGTTTTCGAGTCAGACCGTCTCAACGAGCACCTCACCCGCGGTCTCGCAGGGGGTTTTCTCGCTTTTTTGTCGGCTCCCCGTCACCAGCAGCTGCGGACAGCCCAGCAGGTCGTGGAGCGCTACGCTCAGCTTGCCGCCTGCCGCTCGGTCTCACAGTGTGCCTCTGGATCACTGCCCCACCCGCGCGGGACCTCACGGACTCAGGCGTCGAGCCGATCGAGGAAGGGCTGGCGCTCGATCAGGCCCGCGGCCTGGTACGTCCGTGCGGCCACCTCGGACACGGACGTCGGCACGCCCACCCGTGCTCGCGGAGCGGCACTCGCCGATTGCGTATGGCCGCGAACGCTCAGCCCGGCGCGCTGAGCCAGCGCTTCTTGCGACAGCCCCGCGACCAACCGGTGGCGCCCAAGCAGCGCCGGGAAATCCTGGGTCAACTGGGAGGCCACGCGCGACTACCACCAAAACGCCGCGCGCAGCATACTACCGCGAACACCGTGCGAGAGACCGACCTCGACGCCATTGGGCTGCTGCAAGACCGTGCCCGGCGGTCGCTGTACGACTATGTCATCGCCCAGGGCCGCGAAGTCAGCCGTAACGAGGCGGCCGAAGCGGTCGGCCAGCAGCGCACGCTGGCCGCATTCCACCTCGATCGACTCGCCAATGCCGGTCTGCTGGAGGTCACGTTCCGCAGGCTGACCGAGCGCTCCGGGCCGGGCGCGGGCAGACCGGCCAAGTTGTACCGCCGACCGGCGACCGATGTGGCGGTATCGCTGCCGCCGCGCGACTACGAGCGTGCGGCAAGCATCCTGGCCGAAGCGGTCGAACGCAGCGGAGCTGAGGCGGCCCTGCACGACGCCGCCCGCGACCAGGGGGTGGTGGCCGGTACGACCCTGGGTCAAGGTGCGGGTGGGCGCAGTCTGGCGCTGGGCGATCTCGAGCGCGCGCTCGCCGAACGCGGCTACGAGCCGTACGGCGACGAGTCCGGCCTGCGCCTGCGGAACTGCCCGTTTCATGCGGTGGCGCAGGAGTTCCCGGTTGTGGCGTGCGGGATGAACCTGGCGCTGCTCGAGGGACTGCTGGCCGGGGGCGGGCTGGCCGCGACGTACGCGGCGCGACTGGATCCTCGGCCGGGCGAGTGCTGCGTCGTCCTCACTCTAAAACAAATGTGAATTGACATAGACGCTGGGACGTGTTTTGATACGCGCCATGGCACCGACGACGCACCACCTGGCGGTGTTCAACATCGCCCGCCCGACCGCGCCCCTCGACTCCGCGCAGCTCACGGCGTTCATGGACGGGCTCGACCCGATCAATGCCCTGGGCGAGCAGGCACCGGGGTTCGTCTGGCGCTACACCGTCGAGGGCACCAACAACGCTACCGCCGCGCATCCATTCGGCGACGACGTGATCGTCAACTTCGGCGTCTGGGCGTCGCGCGAACAGCTGTGGGACTTTGTCTATCGCAGCGAGCACCTCGATTTTCTGCGTCGCCGGCGCGACTGGTTCCAGCACATGGACGAGCCGTTCCTGGTCCTGTGGTGGGTGCCCGCGGGCCACATCCCCTCGATGCAGGAGGCGAAGGACAAGCTGGCCCAGCTGCGCCGCGAGGGCGCCAGCCCAGCCGCGTTCACGTTCCGCCAGCCGTTCGATGCGCCGATGCTAAGCGGCGAAGAACTGAGTACCCGAACCGCGTAGTTTCTCGGATACCGGGCGTGCTGGGCCGGGACGGTTAGCGAGCGGACACGCGCACCGCTTTGCCGTCGGCGGATGAGCGCTCGATCGCGTCGATCAAGCGGTGGCGGGTGACGGCGTGCGCGAAGTCGGGCGTGTATGGCTGACCGGTGGTCAGGGCGTCGGCCAGGCGGGTATATGCCTGGGCGACGTTGCGCGGCGGACCGGTGGGCACATCGGAGGGTATGAGGCTGAAGCGCTCCGGAGTGTCAATCGGAGCGAGTGGATCGCCGCCGCGCGCCATCGACAGGTGATTCGGCCCGCTGTTGACGGAGCCACCGCTGATCGACAGCGAACCGTCGCGGCCGAAGATCTCGAACGTGTTGCCGCTGGGGCCGCTGGGCACCGTGGTGACCAGGAATGACACCTGCACGCCGCCGGCGAGTCGACCGGAGACGCTGATCCAATCCGGCGCATCCACGCGCATCGTCGCACCGGTGTCGGTGTTGTGCCACTCCGGAATGGTCGTCGCCAGACGCGCCGAGACCTCCTCGAATTCGCCCAACACGAAGCACAGAGCATCAATAGCGTGACCGGCGGCGATGGTGAGTGTGTTAGCGCCATTGCGCCGATCGCCCTGCCAGATGCGCCCCGCGCCGCGTCGAGTGATGGCGCGACTGACATACGTGAAATTCGCGGACAGGACTTCGCCGATCTGCCCCTGATGCACGAGCTCGCGGGCAAACATCAAGGTCGGATCGCTGCGCGCCTGGAGTCCGACCGCGGTGCTCAGCGAGCGGCTCGCCGCACCATCCGCCATGCGCTCCGCCTCGGCGACGGTGGCGCCTAGTGGCCACTCGCAGAACACCGCTTTGCCGGCCTCGAGCGCCTGCATGACCAGGTCATGGTGGCCGGGCACGCGCACCGAGACGACCACCAGGTCGATGTCGGATCGGTCGAGCATCTCGCCAAAATCGGCAAAGGCGAGCTCCGCGCCGAAGGCAGCGGCGGACGCCTGGGCGGTATCGGCGTGGGCCGTACACACCGCCTTCAGCTCATACGCGGGCAGGGCGCGCACGGCTGGCACGTGCGCATTCGCGCCCCAGCCGCTGCCGCCGGGTGTCACCGTCGCGCCGACGATGCCAACGCGAATTGGCTCGTTCACCGTGCCGCCAGCAACCCGTCGGTGACCGTACGTACCTCAGTCTTGGCGATGTGCGAGCCAGTGTCGCTGCTATAGGTGGCCCGCTCCGGCGACGTCTCGTATGTCTTCAGCGTCTCGTCTGTGTCGAACGTACGCACCCAGATGAACTCGTTCTGCGGTCGATTGACCCAGGCGCCTATGACGCGCACGCCATACTGGGCACTGGTCGGCACGATCTTTTCGTTGAACAGCTTGATCCACGAGTCCAACATGCCGCGATTGATGGTGTAGATGCGGACCTGAGTAACCATGCAAACGACGATGTTACGCGCCGCCTTGGCGTACGCGCGGCACGATCTCGCGCGCCGATAGCTCGACCGCGTCCCAGTAGGTCGGCCACTGCGCCGACTCGGCGATCGCCAGGATGTGGTGGTTGACGCCAATCTCGGTCAGTGTGCGGAGCCAGGCGGCGATCCCATCGGGCGTGTCCACGATCATCCGCCGGGCAAGCAGCTCGGGCGTCGTGTTGCTCTCTGTCGCCAGCTCGTCGCGCATTGCGCGTGCGCTCGCCGCGTCGGGCGCTACTGCCATGAAGGTCATCTTGCACACGTCGAAGTCCTTGATGTCGCGCCCGGCGGTCCGACACGCCGCGGCAAAGGCATCGTACTTCTCGCCCACCGTGGCTGACGTCGTGCCGCCGCCGGCCATGTTCCAGCCAGTAGCGTATTGCGCGGTGAGCCCGAACATCTGCGGACCGCCGGCGGCGATCCACACGGGCACCCGCGGCACGACGGTGCGCAGACTCGCCTCGCTGAGATTGAAGTAGCGGCCCGCGAAAGAGACCGTCTCGCCCTTCAGCAGGCCAGTCATGATCGGCAGGTATTCCTTGAAGCGGCCAATGCGATGCTCGAAGTCGAGCCCAAAGGCGGCATGCTCGAGCGGTTGATTGCCTGCCCCCAGACCGAGAATGACCCGCCCGGCAGAGAGGTCTTGCAGCGCGCCAGCCATTTTGGCCATCAGCGCCGGGTGGCGAAACGTCGCCGCCAGGACGTTGGTGCCGAGCGTGATTCGCTCGGTTTTGGCCGCGATCGCCGTCAACAGTGTCCACGCCTCGGGGTAGGTCTCCAGCCCAGACGTTCGGGCAAAGTAGAAATGGTCTGGAATCCAAACCGCATCGAACCCCAGCCGCTCAGCGCGCACGCCGTCTTCGGCCATGAGCCGATGGCTGGGAAATGCGGTCGTCGTCGGATCGCCCTCGCCGCGCGAGACGAGATGTACGCCAAAGGCAGGTGTTGGCATCGACTGAACTTTGCCGCGATGTGTGTCTCGCAGTCCAGTGACACTCGCCGTCGCTACGCTCGGCAAAGCTGGCCCCCGCAGGGTTCCGCCTTCGGCGGTCGCAGGTTTGGCGGCGGCAGTTGCAGGGCGGCGCCGGCAGCGACGTGCGTTGGTAGCCAGTTACACCACCCCTCACCCGCGCTCCGCGCGGCCTCTCCCCATGAGGGGCGAGGCGGTACGAAAGTGACGCCCTCTCCCGTCACGTGGCGAGGCGGGTACGAAAGTGACGCCCTCTCCCGTCACGTGGCGACGCGGTACGAAAGTGACTCCCTCTCCCATCACGGGGAGAGGGTTGGGGTGAGGCGTGACCTTAAGGGCCCGTTATCCTGTCAGCGGATTGACACCATGGACGGCTTCGACGTGCATCAAGCCATTGGCGGCCCGCGCACCTGCCGTCAGCTCGCCGAGGTCTTTTACGCCCGGGTGAAGCGCGATCCCGTCTTGCGGCCGCTGTTTCCGGGCAAGACGCTCAAGTGCGCAATCGAAGAGTTCAGCGCGTTCCTGGTGCAGCTTACGGGCGGCCCGGCGGAGGACACGCAGCGCCGATGGTGGGTGAGCCTGCGCGAATCCCATCTCCGCTTCAGAATCGGCCAACGCGAGCGGGATGCGTGGATGACGAACATGGTCCTGGCGCTCGACGATGTACCACTCGAAGAGTCAGCACGCAGTGCATTGCGCGATTTCTTTGCGCGATCCTCCGCGTATATCGTCAATGGTGCCGCGGCAGAAGGTGAGGACGGGCCGCCGAGCGACACTATCCAGCAGGAGCTATCACGGCGCTGGAGTGCACAACGTGTGCTCGACGAAGCAATCGCGGCGGTCCGCAGCGGCGCCGCCGAGCGTGCCATTGCATTGGCAGGCGGCTCGGTCTTGCGCACATATTTACAGGGCAACCATTCGGTTTTCGCGGCCCTACTGGCTCAGATGATCATCAACGGTAATAGCACTCTGCTGGACTATGTGCGCCAGAAACTCGTGGCAGATCCAGGCCTGGCACATGAACGCTTCGGCGGCCGCACGTTGTTACACGACGCGGCGGCCGCGGGCAACGTTGCGCTTGTGGAGTTGCTCATGTGCCTTGGTGCCGACCCCGACATCAAGGATGACGGTGGTCACACTCCACTGTATCGCGTTGCGAACCATTGCAAATGGCATGGTGCAAATGTAGTGCGTGCATTGGTCGATGCTGGCGCGCGCGTTGACGCTTGCGATGGTGTGAAGCACTGCACCGCGTTGCATATGGCAGCCCGTCGAGACAACGTGGAGGTGGCCGGCGCGTTGTTGGACTGTGGCGCGGGCATCGAGATGCGCGACAGCCTTGGTGAAACTCCGCTACGGCGTGCGGTGAATCTCAATAACATCGAGGTCGCCGCGCTGCTCCTCGAGCGTGGTGCTGACATGCACTCGACGGGGAGTAAAGGCCTAACCCCAGTGTTGGCGGCGCGCTCCGCCGCGATGAGACAGCTTTTCCAATCGTGCGGCCAAGGTGTTGCGATCAGCTGAACTGTGCGGCGACCTGCGACGCGCGGTCTAGCGCCGGCAGCACTTCGTCGGCGCCCGCGGCCGGCATCCGGAAGACGCAGCGCGACACGCCCGCCCGTACGTACTCCTCCACGGCGGCTGGATCCGGACGCGCGCCATAAATGGTCACGGGGAGTCGTCCACGTCCGGCGGCTTCGCTGAGTGAGTGAAACTCGGCGACCCGTTGCGCGAGTGGTTGATCGCCTCGGTCCGGATGTGGCATCCATTCGTCCGCGAAATCGATCACGCGCTGCATGGACGCTGGTACGTCGCCGCCGAGCAGCACTGGCGGCCGCGGCTTTTGCACCGGCTTCGGCCAGGACCAGATCGGGTCAAAGCTCACGTACTGGCCGTGGAACTCTGCCTCGTCCGCGGACCAGATTGTTTCCATCGCGCGCATCCGCTCGCCGAACAGGCGCCAGCGTGTGCGCGGGTCGGTCCCGTGATTGGCGATCTCCTCGCGCAGCCAGCCTGCGCCGACGCCGAACAGGAACCGACCTTCCGAGAGCTGATCCAGACTTGCGACTTCCTTGGCGAGCACGATTGGATCGCGCTGGATGACCAGGCAAATGCCGGTTCCGAGCTTGATCCGGGTCGTGACCGCGGCAGCCGCGGCGAGGACGACGAATGGGTCGAGGGTATGTGAGTACTCGGGCGGTGGATCGCCGCCACCGGCCCACGGTGTGGTCCGTTTGACGGGGATATGTGTGTGCTCGGGCACGAACAGCGACTCGAAGCCGCGCTCTTCGGTCGCTTTGGCCAGGCTGAGGATGCTCAGTGCGAAGCTGGCCGGGAACATGGTCACACCAAATTGCATTGAAGTCAGTGCTGCCCCGCGGTTGGCTGGCGCACGCCGTCTCCGATTGTTGGGCTGCCAGCCAGCGCTCCGCACGTGCCCGCTGTGGGGCCGAGGCGGTCCGGCGCGATGTGAGCGAGATACAGCATCGGGAACTGCTTGATCATGGCGGGCTCGAGCTCAGTGGCATAGTCCCATCGTAAACACCTGCCACTGGGTCCAGCCTCTGGTGCGTGCCAGCCAGATCGCGGCGTCGATATTGGCGAACGGGTCGAACGGCGAGAGGCCGCGCTGGCCAGCCGGCGTCGTGGCCCAGGTTGAGGGCAGGAACTGCGCGAGCCCGGCGGCCTTACTGCGCGGGTTCTGTTGCGTCGCATCCCAACCACTTTCGCCCGCAATAATGCAATCGAGGCGCGGTGCGAGGTCGGGCGCCTGCTGGTAGAGATAGTCACGCGGGTCAGGCGGAAATGTGCTGGACTGGACCTGCTCGGGTGTTGGCTCGGCGACGGGCTGTGTGCCGGCGCGCGGAAGCCATGCCCAGCCATGGATGACCGGGTTGTAGACCCACAATCGCCCGTTCTGTTCGGGCGCATCGACACGGAAGTACATAGTTGGCGCGGCCTGACCAAAGGTGATATCGCCGTCCGCATCGGCGAAGACGTCGACGGCCTCTATGGTTCTGACCCAGTGGGAGCGCCAGCCCGGCGGTGAGCCGGCCGGCCCATCCCAGGCCATGGCCGGCGCCGGCTGCATGGTCGCCCACACACCAGTAACACCAGCTCCAACGGACAGCACGAAGCGCAGCATCGGCAAGCCGATACCTCCGAGACGAGCTCGCCGACACGACGCAGCACAAAGCAGACGCGGGTGCGAGGCCCGGCCGGCGGCGCAGACCGACTGGTGCGATCTCGCGCGCAGCCGATCCGAAGGGGGATCTAGCGTCAGGTCAACGGAAGTTGCGGGTCGCTGACGTCGACGTGATCCCTATAGGGTTAGGTGCCTTCTCACAAACAAGAATGGCGACTGGTATTCAGCCGCCGCGAGGATCTCGGCCACCTTACCCCACCCGCGCGGCTAGCCGTCAAACAGTGCCCGGCGTACTCGCCTCGATCCAGGCCACGATGCGCTGGGGCGTCATCGGCAGCTCGTCGACACGCACGCCGAATGGCCGCAGGGCATCTTCGACGGCACTCGCCAGCGCAACTGGCGCGACCATGCGTCCGCCTTCGCCGCCACCTTTGACCCCGAACTCCGTGTACGGCGAAGGCGTTTCTTCGTGGACGACACGCACTATCGGCGGCACGTCATACACGGTCGGCAGCAGGTAGTCCATGAACGTCGACGTGGCCAGCTGGCCGCCTTCGTCATAGACGTACTCCTCGAGCAACGCGGCGCCGATGCCCTGCGCGATGCCGCCTACAACCTGGCCTTCCAGCAGCTTGGGATTCATCACCGTTCCGCAGTCGTTCACGGCCAGGTAGTCGAGCACCGTGACCTGGCCCGTTTCCGGATCGACTTCGACCACGGGCACGTGGCAGGCGTGTGAGACGATCGGGTAGAAAGCGCCCATATCCGAGCGATCGTCGGCCGGCTTGGTCGTAAACGGATGATCGTAAGTGAAGGTCGCGGCGAGTCCACTTTCCTCGTCGGCCGGAATGTCCAGTTTGAACAGGTGCGCCTTGAGGGCGACGTCGGCGATGCTCAGCGCGCGGTTTGGCGCGCCCTTCACGCGCACCGCCTGATCACGCAGCTCCATGTCCTCGGGGGCCGCCTCGAGCAGGTGCGCGGCAATGCGGAACAGCTTATCCTTGACCCGTCTGGAGGCGCCGCGCGCTGCACCACTGAGCATGACGGTCAGCCGGCTGCCGCCAGGACCAGCCGAGAGCGCGCCCGACTGCGAATCCGCATAGTCGATGCCAATCGTGCTGGGGTCGATGCCGAACTCCTCCGCGACGACCTGAGCAGCGACGGTGCTCGGACTATTGCCCCAGAACGGGCAGCCCAGCGTGAGCAGGAAACCGCCAAAAGCATCGATGCTGAGCTTCACGCTCTCCGGCGTGGACGTCAGCGGAAAAGGAGGCTGGTCGTACCAGAACCACCACTCGGTGGCGCTATAGGCGCTTCGCTCCTGGCAGCTGGCCAGGCCGATGCCAATGTAGCGTCCGTGTTGGCGCAAACGCTCCTGCTCCGCGCGCCAATGCGCTAGATTCGACTCGGCCAGGGCGCGATCCAGCACCCGAGCATAGTTGCCGCTATCGTACATATTGCCGGTCGGCGTCCTGTACGGGAACTCGTCGGGACGAATGAAGTTCTTGCGCCGCAGCTCGGCGCGATCCAGCTGCAGCTCATCGGCGGCGGCATCGACGAGTCGTTCAAGTGCGAAATTGCCAGGATCGGAGCCGGCGCCGCGGAAAAACCCCTGCTGGACCTTGTTGGTCAGGACGCATTGGATGCCGTATTCGAGCGCGCCGATGCGGTATGGACCCGTCGGCTGCGACAGCGCGTTCCCATGTTGGCCGTGGGCGAACTGAAAGTAGGCACCGTAATCGTCGACGATGTTCAACCGCAGACCGACGAACGTCCCGTCGCTCGCGACTGCCAGCTCCGCGTCATAGAAGCGATCCGGACCGACGTTGTCATTCGCGGCCAGATTGTCGATGCGATCCTCGATGAACTTGACCGGGCGGCCCGTCGCTTTGGTCAGTGCGCCAGCAATGGAGAAACACTTCGCGATCAGGTGTTTGCTGCCGAAGCTGCCGCCCACCAGACACGGGATCATTTTCAAGCGATTGGTCGGCACTTTGAGCAGGTTGGCGAACACCCACGGGATGTAGTTGTACATATTGGTGTTCGACCAGACCGTCATCGTTTCGGAGTACGGATCGAAGCTGGCCACGGCGCCCGCGGTCTCGATCGGTTGGGCACCCATGCGGTGCCACCGGAGTGAGCGCTTGATGACGTGTGCCGCGTTCGAGAACGCACCGTCGATATCGCCGAAACGCAGCGTGCGTTCGAATACGACGTTGCTCTGGAGTGTGTCATGCAGGCGGGGCGCATCGGCCCGGCACGCGTCAGCCGGAGTGCTTAGCGGCGGCAGTGGCTCGTAGTCGACGTTGATTTTCTGACACGCGTCCTCGGCCGCGTAGCGACTCGTAGCCGCGACTGCCGCGACCGCCTCGCCGACGAAGCGCACGCGTTCGGTCGCAATGGCGTGCTGGACGACGGGCTCGGCGCAGAATGCGGGCATCGGCGTCACGAATTCCAGCGCCTCTTGACCAGTCAGGATCGCGACGACTCCGGGAACCTGTTTTGCCGCGCGCGTATCGATACTGCGTATTCGCGCGTGGGCGTGTGGACTGCGCAGCACGGCTGCGTGCAGCATGCCCGGCAGTTTGACGTCGTCGATGTACACGCCCCGGCCAGCCAGAATGCGTGGATCCTCGCGCCGGAGCACGCTCTTGCCGACCCACGTCCGCTCTTCGACTGTCACGCTGGACCTCCTACTGCTGGCGCGGCAGTAGCCGCGACCATCGTGTCGGCGGCGGTGCGGACGGAGCGCACGATGTTCTGATAGCCGGTACAACGACACAGGTTGCCCGAGATCGCGGCGCGGATCTGGTCGTCAGTGGGTGCCGGATTGGCCTGCAACAGCTCGTACGTCGTCATGAGAAAACCGGGTGTGCAAAAGCCGCACTGCAACCCATGCTCGGTCCAGAACGCGGCCTGAATCGGGTGCAGCGTGCCATCGGCGGCGGCGAGGCCCTCAATTGTCATCACCCTGTGGCCGCTGGCCTGAACTGCGAACAGCAGGCAGGAGCGCACCGTTAGGCCATCCAGTAGCACCGTGCAGGCGCCGCACACGCCGTGCTCGCAGCCGACGTGCGTACCGGTCAGGCTGAGATCGTCACGCAGAAAATCGACCAGCAGGCGCCGTGGCTCGACCAGCGCCTCGTGTTCGGTACCGTTGACGCTCACGCGGACAACGATTTTGCGCGTTGGTGGTAGTTCAGGCATGGTCAGGCTCCAGCCCGTTGGGCGGCAAGCTCCACGGCGCGCCTGGTCATGACGACCGCCAACTTGCGGCGATAGGCGGCCGAGCCGTGGATGTCCGAGGGCGGGTCGATCTCGTCGACGACGTGCTGCGCGGCCGCCGCGACGACCGGACGCGTGGGCAGCTCGCCCACCAGCGCGCGCTCGACGGTGCGCGCTCGAACCGGCCCGCTGCCCACGCCGCACAGCGCGATGCGGACGCTGTCGACGCGGCCGCTGGTGTTGAGCGTGACCAGCGCGGCCGCACCACAGATCGCGAAATCGCCCGAGCGCCGCGCCATCTCCAGAAAAGCGCTGCCGGTGCCTGGCGGGATGCCCGGAACACGAATCTCCGTCACCAGTTCGTCCACGGCGAGCGCAGTCGTCAGATAGCCAGTGAAGAACTCCTCAGCCGAGATCGAGCGTATTGCCTGTGGCCCGCGGCAGATGACCTGTGCCTGCAGCGCCAGCATGGCTGCTGGCAGCTCGGCAGCCGGATCGGCGTGCGCGAGACTGCCGCCGACCGTGCCTCGATGGCGAATGGCCGGGTGGCCCATCAGCTGCACCGCCTCGGCCAACAAGGGTGTCAGTTCTCGGACCGTCGCGGCGTGTTCGACGGCGCTCTGGCGCACCAGCGCCCCAATCGCAACTCCGCCATCCCAGGTTGTCAGGCCGCTGAGACCTGCGACCTCGTTGATGTCCACGAGCACGGCTGGATCCGCCAGGCGCATATTCATCAGCGGAACGAGACTCTGCCCGCCCGCCAGCACCTTTGCCGCGCTGCCGTGCTCGGCCAAACTCGCCACGGCTTCGTCGACCGAGCGCGGCGCAATGTACTCGAAACTCGGTGGTTTCACCTGCGCACCCCCCTTCGCTTCGCTCGCGACTGCACTACATCCTTTACTCGCCAGGCGCGGTTGGCGCAAGCGTAGCTCAGTCGTGCACGAGCAGCACCTGGTTCGTGGCCGCGTCGCCGATCCATACCCGGCCGTCTGGGCTGCGCGTCAGGCCGTGGACCTCGGGGCCCTCGACGCGCCACTCGCCGAGCAGCTCGCTGGCGCGCGGATCGAACTGATAGATGTGACCCTCATTCGTTTCCGCGACATTCAGGCTGCCATTGCTTTCGTTCCAGAACATGCCGTGTGAGCGTGGCTTCGGAAATGGCAGCGAACCGAGCAGGTCGCCAGTCTCGGCGTCGATGTGGTCGATGCGCAGCGCGCCAGGTCGGCTCACCCACAACGTGCCACTCGCGCCTGGTCCAGCGTTCAGTCGCCCGGCCGGCGCCGTTGGGTGCAGCTCAGGCTTGCTCTCGGCGGTAGTCGGCCGCGGATCCTCGGCTGTATACGGCTGCCACTGCAGGCCGTGCACGCCACCTTCACCGTCGAGCATGACGAAGGCGGTACAGTGCCCGGTTACTGGGTCATGGCGAAAGACCATCGCCGGCTTGACGTTAGACGCGACCCACACAGCGCCGGCGCCGACGGTGATGCCACTGGCGTTGCGCGCTGGGCTGGCAAAGCTCGTCAGAACTCGGCCGCCGTAGTCTACGAGGTAGCTGCGATTGTCGCGTTGATCGCAGAGCCACAAGCCTTCAGCAACCGCTTCGAGTCCGTTCACCTGCAGGCCCGGACCGGCGAACATCACTCGCGCACGGGCGACCTTCACATCGGTGTACGTCATGAGCTGACATCCTACCGAGTCGCAGTGTCAGTCGAGCTCCATCAGCCGCGTGCGCTGCGCGTACGCCAGTGCCTCGCGGCGGCTGGCCAAGCGGCAACGCTGGTCCGGTGGGGACGAGCTTACGCTCCGCGACGCGAAAGCAACTCGGTGCCCAGCATGCCGTTGACGACGACCCAGGCGGCAACCTGAGCCCGTGACCAAACCCCCAAGTTTGTCGAAGATGTGCTGGACGTGGTTATCGGCAGTGCGCAGCGCAATGACCAGCCGCCGGGCGATCTGGCGGTTGGTCAGGCGGCAAACGGGTGCATACGTTTGCGCCATGATCCAGCTCCCAAGCGCAGCCGCGGTCGGCGGCTAACGTCTCAGGCGGCGCGAGGCAGCACGATGGCTGCCTCGCTCTCGACCACATCCGCGTCCACCTCGAGGCGGAACCCGCCTGCGAGCTCGCGCAACTGGCCTGCCGTGCGCGCGAGCTGCTCCGCTTGCGCACTGATCGACTCGATACGCAGCGTCAT
>DASXRR010000060.1:0-8810 GCA_036506475.1 Chloroflexota bacterium
CCTGGCGTTCATGCTGGCCGGCACCACGAGCACCAACCCGGCGCTAGCGATCCTGGGTGTGCTGCTCATCCTGGCCTGGAAGAACGCGGGTTTTATCGGCCTCGACCGCTACCTGCTGCCTATCCTGGGTACCCCGTGGACCCAGCCGAAGCCAGCGCGCGATCGCCACGCCGAAGGCGGTACCTGCTTCAACCTGAAGCTGGCCCCATCCGGCGCATGCGCAAACGGCCCGGGCGCAAAGCCTGGGCCGTTTCCGTGGCCATGGGCGGACTGATGCGCACTATTGGCTCTTGATCGGCGTCACTCAGAAACGGCATAGCAATCATCCGCGCTAGCGGTTGGCCAGGGCTGCCGTGTCCGCGAGCTGCGCGCGCAGCACGTCGCGCACGATGTCGCAGGCCTGCGTTATCTGCGGATACGCCAGGCGATAGAAGACCATGGTGCCCTCGCGACGGGAAAGGACAAGGCCCGCGTCGCGCATGACGTTCAGGTGTTGCGAGATGTTTGGGTAGGTTGCCCCTAGCGCGTCGGCAAGCTCGCCAACGCTGCGCTCGGTATCCCGCAGCGCATCGATCAAACGCAGGCGTTTGGCGTCAGCCAGCACCTGGCAGATGCGTGCGCGCCGCTCGTAGAGCAGCGAGTCGTCCATGGGTCTCCTCACGGTGTTCAGGGTGCGAGCAGCGACCAGAGGCTGTCGCCGAAGGTAACGGTCGCGAGTCCGATCGTGATCAGGGCAAATGCGGTGCGCAAGAAGCGATCTGGTAGCCGGCCGGCGAGCTTACCGCCCGCGAGCACACCGGCCACACCACCCAGCGCAAAGAGCAGTGTGAGCGCGCAGTCGCAGGTGCCGAATCCGAGATTACCGAGCAGCCCCCACAGCGCGTTCAACGCAATTGCCAGCAGCGACGTGCCAACCGCCAGGTGCATCGGCAGCCCAAGCACGACCACCAGCGCAGGAACGATCAAGAACCCGCCGCCAACGCCAAAGAAGCCCGTGAGAAAGCCAACACCGAGCCCCACGAGCAACAGCCGCGCCCAAGCCGCGGCACTGTACTGCTCGAGGAAGACGCTCAACGTGGAACCCACCACCCGGCGGCGCAGCATGCTCACAGCTGCCGCGAGCATGAGCAGCGAAAACAGCATCAGGATCAGCTCGCCACGTAGCTGATGGTTGAGCCAGACACCGGCGAAGGCGCCGAGCACGCCACTGGCGCCGAAGGCGATGCCGGTCTTCGGCAGCGAACGGCCGCGCCGCAGATGGTCGAGTGCGCCGGTCGCGGCGTTCAGGAAGACGACCGCGAGGCTGGTGCCGGTCGCGGCATGCACCGGCACGCCCATCGCATACACAAGGATCGGCACCGTCAGGATCGAGCCGCCCGCGCCCAGCGCTCCGAGCGACAAGCCAATCAGGCTGCCGAATGCGATGGCAGTTGCAGCGAACGAGATGTCGATCACGGCCGTGTCAGCGGGCGACGGGCAGTCCCGCGGCTTCTCAGCGACGCGCCCCCAATGGGCGCGGAGGATCCACGTTTTCGACGCGCACGCGCGCATCGACAACGACGACACCGGTCTCGGTCACGATGACCGGATTGCAGTCGAGCTCGGAAATCTGCGGGTGGTCGTCCGCGAGTGCGCTGATGCGTAACAGCACGTCCTCGAGCGCATCCACTGCCAGGCGTGGTGCACCCCGATAGCCGTCGAGTAACGGGAAGCTGCGCAGCTCGCGCAGCATGCTGCTCGCATCGGCGCGGGTGAGTGGCGCCAGGCGCACCGCGACGTCTTTCAGTAGCTCAACTACCGTGCCGCCTGCGCCACAGGCGACCGTTGGACCGAACTGGCGATCGTTGACCACCCCGACCAACATCTCGACGCCTGGACCAGCCATGCGCTGAACCACAAATCCAGTTGGCGAGTGTCCGGTGGCGCGTGCAACTCGATCGACCATTGCCTCGGCCGCATCTTTGATCTCATCGGCTCCTGAAATCCCGAGCCGCACTCCACCCGCGTCGGACTTGTGCACCAGGCCAGGCGCGATCGCCTTCACAGCCATCTTGCCGCCGCCGAGCGCGGCCGCGGCGTAACCGGCTTCCGCTGGTGTGGTCGCCAGACGCTGCTCGACCACCCTGATGCCGTAGCAGCGCAGCAGCTGCTGCACCTGGTCCACGTCGAGCCACCCTCCGCCGCGGTGCACGGCCGTGGTGACAAGCTGTCCGGCTTCGGTCCGTCCTGCCTCAGGAAACCGGGGCGCGTCCGCGGCGGCCGCGGCGGTTCGCCACTCCGCATATTGAGCAGCACGCGCGAGCGCTTTCGCCGCTGGTTCAGGCAGGGTGTACAACGGTACCCGGCCAGCCTCCTCGGTTGGCAGTTCGCGAGCGGACATGAATACGGCCAGCAGCGGCTTGTCAGCGGATACTTGCGCGATGCTACGGGCGACATCCTCGGCGCATGTCGCCAGCGGCGGCAGAAAGATGCTGATAACGGAGTCGGCGCCTGCATCCGCAGCCACAATGCGCACGGCTTCACCGAACTGCTCCGCGCTGGCGGCTGCCAGCATGTCGACCGGATTCAGCACGCTTGCATCCGTCGCCAGCAGTACTCGCAGCGCGGCCTGCGTGGCATCGGAGAGCGTTGGGACGTCCAGTCCGTGCGCCTCACATGCATCGGCGCACATGACTGCCGGGCCGCCGACGTTGGTGACGATGGCGACGCGACGGCCTTTCGGCAAGGGCTGGTTTGACAGCAACTGCGCCACATCCAGCATCTCGTCCAGACTGTCGGTGCGAATGACGCCCGACTGGCGGAACAGCGCATCGACGGTGACATCTGAGGCCGCCAGCAGCGCACCAGTATGCGACGAGGTGGCGCGGGCGCCGACCGCCGAGCGGCCAGATTTGAGCGCAACGATCGGCTTGCTGCGACCAACGGAGCGGGCAAAGCGCGCGAACTTGCGCGGATTACCGAACGACTCCAGATACAGCAGGATCACGTCGGTGCGCGAGTCGGAGTGCCAGTAGCCGAGCAGGTCGTTGCCTGAGATATCGGCCTTGTTGCCCATCGACACCACGCTGGAAAAGCCCAGGCCGCGTGTGCTGGCGAAGTCGATCGCCGCCAGGCCGAGCGCACCGCTCTGAGTGGCCAGTCCGATGCGGCCAACGCTCGGCATGAGCGGGCCGAAGGTGGCGTTCAGCGGTGCAGCCGGATCGGTATTGATGACGCCGATGCAGTTCGGCCCGATCAGCCGCATTCCGTAGGCGCGGCATACCTGCAGCAGGTCGTGTTGGCGCTGCTGGCCCTCAGGCCCGACTTCGGCGAAGCCGGCTGAGAGCACCACCAGGGCGCGCACACCCTTGCGACCGCATTGCTCCGCCACGTCCACAATGGCGGCGGCTGGAACGGCGATCGCGGCCAGGTCCACATCCCCAGGGACCTCCCCGATCGAAGGAAAGCACGGCACGCCGCGTATCTCATCCGCGTTCGGATTGATCGGGTAGATCGGACCTCGGAAGCCACACTCTTTGCGCGACACGTTGGATCGTTGACTGCGCTCGTCGTCGCGCAAAGCTAAAGGCAGTTTGACCCGCTGCGCTCCGCTCCGCGGTTGCAGGTTGCGGACGACGGCCTCACCCACGCTCCCTGCCCGCCGTGAGGCGCCGACGACCGCGACGGAACGCGGGTACAGCACGCGCCGCAACGCGTTGGCGGCCGACTGCTCCTCACGTTGTTCGAAGCGTGCCAGGCCGTTGGGTGTCAGTTCGGTGGGAAAGCTGACCTCGACGACGTCCCAACTGAAGTGGGTCTGCACCGGGAAGCCGGACTCGCGAAAGACCTCGAGCATGCGCCGGTTCTCCGGCTTGGCGAGAGCATCGAAGGTGTGGATGCCGTTGCTCGCGGCGGCCTCGGCCAGCTGGCCGAGCAGGGTGCTCGCGAGGCCCTGGCCCTGATACTCGCGCGCGATGGTGAACGCCACTTCGGCGCGGCCAGCACCGGTCGGCGCATACAGCGCGTGCCCCACGACATGCTGATCGGGCCCAACCGTAACGACTAATCCGTATGAGCGGACGTAGTCAACGCGGGCTTCGTCGTGCGCTGTACCCGCCAGGTTGGTTCCGAGCGAGAAGAAGCGCAGCAGACGATCGTCCGGTGAGAGTCCTTCCAGCAGTTCGAGCAGGGCGGCTTCGTCGTCGGCGCGTATGGGCCGCACGTGCGCGATCGATCCATCACGCAGGGCGATGTCCGCTTCGCGTTCAGCCGGATACGCCCGCACAGGATCGACGACCGCGGCAGGCATCAGGTTACTCAGCCTCCGCGTGGCGCAGCAGATACCGCAGGATGTGCACGTGCTTCTCACCGTCGCGGGCGAAGGTGTCCAACAGCAATGCGAAGAAACCGTCGAACAGGTCGGAGTCCTGGTGCGCGAGGTGGCGCAGATAGCGCGCTCCCTCTTGTTGGTTGCGGATGAGCGCGCGCAGCATCGCCACGGACTCCTCCGCGCCGGCGAACGCCTTCGAGCCGGGCACGGCTAAGTCGTTCGGCGCTCCAGTGGACTCGAGCTCCTCGCGTAAGCGCCGGACCATCCGCTTCAGCAAGTCGTGGTGGCGCTCCGCGTCCTCGACGATCAGCTCGAGCAGCATGTTCATCGCGCGGTCGCCGCTGCTGTCTGCCAGCCGACTGGCGCGCGTGGCGTCGTCGGCCTCCGCGGCGATATGCGCCTCCAACGCCCGTACCAGACGCTCCGAGACGGGTGGCGTCGTGCCTTCGGTGAGAGGATGGTCCCACGGGTTCTGCGTTCGAGGGACTGGCGTGATCGTCGTCATGGCTCTTCCTTCGTGCTGGCAGCATGCGCCCCCAGGCGGGTACGGGCCACACCCGGAGGGGTGGTCTTCAGTCCAACCC
Organism: Chloroflexota bacterium; assembly: GCA_036506475.1. GTDB lineage: Bacteria > Chloroflexota > UBA6077 > UBA6077 > CF-72 > CF-72. The sequence goes on from DASXRR010000060.1 coordinate 4,894, forward strand.
GTGCGGGTAGGCCCGACGCGACCTATCTGGCGGTAAACGCCTCGTACACGAGTGGGAACGTCCCGACCAGCCCCAGCGCCACCAGGATCAACGTCGCCGCGTACACCCGTCCGAAGCCGACGCTCTTGCCGCGCCAGGCATACGCAAATGCGGCCCAGGCGACGAAGTAGATCGCCATCTGCGCGAGCGACTTACCTGACAGCGGCCCCACGGGAGCATAGAGGGTGAGCGCGTTCTTGAAAGCGGGGATGGCTTCGCTGAGGATGACCAGCACACCCAGTGCGAAGCAGCCGATACCGGCGGCCAGAATGGCAGCGGCCGCGGGGCCATTTTGGCTTCGGAGGCACGACGATCGATGGCTCCGAGGAGGCCACCCGGAACTCGACCCGTGTTTGCTCAAACGTCGTAGACATGCGCGGACGTCGCTTCTCAGGTGGTGGGGGCGACCTTATTGATGAAGGCGCCGAACAGACCGGCCACAGCGGCCGCAACGAAGGCGACGACGAATAGCACCATCAGCGCCTGGCGCACTCTTGCCTCCTGGGCCAGGCGTGGGCCGTAGTAGATGACGACGAACGCGACAGCCGTTGCCAGCACCGGCGCCATCCACGCGACGTGCTCTTTCCACTCCATCCCGAAGGTGTGCCATAGGGCTCTGGCGGGATCGGCCAGGAGCATCGACCGAGGACTCGTCGGCACCGCGGCGCGGTACCACGGGTAGACGATCCACGCGCCGGTCATGACCGTCAGCCAGGCCACGACGGCCATGATCGAGGTGCCGATCTCCAGCCGAGGCAGGCGCTCGCGCAGTCCCGTTGGCGTCACGAGTTCCCAGCGCAGGCTGTAGAGGCCTGCCAGGCCCCCGGCGAAGGCCAACAGGAAGAGAGCACCGAGCACCGTGCCGTGGATCACTGTCCAGAATTCGCGATCCGTGAGCGACATAGCGGAGCTCCTTTCGATGAGAAGTCCAGCCCAGTGTCAAGGTCGACCAGGAGGTGCCCAACGCCCAGCGGGATGGTCCGCAGGAGCGCGATGGGGTGGCCCTGCGCCTACCCGAAAGGTGGGCGCGTACCGCAGGCACTACTATGCTGATCAGCGATGAGGGTGCTGATCGCCGACGATCATCCGCTCTTTCGAGACGGTCTGCGCAGTCTGCTCGAGGCGCGCGGCATTGACGTGGTCGGTGAGGCGAAGAACGGACGCGAGGCGGTCGAACAGTCGAAGCGGCTTCGTCCCGACGTCGTGTTGATGGACCTGAACATGCCCGGGGTGGGCGGTCTCGATGCAACCCGACTGATCAGCGCCGAACAGACCAACGTCAAGGTCGTCGTCCTCACCGCCTCCGAAGACGATGCCAATCTGTTCGAGGCGATCAAGAGCGGTGCCCAGGGCTATCTGTTCAAGAACCTGGATTCGAACGAGTTCTTCCGCCTACTCGAAGGCGTCGCACGCGGCGAGCCAGCCCTCACACCAGGTCTCGCCCGCAAGCTGCTTGGCGAGTTCGCACGTCCGGCTGCGCCAGCCCAGCCCGCGGCGACCAACGAGGCGCAGTCACTGACCGAGCGTGAACGCGAGGTCTTGAACCTGCTGGTGCAAGGCGTCACCAGCAATCGTGAGCTTGCCGAGCGGCTCGTCGTCACTGAGAACACGGTCAAGTACCACCTGCGCAACATCCTGGACAAGCTGCACGTGCAGAACCGCGCCCAGGTCGTGGCGTACGCGGTGCGCCACGGTATCGTCGATACAACCGAGCGCGAGTGAGCTGAGCTACCCGCGCGGGTGGGCGGAGACTACCCCGTCGGATCATCGAGACTACCCCCTGGCGCGTGGGCCGGTGCCGACAACGTACCGAGAATCACTGGGAGCATTCTGATTCCACGCCCGGTGGGAGGACCTATGTCATCGACGTTGAGCCGTTATCGGCACCATCTTTGGGTCGCCGGCGTGAGCCTGGTCGCCATCGCCGCCGCGTGCGTGCCGTACGTGACCAGTCAGCCCGGCGGGCCCGCCGTTGGCGCGCCAATCCAGGCGCCCGCTGCCGTCCAATCGACGGCGCAATTGCCGACGAGCCTCCGCGTCACAGTCACAGAGTTCAAAATCACGCCGTCCATAGTGCAGGTACCCGCTGGCCAGAAGGTGACCATCACCCTGGACAACAAGGGCGCGGTCGAACACGACCTGACCGTGCAAGCTCTTGGCTTCAAGGTACTGGCCAAAGCTGGGCAGACGGCAACCGCCGAGGTGACGTTCGATAAGCCCGGTGAGTACGAGCTCGTCTGCTCGATTCCTGGCCATAAGGAAGCGGGCATGACAGGCAAGCTGAGCGTGCTTGCGCCGGGCGCTGCCGTCACCGCTCAGCAGCCGCAGGCGACCACCGTGATGCCCGCGACGGGCGGCATGCCGATGGCCACGGGCGGGACGACCGCGGACGTGCAGCCGTTGCCCGCCGGTCTGAGCCCGCTGCCCGCCCCGCGGATCGCTCTGCCGACGTTCCGCTCCGATTCCGCCACGGTCAAGCTTGACCTCGTGTCGAAGGAAGTCACCGCCACCCTCGCCGACGGCGTGGCGTACAGGTTCTGGACCTTCAATGGCACGGTGCCTGGCCCAATGCTGCGCGTACGCGAAGGCGACACGGTCGAGTTATCGCTCGACAATGACCCGAACGCGGGCGTCACGCATAGCATTGATCTGCACGCCGTCAGCGGTCCGGGCGGCGGCGCCAAGGTGATGCAGGTTGCACCGAGCGAAACGGGGACGTTTCGCTTCCAGGCGCTCAACCCGGGCGTGTACGTCTACCACTGCGCCACCCCGATGGTCGCCCACCACATCGCCAGCGGCATGTACGGCCTGATCGTGGTCGAGCCCAAAGCAGGCTTGCCGAAGGTCGACCGCGAGTTCTATCTGATGGAAGGCGACTTCTACCTGCAAGGTGAGCGCGGACAGCAGGGACTGCGCGCGTTCGACCTCGACAAGATGCTGGACGAGCGGCCGGACTACGTGCTGTTCAATGGCGGCGTCGGCTCGCTCACGGGCGACAACGCGCTCAAGGCGAAGGTGGGCGAAACGATCCGCATCTTCTTCGGCGTGGGTGGTCCGAACCTGACCAGCAGCTTCCACGTCATCGGTGCCATTTTCGATCGCGTGTTTACCGAGGGCTCGCTGACCAGCGCACCCGCCACGAACGTGCAGACCACCCACGTGCCCGCCGGCGGGGCAACCATGGTCGAGTTCAAAGCCAAGGTGCCGGGTACGTACCCCATCGTCGATCACAGTCTGGGCCGCATGGAGAAGGGCGCCGCGGCCCAGATCGTGGTCGAGGGTGACGCCAACGCGCAGATCTTCCAGTCGATCAAGACAGGCAGCGGCGGCTCCGGCGGCCACTAGCGTGCGCTGGCTGTGTCCGAGAGCCTGCGCTCCGATCTCCCGCGGGCCCAGGCTCGAGTGTGTGGAGGAACCGATGTCAAATCTCGACAAACAAGCCGTGGTCGCAACGCCAATCGGGATGCTGCTCGCCGACCACCCTGCGTTGGCCGAGGTGCTCGATCGCTATGGTCTTGACACGTGCTGTGGTGGTCATCTGACCGTGCCCGAGGCGGCCGCCGAGCATGGCCTCGACACCACGGCTGTGCTGGACGCGATCACCGAAGCGCTGGCGAGATCGCGCGGCTGATGGCTATCACTACTCTCCGCGTAGTCGCCGCTGCAGAGCCAGCTACGAACAGCGCGCTTCTCTCGTGGCTGGGCTCGCCGTTTCGACTCCTGATCCGCATCAGCCTCTTGTTGGCGCTGGCCGCCGGGTTTTCGCTCGGGCTGTACCTGATCATCGGGTTCGCCTTCGGCATGCCTCTCTCAGCAGCGACGCCGGCGCTCATGCAGGTCCACGGACAGGCGCAGGTGTTCGGATTCCTGGGGCTGTT
>DASXRR010000061.1:0-6456 GCA_036506475.1 Chloroflexota bacterium
GCGCAGCGCAGACCCACCAGCAGCCCCCACCTGGGCCTGGGGCACCCGCCTGGCCACCGCCCGCCGCGCCTGATCAGCTGCCGGTAAAGCGCACCCAAGCCCAGGGCCCAGCCCAGCACAAGCCCACCAGCATCCCCAGCAGGGGCAGGGCACCGGCCTGGCCATCGCCCCGCCGCGCCTGATCCGCTGCCGGTAAAGCACACCCAAGGCCAGGGCCTAGCGCAGCGTAGGCCCACCAGCAGCCCCACCCAGGGGCAGGGCACGGCCCGTCCACCGGTCTGGCCACCGCCCCGCCGCGCCTGATCCGCTGCCGGTAAGGCGCACTCAAGCCCAGGGCCCAGCCCCGCACAAAGCCCACCAGCAGCTCCACCAGGGCCCGGGGCACCAGCCTGGCCACCGCCCCGCCGCGCCTGATCCGCTACCGGTAAAGCGCACCCAAGCCCAGGGCCCCGCGCAGCGTAGGCCCACCAGCAGCCCCCACCAGGGCCCGGGGCACCAGCCCCAAATTAATGCTTGGCCTCGCCGAGCGAAGCGATGGCCAGTGTCCTAGGCGGGCGCTCCAGCGGCAGCGTACTTGCCCGCGACCTGAGGCGTAGGGCCGTCGAAGCCCTGCTCCTGTCGCTGCAGGCGCGTTTCGCGCTTCCACTCGCGCTTCAGATCGTCTCGGATCGAGAACCTCAGACGGCCCAGGCCGGTGGTCTCGAGCTCGATAACGTCGCCATCCATGAACGGGTTCAGCCCGCGATGGTTCGTCCCTGTCGCCAGCACGTCGCCCGGCTCGAGCGTGTGTATCGAAGTGACCCACTCGATGCAGCGCGGGATCTTGTGCGCCATGTCATTGGTGTTGAAGTTCTGCATCAACACGCCGTTGTTCCACAGCCGAATCGGCAATTCGTGCGCGTCCTTGATCTCGTCAGCCGTCACCAGGAAAGGACCGAGCGGCGCAAAGGTGTCGCGCGATTTCATCTGGTAGAAGACATTGCCTGGTGGCGGTAAACCTCGCGCCGAGCCGTCGATGAAGTTGGTGTAGCCAAAGACGTAGTCCATCGCGTCCGCCGCTGAAACCTGGGCTGCGCGCTTACCGATCACCACGGCCATCTCGGCCTCGCCCTCGAAGATCGTCGCCGGCACGTCCGGCAGGACCATCGTGTCGCCCGGACCGATCACGGTGTGGCCTGACTTGAGGAAGTCGTTGATCGGCGCCGGCTCGGCGCGCGTGCCGTCCTCCATGTAGTTGACCGCCATGCACACGATGGTCGAGGGCTTCGGCAGCGGCGGTCGGATCCTGACCTGGCTCAGCGCAACTCCGCTCTTGCTCGCCGCGGTCTCCAGACGGCCGCGATACTCGTCAAACACACCGATCAGATTGCCGATCAAGTCATGCGCACCCGCGTGCGGCACGTCCGACACGACGTCAGTGACGTCGACAACACTGTCGCCTGCACCGAGCACACCCAGCCGAAAGTCGTCGAAGTACAGCAGCTTCACAGCGCGCCAGGTTACCGCTCATGCAGGCCTGGGCTGCAGCGCCGGCGCCAGGCTGGAAGTTAAAGCCCGACTCCGCGCCACCGTGCGTAAGCTTGCCGAATACACCGTCACCAACTTTGACCTCCACGGGCCATCTCCCGACCTCCTAAACTACGAGGACCACAAGCGCGCGCGGAAGTGGCGTAATGGCAGCCGCGCCAGCCTTAGGAGCTGGTGCCCGCAAGGGCGTGGGGGTTCGAGTCCCCCCTTCCGCAGACCTTCTGCACCTCGGCCAACTTGACCAAATTATGAGTTCAAGAACGGCCTCCATCTGCGCAGTCACTACTTTTCTGTAGCAATTCCTGTAGCAACCAGGTGGGGATCAGCAAATGTCGTCGCCGCCGGTCCTGTCGATCACCTTCGCCGACAAGACAGTCTCGCCCGACCCCATCGCAAACGCCTCAATTGCACTTCACCACTGCACTCAAATTGGCGCACTGCGTCTGTCCGACGGGGTCTGCTCGATGCGCCGTGCTAGGCCAACCAGATGAACGTGTCGCTCAGCAACCGGCGACCACGCTTGAGACTGGGCGGCTCTACGAAGCCGTGCGCGACAAAACCGATACCGCTGCGGCGGCCCTGCTGTCGACCGCGCTCACACGCCGCTTGCAGCGCATCGGCGATGTAACCGGCCGGCAGTGCAGTGTCAGCGACAAGCCCTCGCGCGGCGCATTACCACTAACGCCGTGGCGAGCTTCGGCGAGCCGATCGACAATGACTTCTGCCCGTCCCAGCCTCTCTACGTCGGCGTTCTGCCCGTGGTCCGCGGTACGCCGCACCAACCACCCCGCCAGCAGTGTCGCTGCGGCGGCTGTTGCAGCGCCGCCGGCCACTCGTCGATCTGTCTGCTCGATCTGCTCGGTCAGTTCAGCCAGCGCGCGACGAGCCCGGTTGACCGGTCGATTCCGCTGCCGCTCGCGGATGTACCACCATAGACCGATGGCGGCGCCTGTTGCCGTCGCCGCGGCACCACCCAGGTAGCACCAGGTCGGCATGGACGGCGCTTCAGGCTCTCGGTGAGCGCCTACCTTTGTCCCGAGCGGAGCAGGGGCGGTCTGCTGGACTGATTGCGATTGGTTCTTCGACTCATGTGGGTACGTGTCAGTGACACTCTGCGCGGGCGATGGCGCAGGTCGCAGGCGCACCGTATCGCCAACCACGTCCGCGATGCGATCGCCCGGGACGTATTTGTCGGCGCCGTGCAGGTGCGGGCCATCGAGCTCGATAAAACCGGCCCGCCGCAATTGGCTTCGGAACGGTAGCGGCACATCGGGCAGCCAATCGTCGGCGTCCGCCCGACTGGTCGAGACCGCCTCCGGATCGCCCATGCGGCAGCGGCCGACTCTACCGATCTGTCTCCCGTCCGCGTCGATGACGGCCATCCCCGCGGATACGCGCTCTAGCGCGGCAACTTCGAATATCTAGTCTTCACTCATAGCTACTACCCCGAGTTTGTCCTGAGCGCGAGTCCGGCGCCGCGGCCCCGGACTCGCGCACTGAACGCGTTAGCTGGTCGTTTCTTCCCAGGTCTCGCGGATGCTTTCGCGGGCGCGATCCCAGGGGCTGTCCGGATGGCGAGCCGACCAGTCGCGGTTGAGGTCCGGCTCCACGTCCGCCCAGCGCCGCCCGCGGTACTCGGGCCGATTGCGCATCTCGTATCCGTAGCGGTAGGCAGGCTCAGAGGTCTCCCACCGCTCGCCCGTTGAGCCGTAGCGCTGCTGCCAACGCTGGCGATAGCGGGGCATCGCCTCGTTCCAGCCGCGCACGTCGACATCACCTTCGCGGTCGACTCGGGCCTCCTCGCGGCGGACGGTGTCCGACACGCGCTCGGTCTCGGTTACCTGTCGCTTGGCAATGCCGACCTCCTCGTACACAACGGGGCGCTTTTCGACCTCGACCCGTTCTTCGCGCACGGGTACTTCGATCGTGCGCCCGGACTCCTCGATAGGGCGATCGCTCGGGTGCCGCTCAACCGGGTGCCGCTCGACGGTGACCTCTTCACGTCGCACGGGCACTTCGAGCGTGCGCTGTTCCTCGGTCACTTCCTTGCCGAGGCTGACGCGTCCCGTCTCAACGGGCGTCCGTTGGGCGTGCAGCTCCTCCTCGCGCAGTTGCATCCGATCCGCTTGCGCAGTGTCGCCCGTGCGCATGCTGCCGGTGGTGTGCTCCCAGGCATCGCGAATACTTTCGCGCGCCCGATCCCACGGCATTTCGCGGTGGCGTGGCTCCCAGAAGTCGCGCAGCTCCGGCTCGACCTGCTCGAAGTTGTGCTCGCGGTACTCGGGTCGATTGCGCATCTCCCAGCCGTAGCGGTACGCCGGTTCGTAGTCTCCCCACCGACCGCCAGTGGCGCCGTACCGCTGTTGCCAGCGATTGCGATATTCGGGCAAGTAAACGTCCCAGCGACCAACCGCGCCCGGCATTGCCGTGCCCGAGAGTGCCGCCGTCCGACCCAGCGCTCGCTCGGTGCCACGGTCCTCGATGTCGTACGCACCGTAGTCACGCAACACATCGCGCGCCTCGTCATAGCGTCCCGGGGCTCGCACCGTCACCAGCGTGCGGCCACCGCGGACCTCGCCCTCGTAATAGCGTGCTTCCTCCTCGGGAATACCCAGGCCGATCAGCGCTCCGGCGATCGCGCCAACACCTGCGCCCACGGCCGCGCCGGTCAGCGCGGCGCCCAGCGCACCGGCGGCGATGAATGGCCCAACACCTGGGATCGCCAGAGCGCCGATTCCAACGAGCCAGCCGCCCAGACCGCCCAGAATGCCACCAGCGACAAGACCTGTGGCCGCGCCCTCGCCGGCGTGTGATCGCGTGCCTGTCTCCTCAGCTACCTCGCGGCCACGTTCGCGATCGTGCGCGAGCAGACCGATATCATCGGCCGCAAAACCCTCGTCCTTCAGCGCCTCGACCGCGTCTCGTGCGTCCTCCATATTGTGAAAAACGCCTGCCACTGTCATCCGTTCGGTCGTCGTCATGCCCACCTCCCGGGCTGCTGAAGTGCGAAGCTCGGGCTTGCAGACCCACCGGTCCGACCCTGAGCCCCGAGGACCAATGGGCTGCAAGCCGCGTGCCCCCTGGCACGTGCCAGCAACAGTTCGTTACTGAACAGTGATGCGCTACAACACCATTCGCCGGTAGCGGGCCGCGAGAAGCATGTACGCACCGTACGCAACCAGGCCCACGGCGACCAGGCCCAGCAGCCACGCGCCGTAAGGCTGGCTGGCTAGAGATGCCAGAGCGCCGCCCAGACCCTTCGCCTGATCGGGCCTGGCCTGGCTGCCGGCCAGCAGGAGGAACCCTCCCGTGATCAGAAACACCACGCCACGGGCGGCGAATCCTAACCGTCCGGCGTACTCAACCAGCCGACGCTTACCGTCGTCCAGCGCCTCCTCATGCAACTTCTCGCGGAACGAGGCGCGATACGCGCGTACGAACTGAGCGATGCCCACGCCCAGCACGATGGCACCCGCGGCAATCACCAGCCACGCGCCGAAGGGTTGCGACATGAGCCAGGCGGCGCGATCCTGGGCTGCCTGTTCCTCGCTCGGTTGGCCGCCGCGGCCGAGGCTCATGGCCAGCGCACTGATGCCCAGGCCGGCATACACCACGCCGGCAATAGCGAAGCCAGCGCGCGCGGCGAGACCTTTCGCGTTCTCGCCTTGGCGTTCCGTGTCGAGCAGCGCCTGGACCAAGCGCCAGAACGCGTACCCGACCATGCCCACTCCGAGCATCGCCAATAGAATGCGACCAAATGGTGCGTCCATGACGCGCGCCAGTGCTCCGCCAGAATCGGTGATGTCACCACCACTGACACCCATTGCGGCGCGCGCCGCCAGGACGCCCACGATCGCATAGACGACGCCGATGGCGGCGTATCCCGCACGGCCGAGTGGCAGGATCCACCGCTGCTGTCTACGTGCGGCGTACCGTCCCGTCTGCTCGGCGCGATCCACAACTCGGCGCGCACTGCGAGCGTCACCGGCGAAGCCAGGTCGAGCCATGACCGCGGCAACGCACACCGCGTGCCCGTACGGTCTTCATATCTGCGCACCGGCCGGCAGATAATGCTCGCGAGGGTCTGCCGGCGGGGACCCGCCGGTTGCGGTCCCGCGGGCACAGCGCACCACAACGTTGCTTGACATCGATCTCGGACCAGCACTCCGCTCGTTCCTGCTGCTGTTTGTCGTGCTGCCATTGGCGGTAGCGATCGCGGCGACTATTGCCATCGAGCGGCTCGTCCGCGATGCGACGAGGCGACTGAGTATTGCGATGTACGTGATGCTGGTGTGCGCTCTCGTGGCGCCCGCGCCTGTTCTGTGGCGTGACGATCACCTGGGTTTGATGTCTTCGCAGGCGTTAACGGGCTACGGAGCACTGTTCTGGACTGTCGGCGCACTTGTAGCCGTGGACAGCCTGACTGGCGTTGTCAAGCGGCGCCAGGTGCTTGTGCTGACCCTCGCTGCCCCTCTTGTCCTGGGTGCGTGGGTGCTTGGCGGCACCGGTGCAGGGCTGGGTCTGGCGCTGATCCCAACCGTTGGGACGCTCACGGTTGTGCTTGTGCTCGGTTGGCTGGATCAGCGGTCTGCCCGTAGTTCTTCGGCAATGAACTGGCCTTGGGCGGCGGGGGTCGGGGCGATCTGTGCATGCGTAATCGCCGGGTACGTGTACCTGCGCGGGCCGCAAGTCTTCGGGGCCCAGGCGAGCGCAACGGATCTCGCGCTGCTGGGCGTGCTGGCGTGCTTGCCAATCGTCGTGCTCGCCCGTTTCGCACACCCGCCTCGCCGGTCGGCGCCATTAGTGAAGTCTGAGTGATGCGCGGCTTGGCAGCATGGCATGCGCGCTGCTTTGTGACCGGGCAGCCCGGGCGAGGCAGAGGCAGAGAATGGAGGGCGTCACACATGCGCTGCATAGTCGCTATCCCGA
>DASXRR010000062.1:0-25022 GCA_036506475.1 Chloroflexota bacterium
TCAGCACCGCTCGATCATCTTCGACAACGACTACATCCCACACGCGCGCTTCTCAGGTGATGACGATTTCTTCAAAACGCGTGACGAAGTAGAGGCCGATCCGGTGCGCGGTCGAGCCGCGATTCGCGCCAACCTTTTCCCCGACGTGGTGAACTGCTACCTGCCGCTCGACAACCAGCGCGCTCGCGGTTTTCGGCGGATCCAGCCGTACTTCCAGGGCTTCATCCCCGAGGCGGGCATGGGCGGCTTCGTCGGTGAGTATCCGAGCGGGCGATATTCGAAGGCGCACTATCACGCCTCGGGTGCCGTGCTCGTCTGCCTGACAGGCAAGGGCTACACCTTCAACTGGCCCGTCGCGTTGGGCCAGCGGCCGTGGCAGGCTGGCCACGGTGACGCCGTAAAAGTTCTGGAGTACGTTCCCGGCGGCCTGGTAGCGGCGGCGCCCGGCGGTGGCAACTGGTTCCACCAGCACTTCAGCGTCGGCCGCGATCCGCTGCGGGTGATCAACTTCTGGGGTGGACCCAACGGCCGCTGGGGCCTGGACGACGATCAGGACAAAGAAGACATCCCGGCCTGGAACATCTACGGCATCGAGCACGGCGGCCGCAGCATCAACTACCGCAACGAGGATCCCTACGTGCGCCAGTTCTACTTCCAGCGCCTCGAAGCCGAAGGCGTAACACCCGCCATGCCCGATTCCATGTTCGCCTAACCCACCAGTAGCCTAATAACATTCGCGCGCTTTACCGTCTTTGGATCGCAGCCCCCCGCCGCCAGGCGCTGCTCCGCTCGTTCCTCGCTATGCGCTCCTTCCCGCGCGACCCCCCGCAACAGGGGCTATTCGCCGATGGGCAGCCCTCGGCAGGCTCAGCACGCTCGGGGCGTTGGCTTGGCTCGGCCCTCGGGCTGCATCGCCGCAGGTTGGTGCGTCTCGGCCTTCGGCCTGCATCGCTGCACGGTGGCGCGTCTCGGCCTTCGGCCTGCATCGCCGCACGGTGGCGCGTCTGGCCATCGGGCTGTAGGGCCGCAGGTAGACGCGTCTCACACGCCAGGCTGCATGGCCGCAGGCAGGCGCTGCATACCGATACGTTGCTTGCCGCGCGGATGTATCCCATTTGCGAATAGCCCCCGTTGCGGGGGGGGGCCGCAGGTGCACCCGCGGAGCGAAGCGGGGCTTGGGCTCCCCCGACACGGAGACGGCGTACGGCACGAACGTCAAATAGTTCACAGCTTAGGTGTGAACAACCTCACAGCAACGTACGAAGAGCGAGGTTTAGGCTGCGGAGTTATGAGGAACGCCGCCGCTGTCGCCATTGGATCGTCGCCCGTATTGACGTTTGGCGCCTTGCAGGTGCTCGGCTCCTCGCAGACGCCACAGTGGAACGGCATCGCCGATGACTTCCTGAATCTGCGCTTCTGGTTCACCTTGGCCGTGCTGGTCATGAGTGGCGCATTCGGCGGCATCGCCTACGAGCTGTTATTGCGCGGTGGCGCGATCGAGCTGCCGCACCGCGTGCACAAGTACGAAGCCGCGCGCGTCCACAAGCACGCGCCAGCTGAGACGTTGATCGCCCTGGGCATCGTCGGCCGCGCGATCGTCGGCGCCGCGGCGGCACTCACCGTACTGCTGGTCGTTGCTCCGAGCAGCGCACACGCGGCGATTGCGCTCGGCGTGACCTCTGGCGCGGCCGCGCCGGCGCTCATCCGGCTGATGCGCAAGCAACTCCTGTTCGCAGCCGATGCCATGGCGCGCATGCAGCGCGCGAGCCGTTCGAACACCGAACCAGCACCAGGACCGCGCCCAGCAGTCGTGACTTCAGTGAGCCAGGTCGCAGCCTAGTCGAAGACGAACACACCTTTACCCATCACGCGCGATTCGAAGCGACGGAACGCCTCGGGTGCCTGATCGAGCGTGAAGGTGTCGGTGAAGACGTGCCGTAGCGGCACGCGACGATCGACCGCGAACTGCGCGCACTCGGCCATCAGCACGGTGCTGAATGTCCACGAGCCGTACATCGTCAGCTGCTTGTGAATCACGTCCGGAGTCATGTCGAACGTGGCAGTGCCACGTTCTCCGACAAAGCACGCGCGACCCCACGCGCGCGCCGCCTTGGTGCAATTGGCTCGGGCTTCCGGATGGCCCGTGCAGTCGAGCGTGGCGTGGGCGCCTTCGCCCTGTGTCAGCTCACGGATCGCCTCAACAGGTGGCGTTGCTTCCGGATCGATGACTGCTACTGCGCCCAGGGTGGTCGCCAGCGCACGCCGTTCCGGCGACGGATCCACGGCCAGAACTCGAGCACCCATGACCGTGGCGAGCTGGGTCGCCGCGAGGCCGACGGGCCCCTGGCCGAAGATGGCCAGCGTATCACGCCCCGAGACGTCCAGGCGTTTCAACGCCGAATAGGCCGTCCCCGTGCCGCACGCGACCGCGGCGCCTTCGGCGAACGACAGCTCGTCCGGCAGCGGCATTAACGCGCTGGCCGGCGCCAGCAAGTACGGCGCGTTGCCGCCATGCATGCTCGAGCCCATGACTTTTGAGCCGTGGACGCACATCTGGACGTAGCCGACGCGACAGTGTTTGCACGTGCCACAGCCCTTGTAGTGATGGATCAGCACCCGCTGACCCTTCAGGCTCGCGGCAACCCCGCCGCCGACTTCGGCCACAACGCCGCACGGCTCATGCCCGGTAATGACGTGTGCCCGTCGTGCATCATGTGGGTCGCGATAGGGCGCCATGTCGCTGCCGCACATGCCTGACGCCTTGATTTGAATAACTACTTCGCCTACGCCCGGCGAAGGATCCGCAAACTCCTCGAGCACCACCACGCGCTCGCCCTTGAACACCACACCGCGCATCTGGCGCAGGGTAGCATCGCGACGAAAGAGAGACGCATTGACGATGCCGACTCTGCGCGTAGCCATTATCGGCGCTGGCATGATCGGGCGGGCGCACGCTCGGGCCTTCCGCGCCGTGCGCCAATCGTTCCAGCCGGCCCCGGCGGATATCGAGCTGACCGTTGTCGCCGACGCCGACGCGGCGCTCGCGGAAGATGCCAAGACCCGTTGGGAGTTCGAACGCACCGCCTCTGACTGGCAGGCCGTCGCGGACGCGGACGACGTCGACCTGGCCGTGGTCGCGCTGCCCAACTTCCAGCACGCGCAAGCAGTCGATGCCTTGCTCGCGAACAGGAAGCACATCTTGTGCGAGAAGCCGCTCGCGTCCACACCGGCTGACGCGCTCCAGATGCTCGAGGCCGCCGAGCGCGCAGGTGTTGTGCACGGTGTGGGCTTCAACCTGCGAAGGTTTCCGTCGATCACGGCCGTCCACGAGTTGATCGAGCGGGGCGACCTGGGCGAGATCCAGCACTTCTCGGCGCGCTATTTGACCGATTACGCCGCCAGCCCGGAGGTGCCGTTCACCTGGCGTTACCAGAGGAGTCTGGCCGGCTCCGGTGCGCTGGGCGACGTCGCCAGCCACATCGTCGACCTGGCACGATTTCTGGTCGGGGACCTCGCCTCAGTCAGCGGCGCGGCGCTGGCGACGTTCATCGCCGAGCGCTACGTGCCCAGCGGCCATGTCACCGGTCACAGCCGCGCCGCGACAACGGGTGAAAAGCGCGCGGTAGATACGGACGACGTTGGCTCGTTCACCGCGACCTTCAAGAGCGGCGGCGTAGCAGACTTTCGCTTCAGCCGCATCGCCACGGGCTATCGTAACTCTGCCGCGTTCACGTTGACCGGCGACAAAGGTTCGGTGGAGTTCGACACGGAGCACGCCGCCGAGCTGCAGCTGTACTTGCGGGGCGCCGACGGGCAGGAGCACATGAACGGCTTCCGGCGCGTCGTGATGGGGCCACAGCATCCCTATTTCAGCCAGGTGACGGCGTTTCCGGTGGCCGGCGTTGGCTACGGCTACACCGAGACCTACATCGCCCAAGCGTACGAGTTCGTGCGCGCAGTGGCGGAGGGCCGTCCGTATCGGCCTGGTTTTGCCGATGGTTACGCGGCGGTCGCGGTCTGCGAAGCTGTGCTCAATGCCGCCGAGGAAGGCCGGGCGACGCCAATCGCGGGTGTGATTCAGCCCGTCACGTAGAAATCGGGCCGCGGTCGCATGTGCACGGCAACGCGTCGTCCAGATTGCAGTGACTCCAGACAGGCAGCGGCGACGGTCGTCGCAGCATAGCCATCCCAGGCGCTCGGTCCAACCGCATGGCCCTCGCCGACACCGTCGATCCAGGCTTGCATTTCGACGTCGTACGCAGCTCTGAAGCGCTCGATCCAGTGATCTGGCACATGGCCCGACCGACGGCCCGCGTGCGCGACCACGACGTTGTTAGCGTCGCCCAATGACACCGTGCCGAGCTCGCCGACGACTTCGCAACGAATGTCGTAGCCGTACACCGCGTTGGCAAAGACTTCGATGTCGACCAGCACACCCGACTCGGTCTCGAGCAGCACGACCTGTGGACTGACCAGGTCTCTCTGAATGGAGCTGGAGCGTGGCCGCAGCACGGTCACGGCGACGGTCTCCTCGCCCAGCAGCCAGCGCATCAGATCGAGCTCGTGGATCGCGGAGTCCGTAATCAACATGTCGCTGGTGAACGTCGGCGGGGCAGACGGACCGCGATGGGCGCAGTGCACCATCAGCGGAGCGCCCAACGTGCCACGCTCGAGTACGGCCTTCATGGCCCGGTAGCCGGAGTCGAAGCGGCGCATGAAGCCTACTTGCACCAGCCGTCGACCGGCGGCGATCTCTGCATCGACTATGCGCACACACGCATCCGTCGTAGGCGCCAGGGGCTTCTCACAAAAGACTGGCTTGCCGTGCTGCAGCGCCGCCAGGACGAACTCTTCGTGCGACGGACCCCACGTGGCGACGACAACGGCAGCCACGTCTGGCGCAGCGATCAAATCCTGGCCAGATTCGAAGACCTCCGCGCCAGCGGCATGCGCGACGGCCGCGGCACGCTCCCGGTCGACGTCCGCAACACCGACCACACGGGCGTTGGACAGACTGCGCGACAGGCGCCGAATGTGATCCTGACCAATGTTGCCGGCGCCGACGACACCAACGCGCACCGTCATCCGTCGAAGCCGCACGCGCGCAAGTAGGCGCGTGTGCGGCACGCGATGGGCAGCGGCACATCCGGCCCACACGGATACAGGTCTTGCTCCACGATCGTGAACAGCTCGTTGCCCAATGGTGCCAGCGCATCGTGCAGCGCCTCGAAGGAGGGCACGCCGCCGGGCGGCTCCGGACACACGCCGAGGGGCACCGCCTCGCCAAAAGACAGGCCTTTGGCCTCAACGATGTCCAGCACGTCTGGATTGACCTGTTTCAAGTGGACATAGCCAATCCGCGCCGGATAGTCGCGAATCAGGGCCAGATTGTCGCCGCGACGATACGCGACATGGCCGGTATCCAGGCACAACGAGACATCTGTGTTCTCGAGAAAGCGTTCGATTTGCTGCTGGGTCTCTACGTGACTGTCGGCATGTGGATGGAACACCATGCGCACGCCAAACTCGTCCCGCAGAAGCGTGTCTAACTCATTGGCGGCCCGAGTTAGCTGCGTCCAGTCCGCCTCGCCTTCGGCATCCGGCAGAAATACGACGAAGCGTGCCCCAACCTGGCTCGCCAGGCTGGCCACGCGCCGCGCTGAGGCGACCACGTCGGACCAGGCGGCAGCGATCTGCAGCGAGCCACCGACTGTGCCGCCCGACACACGTAGCCCGCGGCGACCCACTTCATCGGCGAGACGCCCTGGATCTGTCGGCAGGTAGCCGTAGGGTCCGAGCTCGAGCCACTCGTAGCCGGCCGCGACGATCTCGTCGAGGAAGCGCGTCCAGGGCACCTGGCGTGGATCGTTTGGGAACCACACACCCCAGGAATCAGGCGCGCTGCCTACTCGCATCGGCGCCGATGGTACCCCGAACCTCTGATGCTGCCGCTGCTTGTGCTGCTGTTGACCGTGTGGCCAGGTCGACCGGCCCCGCCGCCACCCACACCCCCAATAACTGCGATTAGCACGGATTGCGTGGGTGGTGCGTGTGGCTAGTCGGCCTGGACATGACTAGTCTGGCGACATCGTGATCGCGCTGACGTTGTCCCGTCCGCCTGGCGCATCCCTGGCGGATGCCCTGGTCAAGCTGGGCCGACCGGGCGGACCACTCGATGCTCGTGACAATCTCCGTGCCGGTCCGCGCGAGCTACTCGACAGCGGCGGCCTCGGTTCGAGGAATCGCGATCACCCGAGCTGTCCGGCCGGTGCCGCCTTCCTGGTCCAGTTCCTGGCCAATGATTTGACGAGTCGAGCCCCAGCGCTCGACCTGGACGCGGTCTATCGTGGCGGCCCGCTGCAGGCACGCCAACTGTACGACCCGGTCGACCGCGGCAAGCTGCGCGTGGAAGCGGGCGGACAGTTCGAGGATCTACCGCGCGCCGCGGACCAGACGGCCATCTTGGGCGATCCGCGTAACGACGAGAACATGATCCTGGGTGGGTTGCACGCGGCGTTTCTGCTGGCGCACAACCACACGCTGGACATCATGCGCGCGCGCCATGGTCGGAGCCGCGGCGGCGAGGACGTTTTCCTCCAGGCGCAGCGCATCGTGCGCTGGCATTACCAGTGGCTGATCGTGCACGAGCTCCTGCCGATGTTGGTTGGCGAATCGATGGTGACCAGCATTCTGAGTCACGGACGTCGCCTGTTTGCACCGCCGCGCGCGTGCCTGCCACCCGTCTTCGAAGCGGTGGTTGGCGCACTGGGCATGACCATGCTCCGCCCGTCCTATCGCGTGAACGACTCTCCGTTCGTGGCGCTGCTGTCTGAGCTGCGCGGCGGCGCGCGGGCGGCGCATCGTTTTGTGGACTGGCAGGGCTTCTTCGACTTCGGCGATCGTCGGCCGCTGCGAGCCAAGCGAATCGATACCCACCTGTCGACACAGACGCTGGAGATGCACGACGCCGTCGAATATCTAGGCCTGGCGCTCCCAACCGGCCAGGCGATTGCGCGTGCGCTACGCGTACCCGTGCTGAGCGAGGCTGATCTGGAGAAGCTTGGCGCTTATGAGCATGGCTTGCAACGCGAGACGCCCCTCTTCTATTACGTCCTCAAAGAGGCCGAAGTGATGGAGGACGGGCTGCACCTGGGTCCGGTCGGCGGCCGCATCCTGGCCGAGGTGGTGCTTGGCCTGCTCCAGCTCGACCGCGACTCGTACCTGATGACGCGACCCGACTGGCGCCCGACGCTGCCGTCGCGCATCGGGCGCAGTCAGTTCTCAATGGTCGACCTGCTGGCGTTCGCGGGTGTCGATCCCGCGAGCCGGGCGCAGTAGACCTAGGTAACCGTCACCGAGCCGTGCATCCCCGTGCCCGGGGAACCGTGCGGGATGCAGTAGTAGCCGAATGTGCCGGGCGCATCAAAGGTATGGGTGAACGTCTCTCCCTGACCAAACAAACCTGAGTCGACTGACATGTCGTCCCAGGTCACGGTGTGCGCCACGGAGTCGTTATTCGTCCACGTCACCGTCGTGCCCGCGGCGACAGTCAGGTCCATGGGTTGGAACGCGAAGCCCTGGACGTTGACGGCAGCGCTGGCGGCCGCTGGCGCCGCTGGCGCGGGTACCGGGGCTGGCGCGGGTGCCGCGGCCGCGGGCGCCGGCGTCGGGGTTGGTGCCGCTGCTGGTGCCGGTGTCGCCGCCGGGGCGGGCGCGGTTCCGACACCACCCGCCGGATTCGCCACACCTGGCGTGCGCGTGACCGCCCACATGCGCCCGCCTATTGCTGGCGGCAGTCCGAAATCGAGCACGTACATTGTCTTGCCGTCAGGCGAGAACTTCACATCCGACGGGTGCTCGAGACCATTCAACTTGCTTTGAGAAGCGGAGCCCGCGATCTTGTTGCGAACGAAGATCTCCTTCTCGGCGCCACTGAGCACACCATTCGGGCCCTGGCCGAAGTGCACGCGGTACACGTTGAATCCGGCCGGGCTGGCCGGCTGAGCCCCGAAGCCAAGCGGACCCCATAGTGCGATGAACACGTCGTTGCGCCAGCCGAAGTCGTCGGAGGTGCTGAATGCCATTCCGTCCGCGGACACTCCCTTTGGGAAGTGGGTAATCGCCGACAATGCCTGGCCCTCGACGGGCGCAGCTAGTGTCATAGGCGGTGCTGGCGCGTCGGCCGGCTTGAAGCGCGGCTCCGTCACCGGTTGCTCGTCGAGGTAATCGGGCCAGCCATACCAGCCACCCTGTTGAATGACGAACAAATCGTCCCCGTCGTTTTCGATAGGGCGACTGCCGCGTACGTCGGCGCCGTTGTTGCTCACGACCAGTGCGCCCTTGAGGACCGAGTCCGGCGGCGAGAACGCCAGCCCGAACGGGTTGCGGAAGCCCCAGGCGACTGCTTCGAGGCCGGTGCCGTCCTGGTTCATGCGCAAGATTGCCGACGTGCACGGCGTCGCACCCTTGATGACCTGGCCGGCCGTGGCAGCCGTACCAAACGGCAAATAGGGGCCCGTCGTCACCGTGGCACTGGCATCGCCCGACAGCGAATTCTTGCTGGTGAAGTTGGCACCGGTGAGAGTGACGTCGGCACACGGAATGTCGTGGAAGTCGGGATGGCGGCTCAGCCAGCCGGTGACTTCCTGATTGTCAGGGCCAACGACGCCGCTGTTGGTGGCGCTGCCCTCGCCCCAGTACAGCTTGCCGTCTGGGCCGAACACGATGTGGTCGTTGATGTGGTCGCCCTCGGTCGGCAGCTTGGCCAGCATCTGCACGCTGCCATCGCGCCGCACGCGCTTGATGCCTTCACCGTCGTTGACGAAAATGGTGTCGTCGTCCTTGGCGGCGATCCCCAAGGCGACCGACACCAGGCCTGGCTGCGTCGCCGCGTTGTAAATGCGCGTCGACTGGCCGGCTGGGCTGATCTTCCAGATCTCCACCGGTCCGGGTTGCGCGCCGGCCGCGAAGCCGGGGAAGCCCGAGCTGAGGACGTACACGTCGCCATTCGGCGCTACGGACGCAGCGATCGCGGCGCCCAGACCCGTGGCGAACTCCCGTACCTGGTACCCGTTTGGCACAACCACGTCGTTGCCTTGCTGAGCCGACGCGGCCGGCAAGCCGGTCCCAATCAGCGCGACGGTCGCGCCGAGCGTTAGCAAGGCGCGCATGCGCCGCTGTGGCCAGGGAACGCTTCTAAGCATGAAACTCCTCCACCGAGAAGCATGGGGGGCCAAGTTTCCATACTAGCCGCGTTGTTGAATTCTTGTTGCAAAGTCTTAACGCCAGCTTCAGGCGGCGCGACTCAGGGCAGTGGCACCGTCCACACAGAGCGCGATTCGGCATCGCACAGCCAGAACTGGCCTTGCCAGATCGTCATGCCATGCGGCTCAGGGCCGCTGACGCCGATGGCATCCAGTACGCGACCACTCTCGGGATCCAGCTTGTAGAGCACCCGACGGTTGGTATCGGCACACCACAGGCTGCCATCGCTCGGATCCCAGGCGATGCCATGCGCCCGGTCACCCGGTATCGCCACGGAGTGCACGATCTCGCCGTTTGACGGGTCCATGGCAAAGATGGTGGCGACCTTGGGCACGTTGAACCACAGCCGGCCGGCACGCCATTCGGTGCCGTGCGCACCGCCGCTCTTGTCGTAAGGTGGCGTTGGATAAGCCGCGCGCTCCTGGCCGGTCTCACTATCGAAGCAAATCAGCTCGTAGGTGAAGGTCGAGGCGACCCACACGTTGCCGTCGGGATCTATGGTGATGCCACTCGAGTGCAGCGCCCGCGTGGGCAGTTTGCGTTTGATCCGACCGTCCTCGAAGGCCAACAAATAGATGTCATTGGGGTCGATTTGATCGATCACCCACAGCCCATCGTGTGTCGCCTGCAAACCGTTCGGCTGCTGGCCTGGCGACGTCCACTTGATATCTGGCTCGACTTTGGTACTCATCGTTGCCCCGTCACCTGCGCAAAGAGCGCGTCGGCATCGGCTGGCGCCTCGCCGCCCGCCCAGACCACGTATTGATCGGGACGCACCAGCACCAGCCGTTGGTCATACGCTTCGCGTCCGCCAGCATACGTGTCGCGAACGACTTCGAGTGGCACGCGCCGGCAGCGCGCCGCGCCGGCGATGGATTCCACCGCGTCGTCCGGCGCATCGAAGGCGAGCAGCGTGAACCACGGCCCGAGCGCCTCGAACACGTTGCGCCCGGATGACAGCACCTGTGGTCCGAGGTGATGTCCAGGGATGGCCGCGAAGGAATGCTGGCCGTGAATGCTGCACACCGCGCCCGGCGGCCCGATGATCACCGACGAGCCCTCGTAATGTGGCTCATACGATTGCTGACGCGTGCGCGCTGCGCCCTCGAGCTGCTTCCAGGCGTCGGCAAACTCGGTGGGGTTGCGCTCGGGGCTGTAGCGCTCGAGAAAGGCGCGATCGGCCTCGATGCCGCCGGCGATCATCGCTTCGCCCGTCTCGACAAAGATGGGTCGCCGCTCCTCGGCGTACGAATTGAGCAGCGCGTCGCCGCCCCAGCCCTCGAGCGCCGCGGTAAGTTTCCAGCCCAGGTTGACGACGTCCTCGAGGCCCGAATTCAGCCCGAACCCGCCGTACGGCGGATGGCTGTGACACGCGTCGCCGGCAATGAACACTCTGTTCAGGCGGTACTTGCTGGCGACGGCGATGCGCAGGTCCCAGAAGCCGACATGATCGAAGCTGGCGTGGACGGGAAAACCCGCTGCCTGCTGGATCAACGCCAGGAAATCGTAGTTGTCCGGTGTCGTGTCGCGCGGCACCGGCGCATGGAAGAACCAACCCTCGCCGACGTCCACGCGCCCGAAGAACTGCCAGTAGCCCTGCAGCTCCGGCCGCAGCACGCGGTACGTGGTGCGCTCCGGGAAACGCTGCAGCCGTTCGTGTAGCTCGCGCGAGCGGAACACCGCCAGAACCATTCGCTGATCGAAGTCGGCACCACCTCGATCGATGCCGAGCTGTTCGCGCACCGTCGACCGGGCGCCATCGCAGCCGGCGACGTAGTCAGCCTCGAGAACCTCGCCGTCGTCAATCGTGACGCGTGCACCGTGCACGCCTTGTTCGACGCTCGTGACCGTCCGGCCGAAATGGCACGCCACGTTGTCAAGTTGGGCTGCCTTTGCACGAAGGACCTCTTCCGTGAGGTACTGCGGCAGCCGTTCGTTTTTCTGGAAGAAGTAGTCCTGGACGACCTCGCGGCCAGCCTGCGCAAACCAGTAGTCGCTCATGAGATCGCCATACGCGGTCACGCCGCCGATCGGATACCCGGGCGGCAGGAGGCGCGCCGCCCGCAGATCGCGATCGATGCCCCAGAAGTAGAAGTGCTCGAGCGTGCGTTGCGTCAGTCCCTGGCCTTTTGGGATGCGCTGTGGCGTGCGATGCCGCTCCACCAGCGCGCACGACACCCCGCGCAAGCCGAGCTCCACGCTGAGCGCCATGCCGACCGGCCCGCCGCCGACGATGAGGACCTGATACCGACGCGACACCCGGGGATCTTACCCAGGCGCCCTCACTCCAGCCCGCCGCACACGCCGCAGGTCAGCCCGCCGCGTGGTAACTCGACCAGCTCACCGCCACAGCGCAAGCACCGACTGCGCGGTCGAGCCTGGCTGACCGGGCGCCGCGCCGGCCGCCCGTAGAGCTGCGCAGCGATATACAGCCAGCGCAGCGCATCCAGGTTCGCCGGCACGTCCAGCGGCACCGCATGCGGTGCCATCTCGAGAATGATCTCCAGGTCGGCCAGCACCTTGGGGGCGAGGATCGCCGGTGCGACTGCGTTTGCTTCGGCCACGACTCTGTGGATGCGTCGGATCGCGGCAGCAAACGCCTCGGGCGTGGCCGGCCTCATGGCCGATGGCGCTGGCTCCTTCGCGGGGCTCGGTTGGCCAGTCACCGGTGCTGCCTGTCCATCGTCGCGCGATCGTGCGGCTGGCGCTGACGTCGTCGTCGGCTCCTCCTGCTCCTGCTCCTGCTCCACAGGCGCCGACTGCCCGAGCACCTCAGGCTGGCCTGCGTCACGCGTTACAGGCGGGGACGCTGTTGCTGGCCGCGCAAGGGGCGTCTCGAGCTCACACCGAATCGGGGCCAGCAGCGACGCAGCCAGGGCGCGCCACTGTGGCACGGCCGTCACCGCCGGCGTGTTCGTCGCCTTGGCCGGCGCAGGCTGCTCGGGGCCCGTCGCGTCCGCCGCGTTGTCTGGCTGCGTCGTCGGGTGCGCTGCCGTGGTTGCCGCGGGAACCGGCGTCCGACAGGCATGCACCAGCGCGCGCACGATTGGCGCCAACTGCGCCGGGTCGGGTTCAGCCAGCATCCGTGGCGGCGCCAACTCTGAAGGCCGCGTGCGGGCCAGGTCGAGCAGCCAGCGGAACCCCGCCGGACATGCTGCTGGCTTCGGGCCAGCACCGTCGGCGGCGGGCGGGACCAAGGCCTCCTCGAGGAAGGCGATCGCGTCGATCACCGACTGCGCCGCGCGCGCCAGATCGTCTTTCGGGCGCGGCAGCGGCTGGCCGTTGACTGGCGCGGGAACGGTTCGCACCAGTTCGGGCCTTGCCTGCCCATCGGCCAACTCGTTCAACAGCGGCCCCAACGCACCTACCTGCAGCTGGTGGCGTGCCAGCACGTCGACCAGCTCGCTCTGAAGATCGATGAGCGGCGCGATCGCTGCCCGCAGCACCGTTGCCGCGGTGCGCTCCGGGGTGGGCGAAGGCGTAGGCATCGGCGGCTCGAACGCCTCGAGTGTGGCCTGCACCAGTGTGGCCACCTGGTGTCGCTCGATCGGCGTGAGGTACACACAGGCGATCAAATCGACCGCGAGCTGTTCGAGCGATAGCGCCAGTGCAGCCTCCATCCGCGCCGGCAGATTGCCCACGGCGCGAGATGGCGTCGGGAACGCCGCGTCGATACTGGCCCTGATCAAATCGATCACTCCTCCAACTATCGGCCGTTTGCGGCATGCTTGAAGCGCTCATGCCCTCTTTTGATCGCACAGTCGTGTGGGTGACCGGCTCATCGCGTGGCATTGGCCGGGTCGTCGCGACCCACCTGGCCAGCCTGGGCGCTCGAGTGGCGGTGCACGGCACTACCCCGACGTCGACGCGCGCCTTCGACGAAGCCGACTCACTGGCCGCGGTTGCCGACGAGATCGCCGCGACGCACCATACCGACGTTCTTGCCGTCCACGGCAATCTCGCCGAACCCGACACCGTAGAACGGATCGCGACAGAGATCCGTGACGGGCTCGGACCCATTGACGTGCTGGTCGCATGCGCCGGCGGCGACATCGGCGCCGGCGGGACTGGCGCGCCCAATGCAGGCAAGCCGGACCCCAACGACGCTGTTTTCGTCTCGCTCGAGGACATGCACACCGTGTTCGATCGGAACTTGATCTCGTGCATCTTGTGTTGTCGTGCCGTCGCGCCCGAGATGATGCAGCGGCGCGCGGGCCGCATTGTCACCTTTGCCAGTATCGACGGCTTGCATGGCATCGCAAACGGATCGATGTACGCGACTGCCAAGGCCGCGGTCATCGAGTATTCGCGCTGCCTGGCCGTCCAACTGCGTCCCTACAACGTGCCGGTGAATGTGATTGCGCCGGGTGGCGTGTTGACGGCGCGTTTTCGCGCCAGCCGCTCGCTGGACGAGCGACGTCTGGTCCACGACGGCACCCTGGAGCGCTACGGCGACCCGATGGAAATTGCCCGCGCGGTCGCGTTTCTGGCAGGCGACGGAGCGAGCTACATCAGCGGCCAGGTGCTGCGCGTTGACGGCGGCGGTCAGCCGTGGCCCGCGTAGCTGTTAGCTGTTGAGCTGTTGAGCTGTTGAGCTGTTAGCTGTTAGCTGTTAGCTGTTAGCTGTTAGCTGTTAGCTGTTAGCTGTTAGCTGTTGAGCTGTTAGCTGTTGAGCTGTTAGCTGTTAGCTGTTTAGCGGCCGTGAAGTAATTGCTAATTGCTAATAGCTAATTGCTAATAGCTCGTTCCGTGTCGCGTTTGTGACGCCACAAACCGCTTCAAATGCCACGCCCTGGCACGCGTCCTGTCTCGGAGGGCTGCTATTGTGGCCGTGGTTGACACCGGGCCGACCTGCACGCGGACCCGAACAGATCCTGCGCCTGCCCTGTAACCGCACCTCCCAGGTCGCGGTTTTGGATGCGAGAGGCCGGCAAATCTGGCTACGGGAGAGTTGCTCGATGGACCACGTACCCCGGCGTGCGCAACCCGGTGAGGTTCACGTCGCGCGGTAACGCACTGTTGCGCACGTAGATAGCCGACTAACCGGATTCATTGCGCGCGCCCGAAAATCGGACGCGGCGCGAGTCCGCATGTAGTCCGACGGGAGTCACGTACTAGATGAGACGTATCGTCGTGCCAGTCGCTGCCCTTTTGGTGAGCGTCTGCATTGTTATCGGGGTCAGCGCCCAGCAGAACAACATCCCACCGCCCGACCCGAACTGTGCGCCACTTGGTGGAGTGCATGTAAACGGTCAGCGCTTCCCAACGTCGATCGAACCGGAGTTTTCGATCTGGTGTTACCCTCAACCGGCGGCCATTCCGCCGACTCGGTCGAACGGCAGCAACGAATGGGTTGACACTTTCACAAATAACGCGCCGTCGATTCTGCAGTTCAACGATCACGACATGGCGTATCGCGTCTTCGACGTCTTCTATGGCTCGCAGGGCAGTTTCGCCAGGGGCTATTTCGTCAATGTCGACCACTGGATGATCGACCTCGCTGACGTCAGCTCGTATCGACTCTCGGGTGGCATTCTGGTCTCACCCGACCGTCAGTTCTCGTTCGAGAACGGCAAACTCGTGGTCGAAGCCGACGCCGCGGCCGGCTCAGACGGTATGGGTGGCGCGAATCGCTTCTACGAAATCGACATTAGCCCGGCTACTGAGCCGACCGGCTTCGGCGTCGACGCGCTGTACGGCTATGGCTCGTTCGGCGGTATTGGCGCAGTCGGGTGTCGCTTGGAACGCAACGATCAGGGTGGCAACTTCGTGTGCGCCATGTACGACAACTCCGGGCGCGCAACGGACGGTCGCTGCACGTTGCCACAGCCCTGCCCTGGTCCGTTCGATCAGCCCGGCCGGCTCTGGGAAACACAAGGCGTCGGCACGAGTGTCACGGCGTCTTCCGTCGTGGGCGGCTACCCACAATGGCAGATACCTGGCACGAACCTGCGCCTGAGTGATGTCTGGCGCACATGTGCCGACAATGAGTTGGATCTGCACTGTCGCGATCGGTTTCGCATGGAAGTCACCAAAGACAGCATCCACCTGTTCGTGAATGGCTATCCGGCGATGTTGATCGACGGCCTGTTTGCACAAAATCCGGCCGGTGGCTGGGACAATCGTATTCCTGATTTCTGGTTCCAGGGCGGTGTGCGGCCGTACTTCACGAGCTGGATCAACGGCGGTCAGCACACGCCGACGCGCTGGCACTGGGACCGTCTCGCCGTCAATCCGCACGACGGGGCGGGCAACCTCGCCGCGCCGTCGGCGTCGCCGAGCTTCTGCCTCGGTCTGCCAAACAACACCTGCCCGGATCCGGGCGCTGGTGGCGGCGGCAGTGCCACGTCCACGCCGACGTCTACACCACGACCAGCCGCGACGTCGACGCCGACCCCGACGCAGACCCGTGCGAGCTCTACGCCGACAGCGACGCCGCGATCGAATCCGACTTCGCCGCCCACGGGGACACCGCGCTCGAATCCGACCGCCACGTCGACGCCGATCCCCGGTTCATCTCGACCAGTGGGGAACGCGCAGACCCTGACCTTTGACGATCTGGCCAGTCCGAACCGACCGCTGAACGGTCAGTACCCGACTGGCGTCGTCGACTGGGGCTCCGGCAAGTGGTACCTCTCGCGCCCGTACGGACAATTCCGGACCAACAGCATCGGCTTCAACGGTGCGGGACCGACCAGTGCAGCGTTCAGCTTCGTGGCGCCGCGCCGGTTGGTGCGCCTGGATGCCTTCAATGGCGGGCGCGATGCGACCACGATCACCGTGAGCTGTCAGGGCCAGCCGACGGTGCGCCAGACGCTGGCGGCGAATCGGCTCACGACGATCGAGACCGGATGGCAAAACGCGTGCTCGCCCGTCACCGTGGGCAGCAGCAATGGCTGGCAGACCAACTTCGACAACCTCGTCGTCGACCGCGCCCGGCGAACGATTGACTTCGACAGTCTTGACAACAATCGCGGCCGGCCGTTGAACGGTCAGTATCCGGATGGGGTTATCGACTGGGGTCGCAATGGCTGGTTCCTGTCGGGCCCATTTGGAGCGGTCCGCACCAACAGCATCGGCTTCAATGGCCCGGCCTTCACCAGTCAAGGGTTCGGTTTTGTCTCGCCGCGCATTGTCGTGTCGGTCGATGCGTATAACGGCGGTACGGGACAGAGCGTGGTGACCTTGAGCTGTTCCGGTCAGAAGACGGCGAGCTTCAACCTGGCGCCGGGCGCCATGAGCACCCTGGTGACCGACTGGACTGCGCCGTGCAGCACGGTCACCGTGACCAGCAGCAACGGCTGGCAGACGAACTTCGACACCCTGGTGATCCAGTGATCTGAGCTGAGCGGAGCCGTCAGCCTAATCGAGCCGCATGACGGTGCCAGCCTTACGTTGCAGGCGCACCAGCACGGCCGTGTCCGCGGGCGCAGTGGTGCCTGAGAACAAGTCCGTCGCCTGTTGGCAAGGACAATCGAGCTCGATCCGGCACTCGCGATCCTCGTCGGCCGTGTTCACGACGACGAGGTAGCGTGTGCCGCTCTCGGATTGGAACAGCGCCGTGCTTACGTGCGGCACCTCAGCCCGGCAAGCAACGGGCACGTCCAGCCAGCGATAGATGGCCAGCACCAGCTCGGGCGACGGATCGACGCCCAGGCTCACGATGCTGCCGCGGCCGCGCTGCTCACGGTAACCGACCACGTATCGCTCGCCAGCCGGCAGCTCCAGGTGGCGGTCGGAGCCCTGCTGGGTCCGCGGCGCCAGGGCTTGCTGCTCGGCCACGATCCGATCGCCGGGCGTGTCCGTATACCACCCCAGATACTCGCTGTGGCAGGTCACCTGCTCAGTACCCAACGTCACCAGTAGTGGTCCACCGGTGGTCACGCCCGCTGGCGGCTGAAGACCCAGGACACTCAATGGCCGCATCCGCTCGTCACGGAGTGGCACGGTCTGCAACAACACCAACGTGCCGCCGCGTTCGACGTACTCGAGCAATCGCCGCTGGGCGGCTTCGCCGAGCCAGTCCATTCCCGCGTAGAACAGCAATGGCTTTTCAATATGGCCGGTATCGACGTCGAAGCACTCGTAGTCGACGTCGGCCTGGTATAGCGCCTCGAGCACCGCTTCACCCGGCGATTCGCCAACGCTGGCTGCCAGTTGCAGCACGTCCATGGCCACCGCGGTGCTGGTGACTTTCTCCAGGCCCGGCGGATCCATCGTTCGGAAGACACGCACGAGCGCAGAAAACTCGGCGGCGAGGTCGGGCCGTGCCCGGCCAAGCTCGTCGATCGGGCTCATGTACCAGTTGTCGCGATTGACCAGCATGTACCAGCCCCAGCCTGCTGCGCCCGCCAGCAGCGCTGACAGCCCGATCAGCCGGTACTGATCGGCGCCGAGTATGCCGATCCGCGCGTGCCAGCCATGCCAGATTCCAGCCTCGAACTCCGGAATGTAGGCCAGCGGAGCGCACGTTCGCGCGAAGCGCACCAGTTCCAGCATGCGCCGGTGCTCCGCGCGATCGGTGTGTACCTGAGCGGTCGGGTACACGTCAGGACCGACCAGGTCCACGGCATGGGCGATCGCTGGCCAGTGCTGCACTTTGAAGCCAGCGTAAGTATTGGCGTAGATCGGGACATCAACACCCAGTCCGCGCAGCGTGTCCGCGGTCCAGCGCACGATGTCCGTCGCATAGTCGTGGCAGAAGCGCACCAGATCCAGATACGGCGCGACCTGGTCCGGGCGAAGCGGCGCCAGGACGGCGCGCGCGTCGTCGAGCGTAGCCAGCGAAGTCGCCCATGCTTCATTTAGCGCGTCGACGCTGCCGTACCGTTCGCGCAAGAATGCCTGAAACGGACCCGGCGCCACACCCAGGCCAAGCTGCGCCCCGTACACATCCACCCACGGATCGGGCTCGTTGTCCGCTTGCACGAGCACGACTGGTCCGCCCCGCGTCGCTAGATAGGGTTTTACGGCCGCGACGACAGCGGACAGATAATCCTTCGCCGCGCGACGAAACTCCGGATGTGAACGGTGGTAGCGCACCATGCGCTCGGGTATGCCGGAATTCGGCCACTCCGCGTAGATATAGGGCCCTGGGCGGAGCACCAGCCACATTCCTTGGGCAGCGGCGAGCTCGATGAACCGGATCAGGTCTCGCTGTGGATCGGTCGCTCCGCGCACGTCGTACTCGCCAGGCGCGAGCTCATGAAAGGCCCAGCACACGTAGCTGCTGACCATGTCTAGACCGAGGTCACGGACGCTGCGCAGCACGTCGCGCCAGCGCGCCGGGCTGAGCCGCCAGTAGTGCACCTCGCCATGGAGAAGCGGGCGCCACTCGTCGCCGACCCAGATGCGCCGTTCGGCGATGCGCACGTCAGGCATGGTTCGATCCGGTGGACGGAGCGTACATCCGGTCCGCCCTGCAGGCTACCCTGGGCGGCATGGCCACCACCTCCGCGCCACCGCTTGGCATCGTCGTCGGACATACCCACTGGGATCGCGAGTGGTACCTGCCCTTCGAGAGCTTTCGTGCCCGCCTCGTGGCGATGATGGACAACCTGCTCGAGTATCTCGAGCACGACGAGTCGTTCCGCTGCTTCGTGCTCGACGGCCAGTCGATCATGGTCGAGGACTACCTCGAGGTACGTCCCGAGGCCGAACCGCGCGTGCGTCGCCTCGCCCAGCAGGATCGGCTCAAGATCGGTCCGTGGTACACGGCGGTCGATACGTTCCTCCCCGACCCCGAGTCGTTGGTGCGCAATCTGCTCGTCGGCCGCTGGTCATCGCGCCGCTGGGGCGGACAGGAGATGCGCATTGGCCATCTGCCGGATACGTTCGGTTTCATCGGCCAGCTGCCGCAGATCCTGCGCCACTTCGGTCTCGAGGACGCGTTCGCGTGGCGCGGTTTCCATCCGGTCGGCGGCACCGCTGCCTGCTGGTGGGAGTCGCCTGACGGCAGTCGCGTCTTGCTGATGCGGCCCGCGGAGGGGTACTGCGAGGGCGCGCTGGGAGTGGTCGATCCTGAGCGCTTCCTCCAGGAAGCGCTGCCCGGCATCGTGCGCTACCAGGACGACGAGCCGTACGACGACCGTCTGTTCGTGATTGGCTGCGATCACTATCCGGCCAGCGCGCGCTTGCCGTGGCTCGCCGAGCAAATCGGCCAGCGGGTAGGTCATCCGGTGCGCGTCGGGGCGCTCGAGGAGATGGCGGCCCGACTTCGCCCAGTCGGCGAGCGGCTGCCGGTGATCCGCGGCGAGCAGCGCGACCCGTGCCTGGCGGTGTGCCCGGCCTCGATCAGCGGCACGCGCATTCCGCAGATCAAGCAAGCCAATCAACGCGTCGAGGCATTGTTGCTCGGTGTGGCCGAGCCGTTGCAGGCGCTGGCCGAGCTGAATGGCGCTGGCTCCGATCGGGCGCACTTGCGCTGGGCCTGGCGCCTGCTCACGCAGAACCACCCGCATGACTCGATCCCGGGCTGCAGCACCGACACCGTGCATCGCGAGATGTCGGTGCGCTTCGAGCGCGCCCGGGCGGTCGCCGTCGATGTCGCTCAGCGCGGTGCCATGCGCCTGGCGTCGACGCTCGACCCGAACGTGCGCGGCGAGCTCGGCGCGATTGGACTGGTCGGCCTGGCCGGTGGACGATCGCGTCTTCAACTCCGCTTGCACGGCGAACCGGAGCGGTCGATACCAGCCTTTCGCATCGTGACTCCGGATGGCCGAGCTGTGCCGTGCGTGACGCTTGCGCGGGGCATCGAACGCGTCAACTATCACCGGCTCCAGGACGCGTTCTACACCGAAGGCGCCGTGTCGTACGTCCACCTGCTGGCAACGCGCGCGTGGGTGGGGTCGGTGCGGACCAGGCAGGACCACTGGGAGCTGCCGTTCGTCGACGTCGAGCTCGAGGTCGAGGCGCCCGTCGCCGGATACACCGTGCTGCGCATCGAACGCGCTGGCTCCGCGTCTGGCCGTCCTGGTCGGTGGCAATCCGCCGCCTCGGTGGCCAATGGGCACATCCGCATGTGGGCCGGCTCTGACGGGTTGTACTGCGCCGACGTCGCCACCGGCCGCACCGCCGGACCGATCTACTTCTCGCACGCCGGCGACTCCGGCGACGAATACACCGCTAATCCGGTCGACGCGCCACCCGTCGTGTTCGCTCCGGACCCTGCGCGAGCAGTCGTTGCCGAAGATGCCATCGGGCCCCGCCTGCGCCTGCCCATCCAGACCGTTGTGCCCGCCCGCCTGTCACCCGATCGCCAGCGTCGCGTCGGCGGCGTTCGGCTCACCGGCGAGCTTCTCGTCACGCTGTCCGGTCGACGCGTTGACCTTGCGCTGCGCCTGGACAATCGCGCGCGCGACTACGACCTGCGCCTGATGGTCCACCTCGGCGAGGGAACCACGGCCTGGTCGGGTGCCCCGTTCGGCGTTGAGGAGCGCAAGACGGAGTTCGATCACTCCTCGCCCACGGCCAGGCAGCAGTGGCTGCCGGACTTTCCGTTCCGCGGCTGGCTCGCTGCCCAAGCCGCCGACGGTGGTGGCCTGGCGGTGCTGGCGCGCGGCCTGTACGAGGCAGCGGTGCGCAAGCCCGCGGGCGGTGGCGTCGATCTGGCGCTGACGCTGCTGCGTGGCGTGGGTTGGCTATCACGCGCGGACCTGGTGACTCGGCCCGGGCACGCCGGTCCAGCGCTCGCCACGCCCGATGCCCAGTGCGTCGGGCTGCACCACTGGGACCTGGCCCTGTTGCCGTTCACGCCATCCGAATTTGCGGCCTTGCCCGCGCTCGCCGAGCAGTTTCTGCGTCCCGCCGCGGCCTTTCCGATCCAGTGGTCGGCTGGCTCCGCTCCGGCTTCGCGCTCACTATTCCAGTCTGACGGTCGTCTCGTCGTGACCGCCGTACGCCCCGCCGACACTGCCGCCGACGCGGTGATGGTCCACGCCCATAACCCCACCCGCACCGCCCGAGCCGCCGCCGTGGCTGGCCAACGCTGTCGCCTGGACGAGACCCCGCTCCACACTGATGCACCGCTGCATCCGTTCGAAGTCGCCGCCTGGCTCGTAAGCCGCTAGTGAGTTCGTGCACCACAACGTCTTCGGTTCGGGCGAACACTCGTGCGCAGGCTCCCCGACCCGCAGACGCAGCCCGACCCGAGTGCCCTACCTGGCACGAACTTGATTAAGATTTGGGCCGAGTGCAAACAATAGCGTTGATCGGCCTGGGCGCGATGGGCAGCGGCGTGGGGCGCTGCCTGGTCGGCAAGGGCTTCGCCGTGCGCGGCTACGACGTTCGCGCCGAGGCTGTCGACCAGCTTCTATCTGACGGTGGGATCGCGTGTACTTCGTCAGCCGAAGCCGCCACTGGTGCGGACGTGGCCGTGCTGCTGGTCCTGAACGCCGACCAGGTCGAAGATTGCGTCTTCGGCTCAGACGGCCTGACGCAGGGCCTGCAGCCAGGAACGGTCATCGCCTCGGCGACCACGATGTCGGCATCACGTGCTCGCGCCCTGGCAACCCGCGCCGGCGGCGCTGGCTTCGCCTGGCTCGACGCGCCAGTGAGTGGCGGCACCCAGCGCGCCGCCGAAGGCACCCTCACCTCGATGGTTGGCGGAGACGGCGCCGACGTGGACCGCGCCAGGCCAGTGCTCGAGGCGTACTCGCGCGACGTCTTCCACCTCGGCGAGATTGGCTCCGGCTCGACCGCCAAGATGGTCAACCAGGTACTGGTGTACTGCCATCTCGCCGCGGCCGCCGAGGCGATGACGCTGTGCAGCAAACTCGGCGTCGATCGCCAGGCGGTCTATGACGTGATCTGCACCGCGATGGGTGCCAGCGCCATCTTCGAGTCGCGCGTGCCGCATCTGATCGACGGCAGCTACCAGAGCGGCGGCAGCTTGCGCATCGCGCTCAAGGACCTGGGCATCGTCGAAGAAACCGCGCGCGAGCTCTCGCTGCCCATGCCGATGACCGCGCAAGCGACGCAGCTCTTCCGCGCCACCGCGGCCGCGGGCATGCTCGACCAGGACGACCTGGCCATTGCCAAACTGCTGGCGCACATGGCCGGCCTGCCCGCCTCGGACCAATACCGGTAACAATGCACGTGTGACCGTCGGACACGTCCTCTGGCCAGATCAACTCAGTGACACCGAACGTGCAGCGCTCGATCCTGGTCTCCCTACTGACCTGAATCGCGCGCCCGATGTGCTGGTCGTCGGCGGCGGCATGCTCGGCGTCGCGACCGCTGTCGCGTGTTCCCGAGCGCAACTCGGTTCCGTGGTACTACTCGAACGAGATCATCTCGGAGCCGGGGCCAGTGGCGGCGCGGCCGGGCAGCTCATGCCCGAGTCGCATGTCGGGGCCGACCCACCCGAGCTGGTCGACCTGGGGCGCATCAGCCTCGCCGCCTGGCGCGAGCTCGAAACGACCACACCGGGCGGCGTTGGCCTGCTGGATCTCGATTGGCTGGGCATCGGCCCGGACATCGCCCGCTTCGATCAAGTGCTGCCCCTCCGAGCGGAGCGTCTCAGCGCCGACGAGATCGCCCGGCTCATCCCCGGCCTGCGCCAACCGAGCGCCGGCGTCCTGGTACGCGACGAGGCGAGGCTGAACCCGCTACGCGCTATCGCTCGCCTCGTCTCTTCGCTGCCAGCGCCAGTGGCGCAGGTCGCAACGCACGTCGAGGTCCTCGGCGTTGCTACCGAGCATGGCCGCATCAGCACCGTTCGATCCAGCGCAGGCGACTTCACGCCAGGAGTCGTCGTCTTCGCCACGGGCCTGCCGCCGCGGCTCGACGGCCTCGAACTGAGGCTGCCCGCGCATGAGGTCAAAGGCCACATCGTCGTGAGCGAGCCGACGAGCTTGCGCCTGCCAGGTGCCGTCGCACCACTGGCCACCTCGCTCGAAGATGGACGGTTGCTGATCGGCGGCACACTGGACCTGGGTGACGACACGCGCGTCGTCCGCCCCGAGATCCTCGAAGCAGAGTGGGCTGACCTGGTCGCGGCGTGGCCGGCCGTGCACGATGTTGGCGTTGCCTACGGCTGGGCGTGTTTCCGTCCCGCCCATCCCGACTACCTGCCCGTCATCGATCGCGTCGCCGGCCTGGACAACGCGTGGCTCACCTCGGGCCACTACCGCACGGGTATTCTGATGGCCCCAGCTACGGCCAACGCGCTGGCGACGTGGATCGCCACCGGCGCCGCCGTCGCAAGCGTTGAAGCCTTTGGCGCCGCACGGCTGCTCGCTACGCCGCTCTAGCCCGAAGATCCGTCGCTGCCGGGCTGGGCAGGATCGGGCGCCGCGACTGCCTCTGTGCTTGCTGGCCTGAAGCCGTTGGCGCGCCGCGTCTGGCGTCTATGTCGTTGCTACTCGCGCCTGCTGGCTGGCCATTTACGCCCCCGCCGTCATCGGAGTATCACAATCGGTGTCCGAACCGTCATCGCGATGTCGAAGTCTGTCGCGCCGGCTGCGACGTCCTGGGTGACACAATCCCCAGGAGCGGCCACCGATGAAGTATCTGATCCTGATCTACGGCAATCCGCAGTCGCGCGCCATCTTCCAGAACTTGACCGACGAACAGCGGGCGGTCGGTTTCGCCGCTTATGCGGCCTTGCGTGACGACCTGGTCAAGGCGGGCGAATTCATCGTCTCGGAGGCGCTGGCTGATCCGTCGCTGACCAAGCACATCTGGGTCCGCGAAGGTGAGACCATGGTCACCGACGGCCCCTTCGCCGAGGTCAAGGAGCAGCTGGCCGGGTTCTTCTTGATCGAGTGCGACAGCTTGGCAACGGCGATTGAACGCGCCGCGCGCGTGCCCGAGGCGGCGCTCGGTCTCGTCGAGGTGCGCCCGATCATGGTCTATCGCGAACTCGAGATGTGACCCAGCCGAGCACCATCGAAAGCATCCTGCGCGACCTGGCACCCGAAGTCCTCGGCGCCCTGGTACGCCGCTACGGGGACTTCGGCTTGTGCGAGGACGCCGTCCAGGAGGCGTTGCTCGCGGCGGCGTTGCAATGGCCGCGCGACGGCCTGCCGAGTTATCCCAAGGGCTGGCTGATTAGAACGGCGTCGCGGCGCCGCATCGAACTATGGCGCAATGACGCGGCGCGCCGCCGCCGCGAGGACACCGTGGCCATGTTGGAGCCAGACGAAGAGCCGCCAACAACAGACGACTCGTTAACGCTGCTCCTGCTCTGCTGCCATCCGTCCCTGTCGGCGCTGTCGCAGGTGGCGCTCACGCTGCGCGCTGTCGGCGGACTCACCACCGCGGAGATCGCACGCGCCTTCCTGGTTCCGGAGTCTACCGTCGCACAGCGCATCAGTCGCGCCAAACAACGCATCAAAGCCACCGGCGCGGAATTCAAACTGCCACCGGAGACGGAGCGATCGGACCGCATGGCCGCCGTACTGCACGTGTTGTACCTGATCTTCAACGAGGGTTACGCCGCGAGCGCCGGCTCGGAGCTGCACCGCGTCGAGCTGACCAGCGAAGCAATCCGTTTGACTCGTCTGCTGCGCCAAACGCTTCCGGACGACGGCGAAGTCGCCGGCCTGCTGGCGCTGATGTTGCTGACCGATGCTCGACGTCCTGCTCGGAGCCGCAAGGACGGCACGCTGGTACCGCTCGCGGACCAGGATCGCACGCAATGGGATGCCGAGCTGATCGCTGAGGGCATCGCCCTGATCACCGAGACGTTGACCCGCGCGCCCATTGGACCCTACCAGCTGCAGGCGTCGATCGCCGCCCTGCACGATGAAGCCACA
>DASXRR010000063.1:0-10085 GCA_036506475.1 Chloroflexota bacterium
GGCCGAGGATTGACAGCGCTCGCGGACGATGGCCACTCAGGATCGAGCTCAGGCCGAGCGCCACGCCGAGACTGGCCGCGTCGCAGATCAGGCCGGTGATCAGGTCCGCCGGTCCCGATGGTTGCAACGAATGGTCGGCGATCTGCGCGACGGCGATACCCAACCCGACCAGGCCGACGACTCCCAGCAGGGCAGCACCGACAGGGAAGACGCGCCGGCGCGACCCTGCAGGCCAGCCTCGACACATGCGCGGTGGGCCGTGGAAAACACGCGAAACTGCCGAAAGACCTGGAACGCACAGACGAGCTGCCCCAGCCCGAACCCGGCCCAGCCGAGGCCGCCCGAGCTGACACTGCCCAGATTCGTCAATCCTGACCACGTCAAAGTCGTCGCATAGACCATGCACATCGCCGTCGAGCGGAACAACCAGGAGCTCAAGCCCAACGGTGATCAGCAGCACGCCCACGGTGCATCGCCGGTGGCGAAGATGTTGACCAGGCCAAGACCGGTCTGCCACAGCGCCCACGAGCGCAACTCGCGCAACATGCGCGCGTAGCCGCCGGCGTGGACTTTTGGCTTCGGCGCTGGGATCGGCAGTGCGGACGTTCGTGGGAAGAATCGAGCCGCGCGGCGGTCGGGGTCGGCTCGGTCAGCGTGGTCCTCGAGGGGTGGGCAATGATGATCGACGCCGGCGCGCGCGTGCAACAGTACGAACAGGCCATCATGCAAACGGCTGGCGGAGCTGGCAGAACGCCGGCGCGGGGGCCGGGCGTGGGGCGCGCGCAAACACGGCAAGGGTTCCGAGTACCAAGCGGCAGGTCGGCGGCCTGTTCCGTACATTCACGATCTCGAAGGCCCAGCTGGGCGACGACACTCACGCCTTACTGAAGGACGGCACCTGGTGATGGCCATGCCGCCCCGCCAACGAGCTGGATTGCCCGGGCGCGCGAAGGCTTGGGCGTATGCAGGCTGAGTTGGATTCGCCAGACGCGTGCGAAGGCTTGGGCGTATATGCAGGCTGAGTTGGATTCGCCAGACGCGTGCGAAGGCTTGGGCGTGCGAGCTGCCTGGGTTGGTCGGCTGAGGGCATGACACGGTAGAACCCTTTAGAGGGTTTGATGCGCTGTCCGTGGCCGTGGGCGATGAGCGTGGTGTGCGCGCTGCTGCTGGGTGGCTCCAGCTGGGCGTGTGGCCCGGCGGCGGGGCGGCCGACGCCTCAGCCGACGGCTGATCCGTTCGCGGTCGTGCGCGCGACGGCGCAGGCGGCGTATCAATCGGGCAAGGCCTTGCTCGACAGCGGTGACGTGGTACGTGGCTGCCCGTTGATCGACCAGGCCAAGACCAACGATCCCGACAACCGCGCGGACATCGAGCGCGACCTCGAACGCTGCCTGGCGGCGATCGCGGCGGCAGCCCCACCGACTTCGGCAGTGCCGACGGCGGTCGCCAAGCCGGCGTTGCCCACGCTGCCCGCGGCAGGCGTGCCGACCGCGACGAGCGCGGGCGCTCCAACCGCGGCAAATGCTCCAACGGCCGCAGCGGCGCCGACAACGCTGGCACGATCGACGGCGGCGACGCCGGCTACGCAGAGCCTGCCTACGGCGGTGGCGGTCCCGACGTCCGCGGCGACCACGACCGCGGCGATGTCCGATATGGCGACGTATCACGATGCGCAACAGCGGTTCTCGATCGCGGCGCCACCCGAGTGGTCGGTCGTCGATCAGCCACAAGTTTTGTTTGGGTCGGGCATCGTCGAATTCAGGGATCCGTCGGGGCGGGCGGCGCTGAGCGTCGCCGTGGACAGCAACGGCAGGGCGGTCTCACCCGAGCTGTACGCGGCCAGCATGGAGCTGGCCATGCAGCAGCAGGTGCCCGGCTACGCGCTGGACTCGGTGCAGCCGAGCACTACCGCGGCCAACCCGTCGGTGCGGCGCGCCTTTACCTTCACCCAGCGCGACAGCAGCGGACGCGACCTGACCACGCGCGCCTTCCAGATCACCGTGCTGCGCGGCACGACACCGTACATCATCACCGCGAGCGCGCCCGCGGACCAATTCCAGCAGCTCGGCGCGATGTTCGAGCGGATGGTCGACAGCTTCCGTTTCAGCTAGGCTAGGTCGTCCCTACCCCCGCTATGGCAATGCACGTCGGCGTCGCGCGCGTGGCGCTTCACCTGGCCGAAAACAGCTCGCTCAAAGGCAAACGCATGGTCGTCAAGTCGATCGCGCAGCGCGTGCGCAATCGCTTCAACGTCGCCGTCGCCGAGGTCGACACCCAGGACGCCTGGCACATCGCGACGCTGGGCATCGTGTGCGTCAGCGACGATCCACGGCACACGAACGAAGTGCTCAGCAAGGTGCTCGAGTTCATCGAAAGCGAGCGCCTCGACGCGGAAGTGGGCGAGGTCAAGATGGAGCTCATCGCGGTGTGAGGGCGGGCGCATGATCGTGATCCCGTTCGATCCGCTGGTGGTGCACGTTGGACCATGGGCGGTGCGCCTGTTCGGGGTGCTGGCCGTGGCCGGACTGGGCGCTGCCAGCTGGTTCACGTTACGTCAACTCGACGACAATGACCGGCGGCGCGCACTGAGGGCGATCGCCTGGGCCATCCCGGTGGGCGTGCTGTCGGCCCGCGCAGCGGACATCCTGACGTGGTGGGACTACTACCTGCTGCACCTGCAAGACCTGCCGCGCCTGTCGCCCGATGGGCTGTTACTGTGGGGTGGGCTGGTCGGCGGCGGACTGGTCGCCTCGGCTGCGCTGCGCCACGATCCGGCGCGTCGCGCGCGGATCTTCAACGCAGCGGCGCCCGGGGTGGCACTGGGCATCGCGATTGGACGTTTCGGCCAGCTCCTGGACGGCTTTGGCCAGGGATTGCCGAGCTCGTTGGTGTGGGCGACGCAGTATTCGAGTCGGCTGATGGCAACGCCGGATTTCGGCGTCCCGCGCCACCCAGTGCAGATTTACGATGGACTGATCGCGCTCGGGCTCTATTTCGCCCTGCGGCAACTTCGACCGGAGTGGCGTGCCGCGACCTTCCTGATCGCATACGCCGCGGCGGGCCTCGCGCTGGCACCGCTGAAGATCGAGCCGCCCTTCCTATTTGGACTGAGGATCGAGCAACTGCTCGCGGCGGCAACGCTGGGCACGGGCGTCACGCTGGTGCGCCAGACAGGTCGTCGAGCTGAAGCTCGGCGGGTCTCGCAGGCGGTGGCGTGAAGGTCAGGTTGTTCTCGAAGCCTGACTGCCACCTGTGCGAAGCGGCGCGGCTGGAGCTGGAACACATTGGCAGCACCAGGGCGCTCCAGATCGAGGTGGTCGACATCACCACCGACGCCGTCCTGCTGAACAAGTACGGGGAGCGCATCCCAGTGCTTCAGGTGGGCTGGCGCGAGTACGCGGCGCCGCTGACCCAGCAGGTCATCCAGCGCGCGCTGCGCGAGTCGACTGCCTGACCGCGTCGAGCCTGATGAGGCGGCACTGGCTGCTGGGCGTCAACCTCGTCGTGGGTGTGTTCATCGCCGGGGCGCTGGTGGCACCGCTGCTGGCCGCCGCGGGCCTGACGTCAGCAGCCGACAGCCTGTACGCCGCCTATCACCTGACCTGCCATCAGTGGGCGTTTCGGTCCTTCTTTGTTCTGGGCGGGCAGGCGGTGTACTCGATTGAAGAGCTGCAGCAGATGGGCCTCGAGCCGTTTGGCTTCGTCGGGCAGCACGGCGTGGGTTGGAAGATGGCGTTCTGTGAACGCGACTTCGCCATCTACGCGACTGTGCTGATTGCTGGCCTGGTATTTGCGCGGAAGCGACATATCAGTGGTCTGGGTGTGCCGCAGTACGTCGTACTGATCCTGCCCATGGCCATCGACGGCTTCACCCAGCTCTTCGGCTGGCGCGAGAGCACCTGGGAGCTGCGCGTGCTCACGGGCGCGCTGTTCGGCCTCGCCAGCGTGTGGCTGATCTACCCGCGTTTTGACGCCTCGCTGCCGGCTCAGCAGTATGCTCCCGACAACGCATGCGCTCCACAGGCACAACCGCCGCGCGGATGAACGTGGCGCCCGACGTCCTGGACTGGGCGCGTGGCGTCCTCAGCCTGGCGTTCGTGCTCCTGCTGCCGCTACTGCTCATCTCGACCAGCTTGCGCGGACTGGTTACCGATCGCGAGCTCATGCTGCGCGGATTCCGCGACAACCAGGTCGCGCTGACCACTGGACTGGATGATGCGCAGCTCGAGCGCATCGCCGACTTGTTCGTCGCCTATTTCCAGGGTCCGCCGGGTCCGATCCAGATGCAGGTCACCGCTTTTGGCCAGTCGCGACCGCTGTTCAACGACCGCGAAGTGACACACATGGAGGATGTGCAGGCGCTGATCCAGTGGTTTCTGCGCATGCAGATCGTGGTCGCTGGCGTGGCGGTGATTCGTCTTGTGTTTGTCTTTGCCTTCGATCGGTCACCCCTACCGTTTGGCCGTGAGCTGCTGTGGAGCGCTGGGTTGCTGGTGGCGCTCGTGGCGCTGGTCGGCGTGCTGTCGTTCATCGACTTCACCGAGCTGTGGACCCGGTTTCACCAGATCGCGTTCCGCAATGACCTGTGGCAGCTCGATCCGTCGAGCGACTACCTGATCATGCTCTTTCCGGAGCCGTTCTGGTACACCGCCACGATTCGCATGGCAACGTCGGTGGCGCTGCAAACAGGGATCGTCGTCGTCAGTGGGCTGGTACTGGTCTTCGGGCCGCGCTTCTTTGGTGGTGATCGCGGCGCCTGATCCGGAGGATGGTCGAGACGCGCTGTATTCGCGCGCGGCGGCGGCGGGGTA
The DNA here is from genome assembly GCA_036506475.1 of Chloroflexota bacterium. Classification (GTDB taxonomy): domain Bacteria; phylum Chloroflexota; class UBA6077; order UBA6077; family CF-72; genus CF-72. The sequence goes on from DASXRR010000063.1 coordinate 4,812, forward strand.
TGGGCGAATTGGCGCGCCGCTGTTCGAAGTCGCTGGACGGCGGCTGGTCGAGCTTGCTGGTGTGAAGCCCGGTCAGCGTGTGCTGGATATCGCGACTGGACGCGGCGCGGTCTTGTTTCCTGCCGCGGAGCGCGTTCTGCCTGACGGTTCGGTGCTGGGCGTCGATCTGTCATTGGGGATGCTGGAGTTGACCGCGGCGGACATCGCACAACGTGGACTCCGCAATGCGGCGGTACAGCGGATGGACGCCGATGCGCTCGACCTGCCTCGGCAGTCGTTCGACGCGGTACTGTGCAGCTTCGCGGTGTTCTTCCTGCGCGACGTCGTGGATAGTCTGCGCCAGATCCGCGAGCTCCTGGTGCCGGGTGGTGTGGTTGGCTTTGCGTTCGCGCGTGACAGCGATCCACGCTGGCAGTGGTACGAGCAGCTGGTTGCGGAGCTCGTCAGGTTGGAGGCAGCGTCGGCCGGGCTGCGCGTCCGCGACGAGGGTGTGCTCGTAGAGGTAATGCGTGGTGCCGACTTCGCCGATGCACACGAGACTGTGGAGCAGGTCGAGCTGTATTTCACGGACGCGCAGGACTGGTGGGCGTCGCTGTGGACGCACGGCACGCGCCAACCGCTCGAACGGCTGGATGCGACAGACCTGGAGCGACTGCGGACGACCTGCCTGGAGCGGGTCCAGGCGCAGATGACGGACCGCGGTCTGCCGATCAGCTTTCAGCTGGTGTACGTCCTCGGCCGAAGCGGGTTGAATTCCGCCTCGGCGGGCTCCCACGCCGCACCTCCTGACCGACCGGCCACGCAGGCCGGCATCCACGGAGGCAACGGGGACGAATGCGCATCGTGATGCACTGGCGTCGGTGCATGTGACAGCCTCCGACCGTCAGATGCCAGTCGAGCGTGGGCCGCGGGCGTCGCTGTGACGGTCGAGCGAGGACAGGCGATCGACGAGACGCTGGTCTTCGGCATCGGCGGCGGCTCGGGTGCTCTGTGGCGGCGCGGCGTCCAGTACTCGGCGCAGCACACGTCGGGCAGCGTGGGTGCGCGCGTCGGGGAGGAAGCCGCGCGTGAGCTGTGGCGCCTGGGGGCACGCTCTGGAAGCGGAGTCGCCGTTCGACGCGGCGGCGCGGACCAGGAGTCTTCGAAACGCTTACCGCTCGGCTGACGCGGATCTACGAACGCGAGACCGTGGCACATCAGCAGCTGGCGGCGATCGGACTGCCCATGTACGGCCGAAGCGACGGGGCCAGCCATGGACGCATCACAGACAGGCCGGCAAGCTCGACAGTCGGAGGCCGGCCGAGGCGATCAGCAGGCCACTCACGTCCGCAAGGCGAGCGGCTACCCCCAGATCGCCTTTCGCAATGACCTGTGGCAGCTGACCCGACCAGCAACAACCTGATCATGCTGTTCGGGCCGCCCTTGCTGGGCCACCCACGTGCGAGCTGATCCCGGCGCTTCGCGTATGTACATTTGCACATACCGACGTCGCGGCGTATGATGGCGCGGCTCTAAACACGCTTGCGGCGAACCGAGGGGGGTCGGCGTGAGATTGCTCGAGCGACGGGAGAACTGTGTCACAGACCGGGTGGTCCTACCCCGGAGTCGCGCGCGTCTGGCGCGGCGCATCATATCGGCCTCACGCAACTTTCACGCGGCTGTGTGCGCGAGCTCCGGTCAGATTCACGTACGGCTGGTATGACCGTGCGATCAAAACGGGTACATCATGGGCGTAGCCATTCGCGGCGCCCAACGATCGAACGACCTCGTGCACATTCAAAGCGCGGACGAACCACGCGTGCTGTTGTGCTTGCTGGGCAGCTTTCGCCTGCTCCGACTGGGCAAGGCAATCCCCGTCCGAGCCGGGGGCAAAACCGAGCTCCTGCTGGCCGAGCTGGCCCTGCGCGAGGGGTATAGCGTCCAACGCGAGACGCTCGTGTGCACGCTGTGGCCGAACGCCGAAACTGAGTTGGCTAATCAATCGCTCAGGAGCTTGCTCTACAGCCTGCATCGCCTGCTCGGCCCGGAATTGAACGGCGCCACGCCCGTACTCCACGATGGCGATGGGTATCGACTCAATACACAGGCCGGCATCACCACTGACATAGGCCAATTCGAGGCGCTGGCGAGCGCCGGGCTGATCCGCGCCCGGGCGGGTGACGCAGCCGGCGCGGCACTCGCTTATGCCGACGCCCTGAACGTGTACGGCGGCGACCTGTGCGTGCGCACTGACGTGCACGCGCTGATTACGCAGGAACGATTACGCGTCGTGTACCTGAATCTACTTGCCTGGCTAGCCGATTTTCAATTGCGCGCCGAGCGATACGAGGAATGCCTCGACTTCGCGCAGACGCTGCTGACATGCGAACCATGTCGCGAAGACGCACATCGCATGCTGATGCGTTGTTATGTACGCATGGGCCAACGCGCGCACGCGTTGCGCCAATACAAATTGTGCGCAAGCATTCTCAGCTCTGAGTTCGACACGAGCCCGGAGTCGAGCACGACCGCGTTATTCGACCTCGCACGATTTAGCCCAGACCAGGTCTGAAGAGAGCGTAGCGCGCCGCCTCACGCGAACGTTACTGCATCTCCTCACGCATCCATCGCCCAAATTGAGCCGCGCATCACGCGCGGGTGGTACTCGACTCATGCAGCAGTATGTCTTCGGTCGATGAGAGCTACGACTCCGTCGTCCACAACCGCCACGCGGGCATCGTGCTGCGCCTACTGGTTGACGAAGACGGCGGGCTGGTCAGCGGTGAGGCGCTCGACTTGCGCGGCGTGTCGGTTGGTCGATTCGTGAGCTGGCCACAGCTGGGTGCGTTGACTGCGGCATGGCTGCAAGCCGTAGGCGACAACGGTTCACCTGGGCCGCGGCGCATGCCTGACTGAGCGACCGGGCAGCGTCACACTGACCCATGCAGTCGTCCCACGTAATTGACGCATGCTGAGTTCACGGGTCATGGATTCACGCGCAGCTCACACCGATTTGGCGCGCCACTCACGCTGCATTCGCTCGGGGCGTCATGGTCAGTTGCGAGACGGGTGATAGCACTGGCGTACCTGAGGAGGAACCCAGATGCCGAGCATCATCCGCCCCAGCCGCCTGGACGTCAGCGATCGATTTCCGATTCTTGGATTCAACGTTCGCACCGAGACGAGTCCAAAGTGGTTCGAGGTGGTCCTGGCGACCGATCCCAGCCTGGTGCTGGCCGGCGCGAAAGCACAACGCACAGCGTCTACGTTCTGGTCCAGCCGCGGCCAGGGGCCGCTCAAGGCTGAGCGCGGCGAAGCGGTCTATCTTGTACCCGCCGGCGTGCTGGCCAGATTCATCGGCAAACCGAAGTTGTACTTCGGATTGGCGACGTTCAGTCGGCCCGACCAGGGTGACGCGCAGATCGACGTTCTGCCCAACGATCGTAGTCCGTGGGTCAACATCGAGAACCTCAGTGGGCGCACCATGCGCCGTGCGCTGGGTGTTCCGAACGTGGGGGGCGGGCTAGGCGGCGGTGGTACGTACGGCGCGTCGGACGGAGCTGCGCTCACGTGGGCCGGTGATTCCGCCCGGCCCGGCAGTGAGCCGGTCGGTGGGGCAACGCAGCCGGCTCCGCCAGCAGCGTCGCTCACGCCCGGCGCCCCCGCGGCCCAATCGAGCTATGGCCTGGCCGTCGCGTATGACGACGGTCATGGGCGTTGGCCGGAAGAGCCGCTGCCTGCGCCGGACGAGGTCGCGCCGGACGCCGATCCTGGCATCGACGGTCCCATCCCCGACTATCAGCAGGGTGTCCTAGCCACCGGATTGGACGCCAACGCGGTTTCGCAGCCGGAATATGCCGGCGCGAGTCGATTCGTCCAGGCGCGCTTCTACCGAACTCCGCGCGCCGCTCGAACGATCAGCCGCGTCGTCATCCACATCACCGATGGCGGGGCGAATATCAACGGCACGATCGCGTGGTTCCGCAATCCGGTCGACTCAGATGGCAAGATACGACAGGTCAGCGCGCACTACGTCGTTGGTCGTGACGGCGAGGTAGTGCAGATGGTGCGCCATACAGACGTCGCATTCCACGCGCACCACGCCAACGCCGACAGCATCGGTATCGAGCATTGCGCCAACACGCGCGGGCTTCGACCGACCGAAGCCGAGTATTGCGCCTCGGCCACGCTGGTCCGCGCTGTGTGCGACCAGTATGGCATCCCGCTCGACCGCGCGCACATCCAGGGCCACTCAGAGGCTGACCCAACCACCACGCACAGCGACTGTCCAAATGCCGTGTGGGATTGGGCCTACTTCATGGGCATGGTGACCAGTGGCGCGTGCTATCCGATGCCGGCCGCGCAGTCGTATGCCAATGGCCTGGCACATACGGTTGCGCCGGCACGCCCGGCACCGCTGTCGACGGTGCAGCCGGAGTACGTGCCGAGCGATCCTCAGCAAGCACTGGCGGTCATGCGTGACTTTCAGGACCGCAAGCTGAAATGGTCCGCCGGTGTTCTTGACACCGCGTTTTTCCCGCACTCGGCGATTTGCCAACTGGTCATTGGTCTCGACGACGGCAATACAGGTATCGGCACGGGCGCATACATCGCTCCCAACCGCATCTTGACGTGTGGCCACAATGTTGCGCCGCAGTTCGCCCTCGGTGTGAATGCCACATCGATCACGGTGATTCCGGGTAAGAACGGGCCGAGTCAAAGCAGTCACGACGAGCCGTTCAGCAGATTCGCGGTGCCCAAGTCCGGCTGGCACCCCCACCCTCGCTACGATGGCTCGCCAGACTTCGACCTGGCCGTGCTCGAAGTCGATGTTCCGCCCCCATTCGGTGCGTACTTCGACATCCTCGAAGAGTTGCGATCGTCGCAGCCTGCCCCAATTGTGGTGTGTGGCTATGCGGCAGTCACGGTCGATGAGAACAAGCAACACCTCGACGGCGACATGATCCGTCGGGTCGAAGACAACACCTTCGAGTACAACTTGCAGACTGAACCGGGCAACAGCGGCTCGCCGGTGTACTACGTCTGGGCTCGCGAAGACGATGTGCGCCGGCAGTCAGTGCTCGAATCGCACCTCGTCGGCGTCCACGTCGCCGGGTTCGACGAACGCCTGAACCGCGCCTGCCGCCTTACGGACGACAAGATCCGCTGGATATGGTCGGTCGGCCAGGGAGCGACCTCGGCGGGGTTGTCTGCTTCGCGCGTGTCGCCTAGCCGGACCAGTTCGCGCAGCTTGCAAGCGGCAGAGGCCGGCGCAGCCATCGCCGGTGAGTTGAT
>DASXRR010000064.1:0-8953 GCA_036506475.1 Chloroflexota bacterium
CCCATGGTCGTGGTTCTGGCAAAACATGCGATACGGGTGAGATTCGGTTGAGGCCGGCGCCGCCATAAATGCGAATCCCGTTTCCGTACGCGCGATGTGCATGAAGGCATGACGGATATGCTCCCGTTGCCTCGAGAGGCGGCCCGATTGCCGGGTACTACGAGTCGCCACTCTCGTGCCGCATCGATCCGGCGCCTCCCTTTAGACAACATAGACCTTTCCAAAAAGCGCAGTGTGGGTGTCAATGGTCATTAGGATCTGCCCAGCGGCGGCCGTGAGAACTGCCCGCTGACGGCCATGAGATTTGGCTCTGGCACGAATTTGGTGATGCGGCGCCGCGTGAGCTGGAGGGCCGCCGTCGATCAAGCCTCAACATCGCTGAGGTACTGATTCCAGATTGTGCAGATCGCGATGGTGGCGTCGGTGAGACGCTCGCGGTCAAGCGTGGCGAATTGGCGCCGACCGTACCAGCGGTTCAGCTCTTCGAGCACAATGCGTTCGACGTCTTCGGCGACACGGGCCTCACGCATCCGAGCCAGGATGCTGCCTACCTCCGGCGCGAGTGTGTTCGGATCGGTGGAGTGGACGCCCAAAGGGTCGAGTTGGGTGAGAATCGTCAACAACTCGTCGTAGAGCTGGCGATAACGCGGCTGTAGGGAGTGGGTGGGCTCTTTCGTCACGGCGCCAGCAACACGCGCTTGCGGAGTAGGTCGAATCGCGCACGCCCATACATCTGCCGTTTGATCACCTTCAGCTTGTTGACGTGGCCCTCCACGGATCCGGAGCTCCAGGTCCTGGTGAGTCCCGCCTGGACTGCGTCCCAATCTCTACGCAGGTTCCGGCTGAATCCCTTTAGTTCCGGAGGTCCACTGCGATCGACGTTCCCGACCCACGCCTCCAGGTTCCGACCGCCACGCGTGCGGACCATGCGCAGGAACTGCTGCACCAGGCGGCGTGTGCTGAGCAACTCAGGATTGTGTTCGCCGAGTTGTTGGAGCACACGTTGTTCGCCCCCGTCCAGTTCGCAAGGTCGACGCAGGAGCAGCCATGCAAGAGTTCGTGGACCAGGCAGGAGCGCATGCGCTGGCGGTGGTGGTTCGTCGGTTCGCCAGTTGGCGACATACCGAGCGACCGAACGCACGCTGCCTCGGTAACCGAGCGGACGGATCTCATCGAAGAGGAGCTTTGCGACGTGTTGTCCCTCACGCCAGCGCCGCGCGAGGTGGGGTTGAAACGCGTCGAGTGCCCTTACGCGTGGACCATCGGGTCGAAGCAGGTCGGCTGGCACATCGGCGAGCATGAAGCGTCGCACCGTTTTGCGGTCGAGCTTGAGCTGCCGTGCAATGGCGCTCATGGTGAGTCCCTGTTCGAGCAAATGATGAATCTCCGCGTGGCGGCGGTGCGTGCGTACCGCAAGTCGAGCGGACGATGAACCTGGCGGTGGCAGTGGTACCCGCAGCTTGGCAGCCGACCGGCGTCGTTCAAGCAGCGTCAGGTCCTTTCTCAGGCTAGCGAGGGAACGCACGGCATACCGCTCGAGCGCATCGGCCAGGTTGTGCGTGAGATGCCACCGGTCCGCGACTTGTACTGCACCGGGTGCGCCGCGCCGCGCGGCACTGGCGTAGACGCCATCGCGATCGCGGCAGATCACCCTGGTTCCTGGATGGTCGACCATCCACTCGACGAGCGCGTCCGAGGATGGGTCCTCCAACAGATCGATAACCCGATGAGCCTGCGCATCCACGAGAATCGTGCCGTATCGACGGCCGCGCCGTAAGGCGAACTCGTCTACCCCGAGAACTCGCGGCACGAGGACCGGCCGATCCGGTAGTCCGCGCACCAGACGCAACAACGTGATGCGACTGGTCGGCATCGCCAAGCTTCCGCAGTGGCGACTGCCCGGCCGTCCGCCAAGCGTGAGCCCGATCGTCTGCAGCAGCGAGCGGAGACGCACCGTGCGGTGCGCATAGCGTGCAGCTAGGACGGGCGCTTGCTCAACGAACGTTCTCCGCGAACACTGTGGCTGAACGCAGCGGAACCGGCGCACATTGAACGTGACGACCGCTTGCCGACCGGCGATCGGCAGGTCTCCGAGATGGCGCACGTAGCGAGCATGAATGACATTGGAGTGGCAGCCACATCCGGGGCAGCAGGCTTCCATCGCGCGCGACCGGACCGATAGATGGACGATCTCGCCACACAGTGACACCTGCTCGAGTACGAGCCCAGCGCCCGGTGGCAAGAACACCTGCGGACCCACCGTCCACCCTCGGGGTGGCCCAGCGCCTCGCCAGGCCGGAGAGTTCTACCGGCTCAATCCGGTCAAGTGCAACCGATCTTGACATCGTTCGGAAGCCGCCTCTCCGGCTCACGCGGCGCCGCATCACCAAATTCGTGCCAGAGCCAGAATCGCACGTCGCTCAACATCCAGGTCCACGGACCCTGACCTGGCTGCTGCTCCGACGACCATCCGATTTGAACGATGATGAACGCGCCGAGGATGGCAGCATTCGGTGCACGGAGCCTGTTCACGGCGTCACGATCCCTGTAGGCTGACGCCGATGTCGGTCGATGCAAGTGCGGATACTGGGTCAGTACCGCTTCCAATGCGAGTGATCGACATGCACATCCACGCGTTTGCCAGTGATCCTCGGTGGGACGCGCGCGTTGGCAATCCCGTTACAGGCGAGGCCATGCTTGCCACCGACGAGGCCGCTCACATGGCTGCGAACTTCGCGGCGATGCGCCGCGCGAATTGCGCGGGTGATGTGCGCCGCGGCGAATTCGTCCCAATCCGCTGCCCGCAGGACCAGGTTCTCGGCCGTCATGCCGGGCTGGTTCGGCCACAGATTGTTGTCGTCGAACACACGGTCGACGCGGCCCTTGAACTGCTCGTCGCTGGCGTACTCGTCGAACCGCGCGTAATTGGCGCGGGTCGAGGTTGCGCGGGTCACCGCCGGGACCGCTGCACTTTGCCGCGACGCGCGCCAATTCGCCGCCCAGACATGCGTCGCCGGCCGATCTGGGACACTCGATGCGGTCGACATCTTCGTGACGCAGTTCGGCGGGCACCCAGCGAGTCTACTGGCTTTCGAAATCAGAGCGGTCGGTAATGGAGCGCCCACGACGCACGTGCTGAGTCGGGTCGAAGTTGGACCGGCTAGCATCCCGAGTCGCCGGCCTCGCGAGCGACACATGTGCTGCTTACGCCTCCAGTGCCCGTGGTCCGCGACACTAGCTATGCGCTGGCGCTCTCGTTTCCGGGCGAGTGCTTCGACGACTATGGCGTCCAGCAGCGTCAGGAGCACACCGACGGGTACTTACCCGGTTCCAACAGCGCACAAGTGCGGGCTCGGAGCAGCGGCAACCTGGCGCCGCTACGACTTGGGCGAAACGGCGGCTTACGCCGACGAAATTCCTCTAACAACAGGAGCAGCAGTGCTGAGCGCGAGCACCAGCGCTAGAGCAGCCGCCATAGCGACCGCGGCACCCGGCTGCACGAGTGCCCTGAGACCATGGAAGTCATGTCCGCGACCTCGCCAATCGCTGCTGGCCGCGGCATTCCGCGGGCGCGATCGCTTCGCCCCGCCGAGCGCGGTCGGCGTCTCGCTTCGTCCGGCTATGCTGCACCGCGAGAGACATGGATGTCATTGTCGTCGGCGCCGGCGTGATCGGCGCCGCGGTGGCCTTTCGGCTGGCCCAGGCCGGTGCGCGGGTCACCGTGCTCGAAAGCGCCGCTCGCATCGGCGCCGGTACGTCGGGGCGGAGCTTCGCCTGGACCAACTCCAACGCGAAGACGCCGCGCGCGTACCACGATTTGAACGTGGCCGGTATGCAGGCGCACGCGGCTCTCGTCGGCGAGTTTGGGTCTACGCCGTGGTGGCACGGCGGCGGCAACCTCGACTGGCGCGCGACCGAGTCGGCCCGGGCCGAGCTGGCCGAGCGGGTCGAGCGCTTGCAGGCGTGGGCCTACGAGGTCGAATGGGTGACGCCGGCTCGGTTGCACGAGCTCGAGCCGGACATCGATCTGAATACGGTCGGCGACGCGCCGGTGGCGTTCTATCCACTCGAGGGTTGGCTCGACTCGATCGTCTACGTGCACGCCATGCTGCGGGCGGCGGCTGTGCACGGGGCGGTCGTGCGGACGCGGGCGCACGTCGAGCAGGTCCTGGTCGACGGCGGGCAAGCGCGCGGCGTCGTGCTGCGAGGCGGCCAGAAGGTTGAGGCCAATTGGGTGGTCAACTGCGCCGGTCGCTGGGCGGACATGCTCGCCGTCGTGGATATGCCGTGGCTCCGCGTGCCGCTGGCTCCGACGCTCGGCTTGCTAGTTTTCACGCCGCCGGTGGCGAGCGGGCTTCAGCGTGTTGTGCACGCGCCGTCGATCAATATGCGCCCGGATGGGGCCGGGCGCTTGATGCTGCATGCGGACGACATTGACGATGTACTCACGCCGGAGGCTGACCCGGGCGTCGGGTCGCCACTCGTCCAGGAGATGCTCGCACGCGCCGCGACCGTTCTGCCAGCCATCGGACAGGTCGATGCCGAGGCGGTGCGCCTTGGCATCCGCGCCATTCCATCTGACGGCCTGTCGGCGGTTGGGGCGATGCCGCGTATGGACGGCTATTACGTGGTCGTCACGCACAGTGGCGTGACGCTCTCACCCTTTCTCGCCCGAGCTGTAGCCGCCGAAATCGTCAAGGAGTCGCGCGAGGAGCAGCTCGAACCATTCCGGCCCGGACGGCTCCTGGACGCCGATGTGCTCCGGACGGGCTCGAAAAGCTGAGGCACTCCTGCGGCAGCTCGTAGGCTCGCGGCATTGCTCCCTTGTTCAAACTGCTTCTCGTACGCTGCGCGGGCTCCTCGATGTTTCTGGCCGCTGCTCAGGAGCCGTGCACCTGGGTCGACTTCGGCGTGGGAGGATGCGCCCGCCTAGCATGCCGCCCTGGTCACGCTATGGTGGGTGCACGCCGACGAGAGGCCATGGGCATTCCAATCTCGCCCGATCCGAGCACGCGCTAATCTGGAGCCGTCGACGCCTCAGCCGCGGCTGAGGCTCTCACCCCGAACCAGGAGAAGATCATGCTCGAGTGGGTTGAGACTCATGACGGAAGCGTGCTCGCCGTGGCAACACTGGTCCTTGTGATCGTGACCGGCTGGCTTACCTGGACGACGCGGGCGCTCGTCCGCGAATCGCACATCACCCTGCAGGCCGCCGCCCGGGCAACACTCCAGGCGCGCATGGATCGGATCAGCGAAATCTGCATCCGTGAGCCGAACCTGTTCCCCCTGCTCAGCGAAGAAACAGCGACGGGCGAAGAAGAGGACGGGCGGTTCCACCTCGCCAACATGTTCTTGGGCGTATTGGAGGAAGCGCACACGCAGCACGCCATCGAACGATCGATGTCTGATGAGGACTGGAGTGCCTGGGTGGCGACGGCGGAGGTCTTCTTGCCTCGGTATTACGTCGTGCGGTACTGGGCGCGCGTCTCCAGGACGTTCGAGCCAGCGTTCCAGCGGTTCGTGAATGAGCAGATTGCTAGCGCCAGATCTTAGTGAACGATGCCAGTAGCGACGTGCTCGTGCTCGGCGCCGGCGTCTCCGGTCTGGCCGCCGCCGCGCAGCTGACGCACTCCGGCTACACCGTGCGCGTGCTGGAGGCGCGGGACCGCGTCGGTGGACGCATCGCTACCCTGCGCGGTGACCACTGGCCCGTACCAGTTGAGCTCGGGGCCGAGTTCGTCCAGGGTCGTGTCCCGCGGCTCATAGCTCTGGCGGCGCAGGCGGGACTACCTCTGGTCGAGCTCGGTGGCAGCCGCGTCCTGTCCCGCGCGGGCCACATCGAATCCTCGGACGACCTCTTTGCGCACATCAATTCGTTGCTGGCTCAGCTACCAGAGCCGTCGCCACACGAGGACCACAGCTTTGGGCAGCTCCTGGCCAGTGGTGCAGCCGACGCGTCGATCGCCTCCGCCGCCGATCTGGCGCGGTTGTGGATCGAGAACTACGATGCCGCGGATACCGACCGTGTTAGCGTCCGCTTCCTCCTCCGCGAGCGTGCCGCGGAAGACAAGATCGAAGGCGACCGTGCCTTTCGGCTGGTGAGTGGCTACGACGGCATCCCCTACGCACTACAAGCACGCCTCCCGCCCGCGCTCGGGATTGTGCAACTGCAGACAATCGCAACGGAGGTGCGCTGGGAGCGAGGTGCCGTCACGGTCGAGGCACGTACTCCGGAGGGCGCAGCATGCGGTCCGTTCACGGCGCGTCGTCTGATCGTAACGCTGCCACTTGGAGTCCTGCAGGCCGGCGCGGTCCGCTTCACTCCCGCCCTGATAGAAAAGGAGGAGGCCGTGCGCGGGCTAGCGATGGGCCACGTGGTCAAGCTCGTCCTCGCGTTCATCGAGCGATTCTGGGAGCGACGGTTTCCGGACGAGCTCGGGTTTCTGATCGCCGTCGACGAGCAGTTCCGAGCATGGTGGACCGGCTACCCGGTCCATGCGCCCGTTCTCGTCGCCTGGGCAGGCGGTCCCTCGGCGGACCTGCTCGCGGGTCTGAGCTCGACGGCGCTGGTCGACCGAGCGCTGGACGCACTGGCCCGACTGCTGGGCGAACCGCGCGCCCTCGTCAATCGCCAGCTCGTCACGTGGGCGACCCACGATTGGGCGGCGGACCCATTCGCCCGTGGTGCCTACAGCTACGTGGTCGCTGGTGGCATGGAAGGGCAGGTCGTTCTGGCAAGTCCAGTCGAAGAGACGCTGTTCTTCGCCGGCGAAGCGACAGAACTGGCCGGCCACCAGGCAACTGTTCATGGCGCGCTGTTCGCGGGCGAGCGCGCAGCCGCCGAGGTTATCCGGAGCTTGAACTAGCCCGTCGGCGCCTGAGCTGCCTGACGATTCGAATCAGGTGCGTCACTCCAGGTCGTAGCTGAGGCGAGTTCTTATCGAGGCGGACGAACGCTGCAGCCATCCGATCGTCATCGCTTGGCCGAGGCGGCGCGGACGTACGGCGGCCACCCGCTGTTGTACTACTCGCGCCAGCATGCAGGGTCAGCTCGCTCCAGGACTGAGCCTGGCTGCCGCACGACGTTTGGAGCTCTCGCAGTTGGCATCGCCGCTCACCAGGGCTTCACTCGTTTCCGAACCAGCGAACCGCGGTAGAAACTGCGGTACAACGCGATTGCAATACGGCCTTGAGTTCGGATTTGCTGCTTTTTTCGCTGAGCATGGCGGATTCGAACCGCCGACCCCTTGCCTGCAAGGCAAAATCACCTGTGTCGTGACGTGTCGCGGCCTGTCGCTCAATCCTAGGCGCCGCCGCTGTCGGCCGCGGCGTGTCGCCTGAGTTCGCCGTAACTGCGGTAGAAATCATGGTGGCGACTCTCGACGGCGAGCTGGCAAGTCTTCGCGGCGGATTCGACGGTGACGGCTCAAAGGGTATGCGCGCGGGAAAGATCCAATTGACCACCACGCACCCGATCAAACGTATGTTGCGTGCTTATCAGATTCCGCGACGAGCTCGACAGCCTGGTATCGCCGCTGTGCCCGCTGGCCTCACGGTCAGCCAGACCGCGAGGCGTAGTTCGAAAGCGACTCAATCGCAAGTGGCCAGTGGTGATCAACTTGGTGCGCATCATCCAACGAGACCGCGGGGCCCAGCACGCTTCAGGAGCCCGCGCCCATTCAGCCGTCTGATGCGAGCTTGCTGGCAGAGCCTGGACCCGTCAGCCGGTAGCCCAGGCCATACTCAGTGGCAATGTAAGACTCGCCAGGCGCGACGGCTTCGAGCTTGTGGCGAAGATTGCGGATGGTCATCCGCAGCAGATGCACGTCTGCGTCGTAGCCGCCTCCCCACACCGACGCCAGCACCTGGCGGTGGGTGACCAGTTGCCCGGCGTGCTCGAGCAGGTATACCAACAGCCGGAACTCGGTCGGCGTGAGGTGCACTTCCCTGTTCCGTACCCGAACGTGGTGCTCGTCGAGGTCGGCTACGAGATCGCGATGTTGGAGGCGACGCGGACGCTCGCTCGGTGCCGTCGCCGCGCGGCGCAGGGCCGCTTCGATCCTCGCCATCAGCTCAGGCAGACTCAACGGTTTGGTGATGTAGTCGTCGGCGCCCAGCTTGAGCCCGCGGATTTTGTCTGTTTCGGCACCCCGCGCGGTGGCCATGATGATCGGCACGCGACTGAACTCTCGGATGCGTTCGATCACTTGCCAACCGTCGAGGCCCGGCAGCGACACATCCAGCACCACGAGGTCCGGATGTCCTTCATAGAAAGAGCGCAGCGCCTCCGGGCCGGTCCGCGCGTGGAGTGCTGCATACCCCGACTGTGTGATCCAGCGTTCGAGCAGCGCCGCAAACTCCGGTTCATCCTCGACGATCAAAATAGTCTCGTTCATGCGCCTGCTCCGCTCAGCAATGGCAACGTGAAGCTCACCCGCGTTCCGGCGCGATGATCCGAACGATCGCCAACCCAGAGTCTGCCGCCATGCGCTTCGACGAGCCGACGACAGATGTACAGTCCGAGTCCGGTGCCTTGAATGCTGGACTCGCGGACGTGACGACCACGATGGAATGGCTCGAGCACCAGCGCTCGATCGGCCTCCGGAATACCAGCGCCCTCATCGTCGATGGTAGCAGTCAGCCAGTCCGCGGCCGCAGTGGCTCCGACGGTAATCGGGGTATCCGGCGGAGCGTACTTCAGCGCGTTGCCAACAATGTTCTCCAGGATCTGGCCGACTCGCCCCGCGTCGACCTCCAATGGCGGCAGGTCGTCAACGCCGATAGTGACCAATCGCGCAGCTTGTCCGGTGGCAGCGAGATCGCCCCGCAAACGCGCAATCAGCGATGCGAATGACACGGGCCTGCGTTCGAGAATGAGCGGATCTGCCTGGAGATGAGCAATGTCGAGGATTTCCTTTACCAGCGTCGAGAGCCGCTCAGTGGCCTGATCGAT
>DASXRR010000065.1:0-6303 GCA_036506475.1 Chloroflexota bacterium
CGCGACGAAAACATCGTGCGTGGACGCGAGCTCGTCGAAAAAGCGCTCAAGCGACTGGGCGTTGACAGCAAGCTGGACGACCTCGCGGCGGACTTCAAATTCGACAAAGTCGACGACTTCCTGGCGGCCGTGGGTTACGGCGACATCAACCCCGACGAGATCGGCCGCCATGTGCTGGCGGGCGCCGAGGAGCAGCGCAAGGAAAGCACCGCGGCGATGCCGCAGTTTGCTCGACCGAGTGCGCCGACCGGCGGTTTGCGTGTGCTGGGCGTGGGCGACCTGCTCACCCGCGTGTGCCGCTCGTGTAACCCTGTGCCCGGCGACAACATCATCGGCTACATCACCCGCGGCCGCGGCGTGACCGTGCACCGCGCCGATTGCGCCTCAGTCTTGAACGAGGACGAGAAAGATCGCCTGGTTACAGTCGACTGGAGCGAATCAGATCAGCACGTATTCCCGGTCACGGTCCGTCTCGAGGCGTGGGACCGCGAGGGACTGGTGCGCGACGTGACCGGCATCCTGGCCGACGAGAAGGTCAACATCACCGCTTTGAGTGCCGTAGTGCACAAGGATCAGACCGCGACCGTCTGGGCCACCGTCGAGGTGCCACGCCTCGATCGGCTGAGCCGCATCATGAGCCGACTCGAAAGCATTCGCGACGTGTTCAACGTGGTCCGCGAAGTCGGCGGCGGGGCTCAAGCCGCCCGGGCCTGAGACCGTGCACGGTCAGCCGTCGAGGGTGCGCCGCCAAGATTGCACGCGCCGCGCGGGAAATTGACTTTCCTCTTCCAGAGGGGTAAGGGAACTTCCTCCCTGTGTCTGCTTCTCTTTAGAGAAGAACGTAGTACCGCGCGGCGCGTGGATTGACGGCGGCGTAGCGACTAAGGCGCAGGCCTATTCTCCGATCAGCTCGATGCCGGCCACGCGGGCGTCGTAGTTGTGGCCCTGGCCCATCACCGAGAACTCGCGCAGGCGATACGGAATGTTCTCGGGATCGGTGTTCATCAGGTCGACGCGGAACTGCTGCCATTCGCCCGCCGGCCACAGCTCGGCGCGCCCGGCTGGCGCTGGCCGATTATCCGGGTTGGCGGTATAGAAGCCGATCGAC
The DNA here is from genome assembly GCA_036506475.1 of Chloroflexota bacterium. Classification (GTDB taxonomy): domain Bacteria; phylum Chloroflexota; class UBA6077; order UBA6077; family CF-72; genus CF-72. The sequence continues at coordinate 1,109 of DASXRR010000065.1, forward strand.
CACGGGCCTGGCGAGGACCCCTCGCGGACGCCCTCATAGTTCATGCCGAGCATCATCGGGTATTCGAACCCGAGATAGCCGCCGCCGGACAACGACGCATAGTCGACCCGCACGTAAGCCTCCAGCCACAAATGGCGATAGCCCGAGACATCGAGATTGTTCAGGTTGCGCTTCAGCCCGGTTTCGCCGTGCTCGCCGCGTGAGTTCTCACGCACCACGCGCAGGGCGCTCAGCTTGCGGTCGGCCAGCTCCGGGCCAGCGACCCAAAAGCGTTGGCCAATCACGTCCAGGAGCGGATTGGTCGTAAAGTCGTGGCGCACCCAGCCATCGTCCTGCCGGACGAAGTCGCCGTTGGGCAGCAACACTTGCGCCCGATCCTCGACGGCGAGGATGCGTGCATCGACGATCGTCGCGCGCTTATCTTTGGGGACGGTCATCGTCTGCCCGCCGGATTCGATCCGCGCCTCCCCGTCGTACACGAGCACCTGGGTCGTCTGGCCCGCCTCGTCGATCCAGACCGTCGCATCACTCTTGGCGCCCAGATGCGCCACGCCGTTGTGCGGTAGCTCGACGTCAATGGGCCCAACACTTTGATACTGCACCACGCCCACGGTTTGATCGAACACCAGGTGCTGCTGCTTGATGAAGCGGCCGACTTCCATGCGCGCCAGCTCAACGCTCGCACCGGCCAGCACTTTGACCTTTGACTCGTCGAAGAGCTCGAGCTCGATCGTCGAGACAGTCTCGCGATCCAGCGCGATCTGGGTACCTACGCTGAGCTCAGTGCGCGTGAGGACAGTGCGCTCGGCGCTGCCAGGCGCAACCACGAGCGGTCGCCCGCGACTGTTGGTGACCACGGCGAGCTGGTCGACCTGTGCCGTGCTGACAAAGTCGACTACAAACTTGCCCGCCGAAAAGAGCAGCACACAGAACGTTGCGAAAGCAACCCACAAAATCAGCCACGCGCGGCGCTCGGCTCGAACAGCGGCTGGTGATCGTGCTCCCAGTCGCTCCGCGCTGTGGACGACGCTCGCGCTTGTCGTGGGCGGCGCCTGCGCGGAATCAGTGGTCGTCACTAACCGCCGGTTCTCCAGGGCATCAACGATCTGCTACGCAGTGTAAAGGACTTCTTGACGCAAGTCGCCAAGAACGCGTACCAGCACGCGCAGGTTGTGCATGCTGGCGAGCCGGAGCGCCAATTGCTCGTGCGCCTGGAACATGGCCGCGAGCGCGCCGATTGCCCACCCTGAGCATGCAGGGCAATCACAGTTCGCGTCGATCGGTCCACGCATGTTCAGCGCTGCTCGCCGATTGAGATCGAGCCGCGAGCCAACCGCGTCCGTCCACACCGTGCCATTCCGGCCAAGCCGCGTCGGCAGGACACAGTCGAACAAATCGACCCCCAACCTGGCGTACGCGACGACGTCGAGCGGGTGACCGACGCCCATCAGATAGCGCGGCTTGTCGGCCGGCAGCTCTGCAATCGTCGCCCGCAGCACAGACGCGGTGACGTCTTTGGGTTCGCCCACGCTCAAGCCGCCGATGGCAAAGCCAGGTGCATCCGACGCAACCGCGGCCCATGCAGCTTCACGTCGGAGGTCCGCGAACATGCCGCCCTGGACCAGCGCGAACAGCGCCTGATCGGACCGCCGCCGCGCGGCCTGGCTGCGTTGCCACCACACCAGCGTGCGCTCGAGTGCGCGCTCGGTCTCAGCGCGCGACGCATCGGCGGCGATGCATTCGTCAAGCGGCATGATCAGGTCGGCGCCGAGCCGTTCCTGGGCTTCGACGACGCACTCAGGTGTGAGTAGCATGGGCGAACCGTCGAGGTGCGACGCGAAGCGCACGCCGTCAGACGTAATCTCGCGCAGCTTGCCCAGCGAAAACACCTGGAAGCCGCCACTGTCGGTCAGGATCGGACCGTCCCAGTGCATGAAGGCATGCAGCCCGCCCATCCGCTGGACAACGTCGACGCCCGGTTCGAGCAGCAGGTGGTATGTGTTCGCGAGCACGACGGGCGCTCCCGTCGCGCGAACGTCCGCTGGTAGCAGCCCTTTGACGCTGGCACGGGTGCCGACCGGCATGAACGCCGGCGTTGGGACGTTGCCGTGCGGGGTGTGCAGTACGCCCGCCCGCAGGCCTGAGCTCGCATCGCGCGCCAGCACCTCGAAACCCACCTGGTTAGAGCGTACCTGTCATCCTGAGGCGAGGAACCCACGCGCTTCGCGCGGGGCATAGCGAGCTATGAAGGATCCGCGAGCACACACGTTTCGGCAAGCGGATTCCTTCGCTCCGCTCAGGACAGGCTCTTCGCAAGCTCAGGATGACAACCGCTTGCGCACCGCCGACTTCGACTATGAGCTCCCGGACGAGTTGATCGCCCAGGCGCCGATCGAGCCGCGCGACGCGGCCCGGTTGTTGGTGATGCAACGCTCAACTGGCGCGCTCGCGCATCGCTGGGTGCGTGACTTGCCGGATCTGCTGGATCCTGGCGACCTGCTGGTGGCGAACCGGTCACGCGTACTGCCAGCGCGCATCCGCGGCACATTGCGTGGTGGCGGCCAGGCCGAGCTACTGCTGCTGCGTCGTATCTCAGCGGGCCGCTGGCAAGCTTTGACGCGCCCCGCGCGCCGTCTGCGTCCTGGTGATGTCGTGCAGGTCACGCCGGCGCTGGCCATACACATCGAAGGCGCCCACGCCGAAGGCATCCGCGACATACGCGTTGACAGCGACGCCGCATTGTTGGCCGCCGGCGACACCCCGTTGCCGCCGTACATCCGCGGCTGGCATGGCGATCCTGAGCGCTATCAGACGATGTTCGCCGATGTCGACGGCTCCGCGGCCGCGCCGACGGCCGGACTGCACTTCACGCCCAGCCTGGTGTCCACCCTGGCGGCGCGCGGCGTTGACATCGCTACGATCACGCTCCACGTCGGCCTGGATACGTTTCGTCCGATCACGCACGAGGATCCAGCGCAGCATCGCATGCATCGCGAGTGGTACTGCGTCCCGGGCGACGTCGCCGCGGCCATTGCCGAGACCCACGCCGCGGGCAGGCGCGTCGTTGCAGTCGGCACTACGTCGGTTCGGGCGCTCGAAGCCTGGGCGCTGACCGGGCACGCCGAAGGCGAGACCGACCTGTTCATTATGCCCGGCTACCGCTTCCAGGTCGTCGACGCGCTGCTGACCAACTTCCACTTGCCGCGCTCGACGTTGCTGATGCTGGTCAGCGCCTTCGCCGGCCGAGAGCGCGCGATGGCCGCGTACGCCGAAGCGATCCGCGAACGCTACCGCTTCTACAGCTTCGGCGACGCCACGCTGATCCTCGGAGCTACTCAACCGTAATCGGTCCGTAACCGTCCCTGTACACGCCTGTGTGTTGTCAACCCCATCAGGGTTCGACATACTCGGCCACTGCCCTGCGCGGCGAGATTACGAAGAGAGAGCAAGGTGACGGATCGTAACCCAAGCGTGAGCAAGACCGCTCGTGCGCTGCAGCGCGTTAGCCTGCCAGTCGTCCTCTTTGCCTTGACCAACATCGCCGCCGGCTGTTTCCAGCAGGCGGCGCCCGATGCGAGTACCACGCGCGTTCTGGTGGCGTTCAACCAGGATCCGGCTGTGCAGGCCGGCTCGGTTGCTGTGCCACTGAGTGACGATGCCTCGCTCAGCATGCCTGCGCTCGAGGGCACCCCGACCGCGGTCAACACCGTCAAGATCCTGCCGAACGGCAATGTCACCGATACCGAGGCCCAGGTGACGCGCGATGAAGGTGCGCGTCCCGTTGTCACTGAGCCCGTGACGCGCTGGGTCAAGAGCACCGGCCCGACCAGGCTGTGGTCCTCGGCTGGCGCGGACGCGTCCCCGTTCACCGAGCTGCCCCTCGGCAGCTTCCTGCGCGTAGAGGGGCCACCGAACGGCGGGCGACTGCCCGTCTACTACGTCGGCGATGGCCTGCTGCGCCGTGCCGGCGAAGCGTGGGTCGATGCCACGACTGTCGAGAGCGTTGATGCGCCCCCGCCCGGCCAGGTGTCGGCGGTCGATGCCGACGCCAAGCAGCCGCTGCCGGTCTGGGTCCAGGCCCATCAGGGCACCCGACTGTGGTCGGGTCCCGACGACAAAGCCGTTTCGCTGACCGATCTGCCGCAGTGGACGTTCCTCAAGGTCGCCGGCCTCGAGCGCGATGGCCGCCTGCTCGTCAACTTCGCCGGCGATTACGCCACCCGCCAGCCAGGTATCGGCTGGGTCGATGTATCGTCCGTCGGTCCGGCCGGCGATCCCGGTCGCTGGGTAACCAACCACCGCGCGACTGCGCTGTGGTCGGGCGTCGACGAGCAGGCGATGCGCTTCAACGACCTGCCGCAATGGACCAAGCTGCGCCTCGTCGACGGTGCACCGGCCAACGCCGGCCGCATCGAAGTTCAGTTCTTCGGCGACGGCCTGCGTCTGCCTGGGACTGCCTGGGTCGCGCGCGCCGACATCGGCCCGATTACGCCGCCTGTGCCGATGCCGGCCGTGGCCGTCGCGGCTGCGCCTTCGACGACCGCGGTGCGTACGCCCGAGTCACACAGCTTCGGCACCGGCGACGAGTTCATCAGCGCGGTCGGCGCGGCCGCCCGCAGCTCGTTCCGCGCGACGGGTGTGCCCGCCAGCGTCACGGTGGCCCAGGCGATTCTCGAGTCCGATTGGGGCCGCAGTCGCCTCACCCGCCAGGGCAACAACCTGTTCGGCATCAAGGCGCTCAACGGCGCTGGCCCCGCGGGTGTCGTCACGCTCGCGACGTGGGAGCACGTCAACGGCAGCGATGTCGTCGTCCAGGCGCCCTTCAAGGCCTATTACACACTCGAAGAGTCGATCGACGATCACGGCCGCTTCTTCACCCGCAACAAGCGCTATGCCGATGCCCTGGCCGTTGCCAATGACGCTCGCGCCTTTGCTCGAGCCATTCAAGAGGACGGCTACGCCACCGATCCAGGCTACGCGAGCAAGCTCATCAAGCTCATGGATCGGTATGACCTGTATCGGTTCGACGGCTAAGCCGTCAGCCGTCAGCGGTCAGTCGTCAGCCGTCAGCCGTCAATGGTCAGCCGTTGGCAGGCGGCCGGCAGCCGTCAGCCGTCAGCCGTCAGCGGTCAGCGGTCAGCGGTCAGCCGTCAGCCGTCAGCCGTCAGCAGTCAGCGGGTGGTGCCGGCGGCCGA
>DASXRR010000066.1:0-1502 GCA_036506475.1 Chloroflexota bacterium
AATCAGCAGCCCCGCCAGTGACGACGTGATGTGTGTTTCGCCATGCGCGATGAGTAGAAACGGCGCGACGATCTCGAGCGCCGTCAGCAGCAGCACCGCCCGCCAGCGCTCGAGTGCCGGCTTGAGTACGCCCCGCGCCACGGCTAGCGGCAGCAACAAGACCGCCGACATCGCCACGCGCGCGAATACGATCACCGCCGGATCGAGCTCGGCGATGGCGACCTTGATCAACAGGTAGGGCAGCCCCCACAACAGCGAGACTGCCACGAACAGCGACCAGGCGCGGCGCGTCATTTAGCCGTGCGTGCGTCCGACGAACACACCCCTCGATCCAGGCGGCAGCTCGGAGTGGTCGAACGGCAGCGCACGCGCTGTTGAAGCCAATTTCATCCAGGAGACGGAGCCAGTCAGCGCGGCTGAACAGCCCACACGCGTGCGTCTCACCTATCGAGCGTAGCGGCTGACCAGGCTGGTGCAGCAAGTACACATAGTCGACGGAGTACGTCGAGTCGGTGTTCGTCGCGGGCGCAGACCACGATGGCAACGACGGCGCCGACGGGCACCCACTGCGCTACCTGGAGTGGACGTACGATCCCGACCCTGGAGCCGTGGCTGCGACTCGGTCACTCGCTCAGTATGGCCGCCAGCCTACGCTGAGTAGGGCACGACCCATGAACGATCACTACGACCTCGAGCGCTTCGTCAGCGCGCAGGACGCCGGCGGGACGTATGACCACGCCGTGCAGGAGCTCAGAAACGGCCGCAAGACCAGCCACTGGATGTGGTTCGTCTTTCCGCAGATCGCCGGCCTGGGCCAGAGCTCGATGTCCGTGCGCTACGCCATCTCCGGCCTCGACGAGGCGCGCGCCTACCTGCAGCACCCCGTCCTCGGCCCACGCCTGCAGGACTGCGCACGCCTCGTCGCCGCGTCCCAAGCACCGTCCGCGGAGCACATCTTCGGCGGCATCGACACCCGCAAGCTGCGCTCGTCAATGACCCTGTTCCTGCGCGCCGACCCGTCAGAGCCAGTCTTCAGCGAGGTCCTGGAGCGCTACTTCGACGGCCAGCCCGACCCAGCCACCGACCAGCGCCTGTAATGCCGTCATCCGAAGTCGAGGTCATACCGACCCTGGTCGGTCCGCAAGAGTGCCGCGTCGCGCCGCGGCCCGTGCGGTACCAGTATGACCTCGAGGGTGGCGCCAACCATCCGCCGATCACTCGCTGGTGTCGCGCCCTCGCCGATCACGTACCCGACGTGCTGTCCGGCTACAGTGCGCTCGAGCCCAACCTTCAGTTCGAGCTGCTAGCCAGCGGCAATGGCGATCTAGCCCGCAACGCACTATCGATCGTCTCTAGAGTGAGTGCCGAAGCGGGGACTCGAACCCCGACGGGAGTACTCCCACTACGCCCTGAACGTAGCGCGTCTGCCAATTCCGCCACTTCGGCGCGCGGCGCCGTACGAGTATACGTGATGCCGACCGGCCTCGGACAAGACCGACCCA